>NZ_JAVDWS010000010.1:0-197752 GCF_031457395.1 Algoriphagus sp. 4150
TCTATCCCGGCGGCATTCTTCCTGATTTTATCCATGTCCTACCGGTTAGAATAAACCTGTGCGGAAAGAAATATCAATCAATTGAAAGGCTACCGAACGGACATTTTCCGGAAATGGAAAAGTACCATGATTTGTGACTCCTTTCTTTCCAACCATACTCGCAAACAGGCAACTTGCACTATTCGAGCTCCGGCCAATTTGCACAGGAAGTGCAAATTTACAACGTCATCTCGATTTGTGCATTTTCTAAATGTTAAGCCTCGCAATGACGTGGGATAGATTCCGTCATTGCGAGGCACGAAGCAATCCCTTTATGAAAATTGAGATTGCTTCGTTCCCGACAAAAGTGCGGGACAGGCTGTACCTCCTACCGATGACGTTAACCAAGCAGAGATTGCTTCAGTCGTACCTCCATCGCAATGACGTGGGATAGGTTCCGTCATTGCGAGGCACAGCCTGCCCCGATGAGTCGGGGAAGCAATCTAAATTGGGATGATTTGAAATTGCATCGTTACACCTAGACTCAGGGATATTATTTTTTATTAATTTAAAACTATGCAAAAGGGTGGAGCTGTTTACATCATGACCAATCATAGACATACAGTACTGTACACTGGGGTTACGAATGATCTTTTAAGGAGAGTATATGAACATAGAAACAAACTCAATCCTAATTCATTTTCAACTAAATACAATTTGACTAAGCTAGTGTTTTTTGAATCTTTTCACTCAATTGATGAGGCAATTGCAAGGGAGAAGCAGATTAAAGGTGGCAGTAGGAAGGGAAAGGAGGATTTGATAAATTCAATGAACCCCAATTGGAAAGATTTATGGGATGAAATTAGGGAGTGGTAATTAATCCTTGGTGTCGTATAGGATTTTTTTTTATCGTCATTGCGAGGCACAGCCTGCCCCGATGAGTCGGGGAAGCAATCCGGTTTTACCAAGCAGAGATTGCTTCGGTCATTCTTCCCTCGCAATGACGTGGGATAGATTCCGTCATTGCGAGGTACGAAGCAATCCCTGCACTAAAGCCAAGATTGCTTCGGTCGTACCTCCATTGCAATGACGTTCGGAATTGGCTAGTTCAAGTACCGTATTTGCGAGGTACAGCCTGTCTCGATGAGTCGGGAAAGCAATCCCGTTTATAATAGCCGAGATTGCTTCGGTCATTCTTCCCTCGCAATGACGTGGGATAGATTCCGTCATTGCGAGGCACGAAGCAATCCGGTTTAGCAAGCATAGATTGCTTCGTCGTTCCTCCTCGCAATGACGGTACTACTTCAAATCTTCCATCCAATCCAACAACACATCTCTCCAACCTGCCACAGCACCTTTTCCCAATCCAAAACCGAAACCATGGCCCCCTTTGGGATAGATATGAAGGGACGCGGGTACTTGATGTGCATGCAGAGCTTTGTAGTAGAGAAAACTGTTTTCAATAGGAACTCCGCCATCGTCTTGAGCATGCACAAGGAATGTTGGTGGAGTTTCCGCAGTGACATTCAGTTCTCCGGAAAAGCGGTCAATCAATTCTTGGTCGGCATTGTCTCCGATTAGGTTTTTCCTCGAACCTGAATGGGCAGCCGCATCCCGGAATGAAATAACCGGATAGGCCAAAATGGAGAAATCAGGACGGGCAGAAAGTGCATCAATTGCGTCTTTTGACCTTTCCACCTCATGGGCATATTGGGTGCTGACTGTAGATGCCAAATGTCCTCCGGCGGAGAAGCCCATGACGCCGATTTTGTCGGGATCAATCATCCATTCTTCTGCATGATGTCGGGCGAGGCGCACTGCACGCTGCGCATCAAGCAGGGGAACCTCTTTGGCATCAGTCAGGGATTTGGAGTCGGGAAGTCTGTATTTGACCACTATTCCCACAATTCCATGGGTATTCAGCCACTTGGCAAAATCTCTTCCTTCCCAATCATAAGCCAAAATATGGTAGCCTCCTCCGGGGAAGATAACAACTGCCTGACCGGTACGCACTTGCTTGCTTGGCAGAAAAACCTCGATCTGGGGGATCTGTACGTTTTCTATCCGGATAATACCTTCTTCTACGGCTTTTTCTTCCAGACCCATATCTTCCTGAAGCGGGGGAGTGCCTTTCCATAGCGGAAGGATAATTTCTTGAGCGTTGACGATCATGCTTGTCATAAGTAGGCTGAGTACTAAGAGTAATTTTTGCATAGGGGTTATTTTAGGCGTTGAATTCAAAGATTTTGTCCATCAATTGCCAGCGCCAATTATCGGGAGTGCCGGGCAGATTGGTTTGGTATTGTCCGAGAAAAGCTTCCCATTCCTGTACTTTTCCGTTGGCATTGTCCAGGGCGGCTTTCTTTTCGAAAGTAAAGTTTTCATCCCCAACCAGTATCATGCTCAGTCGGTGACGCCAGCGATAGATGCTCATTTGCAAAATCCCCGCTTCCCTGATACTTTCTATGATTGCGGGAGCCACGGCTTTATGGCATTCCACATAGGCTTGAATTGCCTCTTGGTCGTCTTTCAGATCACAGATCAATACAAAGGTTTCGGTTTTCATGGTTCTATCTTAATCAAATAATTCAAAATCTGTAATCCCTTGTTCAAGTCTCATGACTTGGACACATTATAATGCAGTCTTCAGACTGCAATTAAGATTGGCACAAGTTACTTGGGCCAATAGCAGAGAGATCCTTTTTCCGTCATTGCGATCCGCCACAGACGGAGAAGCATCATGAACAGATTGCTTTGTCGCTCGTGCCTCGCTTCTCGCAATGACGCCTAAAGATCGAACTACTCCGCTGCAGTCTCCTGACTGCCGCAGCCCCTCATCAAAATGGACTTCTTGCTTGACAGTCAACTCTAATCAGTGACCTCTGCGATATCCTCTGTGACCACCGTGGTTAACTATAATTGCGCCAATAGCATCGAAGTAATTTCCCAACTCTTGGTCGTCTTTCAGATCACAGATCAATACAAAGGTTTGGGTTTTCATGGTTCTATCGTAATCAAATAATTCAAAATCTGTAATCCCTTGTTCAAGTCTCATGACTTGGACACATTATAATGCAGTCTTCAGACTGCAATTAAGATTGGCACAAGTTACTTGGGCCAATAGCAGAGAGATCCTTTTTCCGTCATTGCGATCCGCCACAGGCGGAGAAGCAATCTATTATCATGAACAGATTGCTTTGTCGCTCGTGCCTCGCTTCTCGCAATGACGCCTAAAGATCGAACTACTCCGCTGCAGTCTCCTGACTGCCGCAGCCCCTCATCAAAATGGACTTCTTGCTTGACAGTCAACTCTAATCAGTGACCTCTGCGATATCCTCTGTGGCCACCGTGGTTAACTATAATTGCTAACACTCGTTCAAGTTCTTCAGACTTGGACTTCAATTTTCCAATTTCTTCACCCTCAAACTAAACAACAACACCATCACAAAACAGCTAAGGGGCAAAATAAATGAGAAATTGACTTCAGGAACTCCCAAAATCAACGTATCATCATATCCAACTCCACCGATGTCCAAGATCATTCCCTGTAGTGTGGGCATGATCGCTCCGCCCACAATTGCCATGACTAGATAAGCAGCAGCAAACTTGGAATCTTCACCCAATCCATCCAGAGCGATTCCGTATATCGTGGGAAACATCAAGGACATAGCGAAGGAAATTGCCACCAAAGAATAAAGTCCACTTATTCCGGGTAGAAAAATAGCACCTGCCGTGAAGAGAATTGCAAGCATGGAAAATATACTAAGCAGCTTAGTAGGGGAGATGTAGCGAAGCAAGAATGTACAGATCCACCGTCCTACCAAAAAGACAACCAAAGCGGTGTAACCATAATTAACCGCGTCGGCATTCGAGATTCCGAGAACCTCAGCATACTGGTATATATATGTCCAGACCATGATCTGGGCACCTACATAGAACATCTGTGCCAGCGTTCCTTCCACAAAGTTTCTGTTTTTCAGCAGGCGGGCCATAGTGGCTTTGAACTCTACCTTTCCTGTCTCCTTACTCTCGGGCATTTTCGCCAAAGCAATAATCACCAAAATCGCAATCACCACCAATCCCAGGATGACATAGGGATTGCGGATAACCAGAAGATCGGCCGTACGGATCACGGCTTTGGCAGCTTCATCCAGCGAAGAGAAAATGATATTCCCATCGGCATCCGTTGCGTTCGATTGAAGTGCATTCAATATAAATTGCTTGGCTACAAACAGCCCTGCCAATGCTCCCATGGGATTGAAAGCCTGCGCCAGATTCAACCGCTGTGTGGCCGTGGCTTCCGGACCCATGGACAAAATATAAGGATTGGCAGTAGTCTCCAAGAAGGCCAGACCAAAGGTCAAAATGTAAAGTGAGGCTAGGAAAAAACCATAACTCTCCCAAGCGGCGGCTGGATAAAACAGCAATGCCCCGAAGCCATAAAGCCCGAGACCGAGCAGAATCCCTGTCTTGTAAGAATACTTCTTGATGAAAAAAGCTGCAGGTAAGGCCATGGTGAAATAGCCGCCGTAAAAGGCCATTTGCACCCAAGACGCTTGCGTATTATTCAGTTCGAGTACACGCTTAAATGCGGCCACCATAGGATTGGTGATGTCATTTGCGAAGCCCCATAGTGCAAAGAGGGAAGTGATTAAAATAAAAGGAAGCAGAAGTTCCTTGGGGACTAAGGCAGGTTTTTGGGTCATGGGGATGGTTATTGTTATAAAGCTCGGTCAAGATGGGTATATCCGCCATCTACAAAGAGATGCTGTCCTGTGATATGGGCGGCTTTGTCGGAAAGTAGGAAAATAGCCATGGCTGCAATTTCCTCCGGCGTGGTCATGCGTTTTCCCAAAGGGATTTTAGCAGTGATCTCAGCTAACTTCTCCTGCGGATTGGGAAATGTGTTGATCCAGTTTTCATAGAGCGGGGTGTATACTTCTGCCGGAATGATGGCGTTGACGGTGATTTCGTAAGGTAGAAGTTCCACCGCCCAGTCTCGGGTAAGGGAAAGCTGGGCACCTTTGGCAGCCGTGTAGCCGGAAGTTCCTCCCTGACCCGTCACCGCTGTTTTGCTGGAAATATTGATGATACTTCCTTTGGATTTCTTCAGATAAGGCAAAGCAAAATGTGCCAAATGATAGTAATGGTTAAGGTTTTTGGCCACGGATTTTTCAAATGCATCCGGACTTCCATTTTCCAGTCCCACACTGTCGTTTGCTCCGGCATTGTTGATCAGGCCGTCTATTCTTCCGTATTTTTCAAGGGTAAGTTTTACTGTTTTTTCTGAATCCACAGCTTCGAACAGCCGGATGGGAATCTGAAGAGCTTCTCCCAAAGCAAGGATTTCGGCGCCTTCTTTTTCTGAAGGATCGATCATCACAGGAATCGCTCCCTCAGCTATCAATCCTCTGGAAATGGCACCGCCGATTCCCTTGGCTCCACCGGATATCAGAATGACTTTATTGGTTAGGTTTAGGTTCATTTTATAAGAGTTTCTTTTGTTCTATTCTGGACTTGGCATCTATATACGCTTGATGCAATTTTGTTTCTAATTCACTTTTGGGAGGTAATTCAGTCCAGTATTCAGCTACCATAATCCCATCCTTTCCCATTTCTAGCAATTCTATCTGCTCATTGCTTTTTTCAGCACATAGGATCAAGCCTATTGGAGGGTTTTCATCTTCTTGTTTTTCGTATTTATTAAGCCATTTTAAATATAGTTCCATTTGTCCTTTGTAGGCAGGCCTAAATTTGCTGAGCTTTAACTCGATAGCTACAAGTCGCTTAAGTTTTCTGTGAAAAAACAATAAATCAATATAGAAATCC
The DNA here is from genome assembly GCF_031457395.1 of Algoriphagus sp. 4150. Lineage (NCBI taxonomy): Bacteria > Pseudomonadati > Bacteroidota > Cytophagia > Cytophagales > Cyclobacteriaceae > Algoriphagus > Algoriphagus sp. 4150. The sequence continues at coordinate 5,809 of NZ_JAVDWS010000010.1, forward strand.
ACGCCATCTAGTATGATTCTTTTTTGGCGCTCCACAAAAGCAAATCCCTTGCCCAGCTCCAGTATGAAATGCTCCAATTCTTTGAGAATGGCACCTTCTAAATCATTCTCTAAGTAGCCATCTTTTAAACCTAGAAAATCCAGAAAATAAGGATCTTTAAAACTTGTCTTTATTTCTGTGTCCGCTTCAGATAATTGTATCTGTGCTATTTCCTTTCGTTCAAAAGCTTTTCTTTCTATTTGGTGACGTAATTCTCTTTTGCTCCAACTTGATTCTGCTGATTGTTGTGCATAGAATAACCGTGCGTCTTGCTTTTTTATAGGTATTAGGATGGTGAAATGGGACCAACTTAATTGTCGTGCCAGTGGTGCGACAATTTGAAAATCTGGAAAAACTTCGGCAAACTGCATCATTCTTCGCAGGTTTTTTTCCTGAAAAGAGTTGCCATATGCATTGGATAATTGGATTGCCAATTGGGAAATAACCTCCTTGCCATATTCCGCGCGCTGATTTTCCAGAATATGGCTATTTATTTTACTCCCTATTTGCCAATAGACCAGTGTAAGTGTACTGTTTATCTGCGAAACAACTTGGCTTTTGCCTTTTTCTATGATGCTAGCCAAATCTTGAAATAGGAGATCGGAATCTTTTGCTTTCATATTATAACTTCAGGCTTTTTACATGGATTTAGGATAATTACATGTGATCACCTCAATTGTCGTGACAGTGGCACGACAATTCGATAATCTTGAAATACATCCACAAACCGAATCTTTTAGCATTTTTTCTTTTCCAAAGTAGAAAATAATTCTGCATGTATATATTCTCTTTTCCGGCAGTAAAGCAATAATAGCATCATAGAATTCCAAAAACACTGGCGTAAAGGCACTTCGGTCACCCGTCTTCGGTCTTCCGTCCAGTAAAGCAAAGAGAATAGAGTTACGGGCATCATCCGATGGCTATCGAATGTGGATAATTATAATGCCACACCATAAAACTCCGCAGCTGTATTTCCCATAATTGCATCTTTTTCCGTTTTGGAAAGTCTATCTGTGAACCGCTCGATTACTTCCAATACCTGCTCATATTCTCCGGCCACCTTGCAGACAGGCCAGTCGCTGCCAAACATCAGCCGCTTTGGCCCAAATAACTCAAGAGCTACTTCCAAATAAATCTGTAGGTCTTTTGCTGTCCACTTTTTCCAGTCAGCCTCGGTGACCATTCCGGATACTTTGCAGAAGATATATTCCCGCTCGGCAAGTGGTGCTATTTCCTTTTTCCATGCTCTCCATATACCCAATTTGATATTAGGCTTGGCCAGATGATCGATGACAAAGGGTTGTTCCGGAGCTTTTTTTACAAATTGCAGAGTTGCTTCCAACTGATTATGGAAAATCAAAATATCGTAGGTGTAGCCCCGTTTCCCTATTTTTTCTATGCCCCGGATAAAGTCCTTTCGCAGCATATAATCCACATTCTTGGACTGTAGGATTTCCCTGTAGCCTTTCAGCTTTTTTTGCGAAGCAAACTGATCCAGATCCTTGTCCAGCTCATCACTTGCGAGGTCTGCCCAACCCACTACCGCTTTGATCTGTTCATGCTCTTCTGCAAGATCCAACAAGTAGGCAGTTTCGCGAAAACTCTCATCCGCCTGCACGGCCACGCAACCATCAATCTGATGCTCCTTTAAAATCGGGATCAAATCTTCAGGAAGGAAATTCTCTTGGATCACCTTCATATCGTCTGTGATCCAGGAGTGTTTCTCGGGATTGTACTTCCAGAAGTGCTGGTGGGAATCCAGTCTCATGCTTCAGGGTCGTTGATTGCTGTTTGCTTGGCTTCTCCCAGTCCTTCGATTCCCAGTTCTACCACATCGCCTTCTTTCAGGTAGGTAGGAGGGGTCAAGCCCAGGCCAACGCCTGCGGGAGTTCCTGTGGAAATCACATCTCCGGGCAATAATGTCATGTATTGACTCAGGTGCTCGATCAGTGTAGGAATGTCAAAAACCAGATCAGAGGTGTTGCTGTCCTGAAGCATCTTTCCGTTCAGTTTCAGCCAGAGTCTTAAGTTGTGCGGATCTTCGATTTCAGTTTTGGTGACCAAGACAGGTCCTAACGGGGCGAAGTTGTCCGCACTTTTGCCTTTGACCCACTGTCCTCCATGATGCAGTTGGAAATCACGCTCGCTGACATCATTGTGCACACAGTATCCGGCCACATAATCCATCGCATTTTCTTTGCTTACGTACTTGGCCCGCTTACCGATGACTACCGCCAATTCCACTTCCCAGTCAGTTTTCACCGAGTTTTTTGGGATTAGAATCGGATCAAAAGGCCCACAAAGCGAAGAAGTAGCTTTCATGAAAATGATAGGGACCTCGGGAACTGCCATTCCGGATTCTATGGCATGCTGCCGGTAATTAAGGCCGATACAGATGATTTTGGAAGGCCGGGCGATAGGCGAACCCAGTCTGGAATCCGAAGGAATTTCATTTAAGTTCTTCTGATTGGCATTTAGCCACTCTTCCAGTCTGGCCAAACCGTTGTCCGTGAAAAATTGCTCATTCCAGTCCTCTCCAAATGCTGAGCAGTCCAGGTATTTGCCATCTTCGTCCTGAATTCCGGGTTGTTCTTTGCCGGCTTTGCCGAATCGTATAAGTTTCATAGTAGTATCAAGTAATTAGATTATAGTATCAAGTAAGTAGAGTCAAGAAGTTAGAGTCAAGAGTTAAGAGCCAAGATTCAAGATAGTCATTGAGTTAACTAAATGCATTGAGCTCGTAAATCGTAATTCCCAACTCCTAAATCGAATCAGATTATAAGTAGAGATTATAAGTAGTAAGTATCAGGTATCAAGATATAAGATTTTAGAATCAAGAAGTAAGAGTCAAGAATTAAGAGTTAAGAGTCAAGGTTGTCATTGAGTTAACTAAATGCATTGAGCTCGTAAATCGTAATTCCCAACTCATAAATCGAATCACATTTTCAATCCCAAGAATCCTCCGTCTATCGGAATATTGGTTCCTGTGATAAAGCTTCCCGTATCCGCACTTACAAAATAGGCGAGCTCGGCAATCTCTGCCGGAGTGGCCATCCTGCCAATGGGCTGGGTTGCAGCGAGTTTTTCAAACATTTCCTGTTCTTGACCCGGATAGTTTTTTGCCAAAAAACCATCTACAAAAGGTGTATGCACCCTTCCCGGTGACAGGCAGTTGCAGCGGATCCCGTCTGCTACATAATCCCTGGCTATGCTTAGTGTCATGGAAAGAGCTGCTCCTTTGGTCATGCTGTACGCAAATCGATCCGGAATGCCGATCGTAGCTGCTACAGAAGCCATGTTGAGAATGGATCCCCCACCGTTTTCCTTCAGTTTTGGCAGTGCAGCTTTGGTGCAGTTGAACATCCCTTTCACATTTACCTGAAATACGCGGTCAAAATCCTCTGGGGAAGTTGTCTCCAAGTTTCCTATATGGGAAACTCCTGCGTTGTTGATCAGCGTGTCGATTTTGCCGGGGATGGATTGGACCAAAGATTCTGATTCTGCAGGATCAGCTACGCTTCCGCAAAGAAATGTGACATCAAAGCCTTTTTTCTGCTCATCCAGAGCCACTTTTTCGCCCACTTCAGGGTTGATGTCAATGAAATAGACTTTAGTTTTTTTTGCTGCGAATAGCTGAACCATGGCGAGCCCGATTCCGGAAGCTCCGCCTGTAATTAGTACTGTTTTATTTTCCATGCTTAAATCAAAATGGAAGGTAGCACCTGCATTTTTTAGTGCCAAAGAATTTTGTATAGATTAGTTTATCTATCGTCGTTTTTTTGCCGGAAGGGGTTTAAAAGCATTACAAGCAATGATAAACGCCAGAATTGAGGTCGCTTCGGTCTTCTGTCTCCCATCTTCCAGCCATATAAACCAAAGAAGACAAGGCTTCCGGAATCTTTACAGCTAACTATATCAAAGCATTACTGTTTCACCGGTTCTGACCGATTCATCGCAGGCAAAGGCAATTTTGAGGCTGTTGAGCGCATCTTCCAAGTGATCGTCCAGATTAAGATTTTCTTCAATGGTTTTCAGAAAATACAACTGCTCGCGATTGCAAAGCTCCTGATGATCGGGTTCATCAGCCAGATCTATCCATTCATCAGTCTTCGTAAACCTGTTTTCAGAATCTATTGCCGCATGGTGTATCCGGATGGACTCGGTTTTGGTATGTGAATCCACCTTATCGGATTGTCCGCTTGCACCGGCGTCTTTTGCGGTAATGGAAACGGCTCCCTTCGGTCCAAAAACATCCTTCACAAAAAAAGCTGTCTCACTGACCATCGGTCCCCAGCCTGCTTCGTACCAACCGACCGAGCCGTCTTCGAAGCGGATCTGAAGTTGGCCGTAATTGTAATTATCTTCAGCGATATCTTCAGTAAGTCTGGCACCGATAGCCGAAACAGAGACAGGTTTGGATCTCGTCATCTGACACATCACGTCGATGTAATGCACCCCACAATCTACGATTGGGCTAAGACTTTTCATCAGATTACGGTGTACATCCCACATGTAGCCCTGACTTTGTTGGTTGAGATTCATCCGCATCACAAGCGGCTTTCCGAGCTTTTCAGCTTCTGCTATAAATCGTATCCACGATGGATGATGTCTCAATATATAGCCTACAACTACTTTTTTGTTGACTTCCTTAGCTTTTGCAATAATGCGCTCACATCCTGCGACGGAGTCAGCAAGGGGTTTTTCGATGAAAATATGGCATCCGGCCTCCAGTGACCTTACGGCAAAATCCTCGTGGGTGTCGGGATAAGTGGAAATGCATACTGCATCAGGTTTTGACTCTGCCAAAGCTTTTCCAAAATCTGAATATAAGGGATAATTGGCTTGAAGTTGGCCGTTAAGTTTACTCTTGGAATCACCTCTGGATACCAGTCCACAGATTTCGAACTCGGGAAACTTGTGATATGCTACTGCATGGGCAATTCCCATATTTCCGCAGCCGACGACCAGAATTCTGATCGGTTTGTTTTGTGTTGACATTCTGGATTATTGGTCTTGGGTTCTGTATTGAAATCCAAACATTGCTCAATTGGATCTTTTGATAACTTCCTCTTTGGATAGTTGGATTATTTTGACTGATAAAGTCACTGGCTTGATAGGTTCGTCTTTACTGTTGCGCTTTAAATGGACGATTTGCTCTACTACGCTCATACCGGTGATTACATGGCCAAAAACCGTGTAGTCACCATCCAATCTGTGTAAACCATCGGGATTTTGAACGATATAAAACTGGCATCTTGCAGATAATTTGCCGGGGTTATCATCCCTTCCTGCGCCTACGGCACCATAGACGTGAGTGAGCTCAGGGATAAATTCAGGTTCCAGTAAGTATTCGGGGTCATTGAATCCTTCCTCTGTATCAGGACAGCCTCCTTGCGCGACAAAGTTTGGGATGACCCGGTCGAATGTCAAAGAATCCCAATAGCCCGCATTGGCCAACTCTATGAAGCTTTCTCTATGTTTTGGCGTTCGATCATCGAGCTGAATTAGGATCTCCCCATAGGGAGTGATAATTTGACCTACAGGAATTTTTTCTGTGGAGGCTTGAGCAACAGATTTACTAGGCGTGAGGATTAATAGATTGAATGCTAGCAAGATTCCTGTCAAAAGAGAGCCTGGAATGTTACAATTGCGTAAATAGTTATGAGATAGGAAAGAAAAATTCATTTCGTTTGGATAGGAATTCTAAATGTGGATTTTTTGTAACCTGAGAAATAAAAGTAGTAAAATGAATCAAATATCTTCCTTACACGAGAATGAATTGGACAGGCTTCTGGCACTGAGTAATCTTGGGATCGACTACTATGAACCAAAACAGGGGCTGAATTACCTTACCGAGCTCGCTGCCAAGATTTCGGGGACAGAAATTTCCCTTGTCAATCTCATCGATTCGTTTACACAGTGGAGTGTATCTTCATTTGGGTTGGATATTTCCCAAATGCCAAGAGAAGATTCTGTGTGCCAATACACCATCCAAACTTACTCTAATGAGGGATTTGAAGTGGAGGACTTAAGTATTGATGAGCGTTTTAAGAATAAATTCTATGTAAAGGGATCTCCAAATCTCCGCTATTACATGGGAGTGCCACTGACCTCACCGGAAGGGTATAACCTAGGGGCGCTGTGTGTGATGGATAGCAACCTGAAGTGTCTTTCTGAGGATGTGAAAGCAATTTTGAGATTGATAGCAATGCAGATAGTAGATCGATTGCGGGTAAATAATCTGGTAGCCAATCTCAAGAATAACCTTCTTGAATCTGAATTGTGTCAAAAAAAGTTGGCCCATGATATCCGTGGCCCAATAGGAGGGATCATCGGTTTGTCAGATTTGATTCTGGATGAAGGTGATCAGATAGACAGGCAAGAAATAATGGGATATTCGGAAATGATCAAGCAGAGCGGTTTGTCATTGCTTGATCTGTCCAAAGACATTCTGTCCAGAGAATTTGACCGGAGTATACATAGAATGCGCGATTTGAAAGAAGGCGAAACAAATCTGCTTAAGCTCAAAGAAACGATAATGCGTCTTTTGGCTCCACAGATTAAGGTCAAACAACTGGACTTCACTTTAAGACTAAGTGAAGAAAATCAGCTTGAATGTTTTTCCAAGCTCTATGTGCTTCAGATTTTGGGCAATTTACTCTCCAACTCCATCAAATTCACTAACCCCGGAGGTGAGATTCAGGTAGTAATGAATTTGAAGCGAAGGGAGTTGGATTTGATTTTGGAGCTTAGTGTGGAAGATAACGGAATGGGTATGACTGATTCCAAAATCAATGAGATCCTACAGGAAGGTACTTCTTCCCATGAAGGTACCCGCGGAGAGGTTGGATATGGGTTGGGATTGAAGCTAGTCAGGCAGTTGGTTGATCAACGGGGAGGAAGTATGGAAATAGTCTCCGAGTTGGGTAAGGGCACGAAGTTTAGGATTGAGATGAAGGTGAATTAGTACTGAGAGCAGCTTTTTGGTTATTTACCGGATTGGCATACATCGCCAAAAAGCTCTTGATCAGAAATTCATTCTTTGTGTTGACCTTTTCATTCATTCTTTTTTCGAAGGATATCTTTTCAGCATCTGTGTAGAAATTCGCATATTCCCTGTCTCCATAGAGTAAATCATGCGCAATGTAATTGCTTGGCCAAAGCTTGTATCCGGTCCATATTTTTTGGTCAATGCATTCGGCTAGCTTGCTGAGTTTGTCAGATTGGCTGAGCTCCATTTGGGAGATTTCCCGGATTTCCTTGTCCAGAATCCCATTTGCTTGTAGGTGAATCCGTTTTTTGGTACCGATGATTCCCCGAAGAAGATTCAGAAAGTCTTCATTTTCACCCTTGACATATTTTTCATCCCGGGACTTGGCTAGCCATTCGGGCATCTTCAAGACATCAGTAGGATCGTATTCATAGGAAATGGAGATTGGCACTACTTTGACTTTCTCAAAAAAACCAAATGGATTTGCTCCCTCCTCTGCCAAGGTGAGCATTTTCAGTACACCCCTGTGCGTAGCATCATTGCCGTCTTTGGTTCTTCCCTCACGCTGTGCGGTCCATACTGATCGGTTTTCTGTAAGGAGAGATTTTTTGATGTAAGCTGAGGCTAACTGGGAACTTTCGAGCAGGGCTCTACCCTGAAGTCCACGCTTTATCGCAAAATTTCTGTTTAGCCGCGAAAGCGTATGCAAGAATGGTTTCTGGATCAAATTGTCCCCAATAGCAGAAGTCGTGAGGATAAGGCCATTTTCATACAGACAAGCATTCAACAGGGAAGTATCTAGGATAATGTCCCGGTGATTTGATATGAATAGGTAAGCGGTATTGGATTGCAGTTGCTCAAAGCCACCCGTACTCAATCCTTCTGAGCTTTTCTCTAAAACTTTCTGTACTCCCGGGTAAATAAAGTTGACCTGAAAGTCTCTTAGCGAGTGCGTATGAACCATCAGGTCTTTCCAATGCTCCTTAGTATCAGACGGAAAGGTGAAACTCATCATTGCCTCGAGCATCGGATCGTCTACAATCTTGCGGATTGCAGCATTGGCTTCTGCGTCATAAAAAGGCCTGATTGTATCAAATTGCGACATAATTATCTTTTGGATGGTCTGCAAAAAGCAAATTTTAGCTCAGAATTCTAAGCTAATTTACATGTATCGTAGTTAATATTCCCCGGAATTATCTGCTGAGGTGCTTATCCACGAAGAGTAAATGGAAGGGAAGCGCGTCAGTCCAGTACTCCCAAGTATGGGCTCCCGGACGCTCAGTGTAGTCATGTGGGGTGCCATTGTCCAGAAGTAGTTGATGCATTTGTCTGTTGGTTTCCAATAAGAAATCATCCACACCACAGTCCATTAACAAGGCAATTCCATTCTCTTTCATTTTGTCGACTAATCCCACTGCTGTATAAGTACTGAACGGTGCATCATACAGAAGATCCTTACCCAACATTTCTTGTTGTTGGCTTTGTCTAAGGGTACTGAATTCTGCCGGAACTTTCCATAAGCGGGTGTCGATGTTCATTACACCACTCATGCTGGTAGCGGCAGTGAAGAGATCGGGATGCTTTGCGCTGAGTACGATGGCTCCGTGCCCGCCCATTGATAAGCCGGTGATTGCTCTGGATTCTTTTTGAGCCAGGGTCTTGTACGTTTTGTCTATGTGGGGGATAAGTTCAGTGGTGATGTAAGTCTCATATTGTACCGAATCCATTTTTGGGCTATCGAAATAATAACTATGCGGCCCTACGCCCGGAGTGACAATAATCAATTCGTATTCCTCAGCCATTCGATTGAGGAGTCCCCGTTCGGTGACCTTTTGATGCCAGTCACTGAAAACTCCACTTCCGCCATGCAGCAGGTACAGAGTGGCAAATTGCTTAGTGCCGTCATAAGAAGAAGGAATAGTGACGGCTGCTTTTAGCGTTTTATTCATTGCTTCGCTGTAGACTTCTATCGTGTCGACTTTCGCTTGAGCAAAAACCACGGAGGGAAGAAGCAATAAAAGGACTAGTAAGTTTTTCATAGAATAAGGTTAATAGGGTACGGACAAATTGCAAAATAGGGATTATAGAAAAAATTATCCTAGGATCTGACCCAGTTAATAAAAATAAAAAACCTCCCAGATTATTCTGAGAGGTTTTAGTGCGGATAGAGGGACTCGAACCCCCATGCCTTGCGGCGCTAGATCCTAAGTCTAGTGCGTCTACCAATTTCGCCACATCCGCAGCTGTTTTCAATTGGGATGCAATGTTACCAATTATTGGGTTAAAATAATATTAAATCCCTGTGTAAAATGCCGGAAACTGCTTTGATCGTATAGAACTTATTCATTTTCAACTGATTTATTTTTAATTCTTGTAAACGATAAATGCCATCCTTAAAATTTCTGATTTATTTTTTCGATTGCAGGAACTTTGGGGAGGGCTTTGTGATTGAACGTTCATTCATCCTATAAATCCATGGATAATTTGATAGATAAAAAGAAGTGTATCATCCTAAGTGCGCTTGATTTGATTCAGGAGCATGGCTTTCATGCAAGCCCTGTAAGTCAAGTGGCAAAGAATGCCGGCGTTGCAGCCGGTACCATTTATACTTATTTTGAAAATAAGGAGGCATTGATCTTTGGGATTTACGAGTATGTAGCCGGGGAAATCAAGAAATATGTCTCAGAGCGGGACGATACTACGCTGGTATTTAAAGATCGATTTAATAATTATTGGAAAAATTTAACCGATTTTTATGAGTTAAACCCTTCATTTCATGGGTTCTATGATCAGTTTCTGAATTCTCCATTCAATTCTGAGGAGACTCAAAATAAACCTAATGTTTGGCATGAATGGGCATACGGTTTTTTTCAGTCAGGCATGGACGAAGGAGCTATCCGTGACATCAATCCCGTAGTATTATCCATTTTGGTCAATAGCAACATAAAATCTATCGTGAGAGTCAAAATGAATTTTAAAAACAAACTAGCCAGAAATAATGTGAATCTAGAAGAGATCTCCCAGCTGATCTGGGATGGGATCAAGAGCGCATAACCCAAACACCTTTTTCAAACTAAACCAATTAATTATTACACAGATGTTCAAAAAACGTTTACTGTTGGTGAGCCTGAGTATTATACTCTTGTCAAAAGCTGCCTACAGTCAGGAAGAAAGTACTGTGCCCCAAGGTGTGTTGACCTTGGAGCAGGTGGTGGAATTTGCTCTGGAGCGGAGTCCGATCATCCGACAGGCACAGCTAGACAGGGAGATAGGAGACCGCAATATCAAATCAAATTTGGCCGACTGGTATCCTCAGATTACTGCCTCTGCGGCAGGAGCCTATAATATCAAGCTTCAGCAGCAGATCATTGGTGATCAACTGATCACTTTTGGCCAGCCTTACAATTCAAATGTTTTGCTTCAGGCGGACCAGACCTTATTCAATCGGGACCAGCTTTTCGCTTCGAAATCCTCTAAGTACTACCGTCAGCAACTTGAGCAAGTGATAGAGGATGCGCGGATCAATACCGTGGTGGATGTGAGTAAAGCTTTTTACTCTATTCTATTATCCGAAGAGCAACTGAAAATCCTTGATCAAAATCTGGATCGTCTGGAGAAGCAATACAAAGATGCTTACAGCCGCTTTGATGCGGGATTGGTAGACAAGACAGATTACCAGCGTGCGTCGATTGCCCTGACCAATGTGAAGAGTGACCGAAATAGAGTGGCTAACTCTTTCGATGCCAAATATGACTACCTGAAGCAATTGATGGGCTATCCTGATAGTCTGGATTTTAGGATTGAGTTTGATGTGGAAGGAGCCGTGGGAAATATCGCCGGGGATGCAGCAGATCCGCTAATCCTTGAGAACCGCATAGAATACCAACTTTTGAAAACCCAGCAAACGCTCAATGAAATCCAGACCGGGTATGAAAAATGGAATTACCTTCCTCAGTTGTCTGCCTATTACAGATACAATTGGAATTATTTCAGCCCGAATTTCTCGGACTTATACAATACATCCTATCCTATTTCAGCAGTGGGATTGAATCTGGCTATTCCGATTTTCCAGGGAGGAAAACGGGTTCATAAAGTGAAAGCCGCCGAACTTCAGGTAGAGCGTGGGAACGTGGAAATTGAAAATCTGGGGAATCAGATAAAGACGGAATACTCCACCGCTCTGGCAGATTACAACAGCAGTATCTACCAATGGCAGATGATCAGAGAGAATATGGAAATGGCTGAGGAAGTTTACAATATCATCAAGATGCAATATGATGAAGGGATCAAAGCCTATGTGGAATTGGTGGTAGCTGAGACAGATCTTCAAACAGCCCAGATTAACCATATCAATGCTTTCTACCAAGTCTTGGAAGACAAACTTGATCTGGAAAAAGCATTAGGTACTATCAATTAATAAGAACAGCATTAAATTTTATATCAGATGAACTTATCATACAAACTAGTGGCTTTTTCAGCCTTGATTCTAGCGGGTTTTTCTTGCGGACAAAAGCAGCAGGCCGGACAACAAGCTCCGGCAGCCACCGCAGTCACTACTTATACTTTGGTGAAAAAATCCGTGACAGGCCTTGACCAATATCCAGCAACCCTTGTGCCCTTGAATGAGGTGGAAATCCGTCCGCAAATAGGCGGGTATATTACCAATATCTATATACAGGATGGTCAGGAAGTGAAGAAGGGCCAGAAGCTTTACGAGATTGACCGTAGCAAATATGCCGCTACTGTACAGCAGGCTGATGCTTTGGTACAAAGTGCAGAGGCAAATCTGGCGAGAATGGAAAAGGATTATGAGCGCTATAAGAGATTGGATGCCGAGGATGCTATAGCAAAGCAGACCTTGGATCATGCCCAGACGGAAGTATTGAATGCCAAAGCCCAGGTAAGCTCAGCAAAGGCTCAGTACGAATCAGCTAGCACGGATTATAATTATTCGGTACTGGTAGCTCCCTTTGACGGTACTGTGGGTATCTCTCAGGTGAGACTTGGGACACAAGTTTCCCCCGGTCAGCCTTTGTTGAATACCCTCTCTTCAAACGATCCAATGGCCTTGAATTTTGTAATCAATGAGCGGGAGATAACAAGATTCAATAAGATTCTAAAGTCGGAAGAGAAGCCTGATTCACTGTTTAGGATAAAATTCAGTGATGGTAGTGTATATCCATACAACGGGAAATTCACCACTATAGACAGAGCTGTGGGAAGACAATCGGGCACTATCAATCTACGTGTTCAATTTCCCAATCCTGAGCGTGACCTGATTGCAGGAATGACTGTAAATCTTCAGGTACTCAATGAGGATATTGGAGAGCAATTGGTGATTCCATACCGTGCTGTGACTGAGCAGATGGGGGAATATTTTGTATACGTGGTGCAGGAAGATAATACAGTGAAGCAGCAAAATGTGATTCTAGGCACACAGATAGGCGAGGGCATCGTGGTGAGAAGTGGAGTGCAGGAAGGTGCCAAAATCGTAGTGAGCGGTATCCAGAAGTTGCGTGAAGGTGCTCAGATTACTGAGCAGACTGCTGCCCAATAAATCGTTTTTTCAATAAGACTTGATTAATTAATAATGATATCAGACGTATTTATAAAACGGCCAGTGACGGCAATGGTGATCTCGATCGTCATCGTGCTGGTCGGAGTTTTGGCGATTCTAAATCTCCCCGTTACCCAGTATCCTGACATCACGCCTCCCGTGGTTTCGGTATCTGCCAATTACACGGGTGCGGATGCACAGACGGTAGAGCAGACGGTAGCCACACCGATAGAGACCCAAGTGAACGGTACTCCGGGGATGGCTTATATTTCTTCGAATAACACCAGTACAGGGCAAATGCAGATGAACGTCACTTTTGAGGTAGGGACGGACATAGATATAGCTACTTTGGATGTGCAAAACAGGGTATCCATTGCCGAACCTTCTCTTCCGGAGGCTGTCCGCCGACTGGGAGTAACTGTGAGAAAGAGAAATCCATCCATTATGATGGTGCTGAGTATCACTTCTCCTGAAGGGTCTCATGACGGAAAATTCCTGTCCAACTACACTAATATTTTCATCAAGGATGCACTGCTTCGGGTAAAAGGTGTAGGTGATATCACGGCAATTGGTCAGGACTTCAGTATGAGGGTTTGGCTCAAGCCTGATAAACTGGCCCAATACGGTATTTCAGCACGGGAAGTAACAGCTGCCATTCAGGAGCAAAACTTGCAGGTAGCAGCGGGGACGGTGGGAAGTATGCCTCAATATGATACGCAGGCATTCGAATATCCTATTACCGTGAACGGCCGATTGGAAAGAGCGGAGGAGTTTGATGACATCGTATTGAGGACAAATCCTGAAGATGGTTCTTTAGTATATCTAAAAGATGTAGCCAGAATAGAATTGGGTCAGTTTGACTATGGTAGATATTCTACACTTGATGGGGAAGAAGCAGCGATTTTGCTGGTTTACCAAGCCCCGGGAAGTAATGCGCTGGAAACAGCCGAAGGTGTTTATGCAGCGTTGGATGAACTACAGAAGAGCTTCCCTACAGACATGAAGTATACGGTTCCATTTGAATCAGTATCTGTGGTAGAAGTTTCGATCAACGAAGTGATGCACACCTTCGTGGAGGCGTTGATTCTGGTAATTCTGGTAGTATTCCTATTCTTGCAGAGTTGGAGAGCTACATTGGTTCCTGTTCTTGCGATTCCTGTTTCCATCATCGGTACCTTTATATTCTTCCCCTTACTGGGTTTTACGATCAATACACTGACACTCTTCGGATTTGTGTTGGCGATTGGTATTGTGGTGGATGATGCTATTGTGGTAGTGGAGGCTGTGCAGCATTACATAGACTCTAGGAAGATATCTGCAAAAGAAGCCACACGCTTGGCGATGAAAGACATCACTGCGCCGGTAATTGCGATTGCATTGATTTTGGCAGCCGTGTTTATTCCGGTAGGATTTATTCCGGGTATTGTAGGTAGAATGTATCAGCAGTTTGCGATCACAATTGCGATCTCAGTATTGATTTCTGCATTTGTGGCTTTGAGTTTGACTCCTGCACTGTGTACGCTGCTTCTGAAACCTTCTGAAGTAAATGAGAAGGGAAAAGGCCTGAATAAGTTTTTCTATAAGTTTAATTTGTGGTTTGAACGGACTACAAGCAGCTATACCAATGGTGTGAGAAATAGTATCAAAAGAGCACCACTTGTATTGATTTTGCTCATTTGCATTTTCGCAGGTACTTTCGGTTTGTTCCAGACCAAACCTACAGGATTCTTGCCTACAGAGGATGAGGGAAGACTATTTGTGACATTGCAATTGCCTGAAGGATCTGCAAGTAACAGAACTCAGGAGGTGATGCAGAAAATGAATAGGATTTTGGAAGAAACTGAAGGCATTAATCACGTCACAGGTATCGGTGGATTGAATGTGATCAACTTCTCGTTTAAGCCAAACGCAGCAACGTTCTTTGTACAGATGGATCCATGGGATCAGAGAAAGGATCCTGCGCTTCAGTTAAATGGCCTTTTGGGTACTTTAAATCAAAAATTTTCGGCTATCTCAGAAGGAAACATCGTGGTGGTACCGCCCCCGGCGATTCCGGGTTTGGGTAGTACCGGTGGGTTCAGTTTTATGCTGGAGCAACGGTCGGCTACAGGCGATATCAAGGAGTTTGAGCAGACGATGGGACAATTCCTTGCCGCAGCAAACCAACGCCCTGAAATCGCAATGGCATACAGTTTCTTTACCGCCAAAACTCCCGGATATCATGTGACTGTGGACAGAGAAAAAGCCAAGAAATTAGGTGTTCCTCTGACCGAGATCTTTACTACCATGTCCAATTACATGGGGAGCTCCTATATCAATGACTTCACCAGATACGGTAGGAATTTCCGCGTGGTGACGCAAGCGGATACAGCCTATCGGGCTGGAATCAATAATTTGGAACAATATTATGTGAAGAGTAATGGGGGAGAATCCGTTCCCTTAAGTGCATTGATAAAATATGATGTGGTAGAAAATGCTCCTGTGATTTCTCACTATAACCTATTCCGATCTGCCGAAATAAATGGGAATGCGGCTCCCGGATTTAGTAGTGGGCAGGCACTTGCGGCTTTGGAGGAAGTGGCGGCGGAAGTTTTACCTGCAGGGTATGGATATGATTTCTCCGGCTTGAGTAGGGAAGAGCTTTCTTCCGGCAATGCTACTATTTTGATCTTTACGCTTGCTATTGTGCTGGTATCCCTGCTTTTGGCAGCTTTGTATGAAAGTTGGTCTGTGCCATTCTCCGTCTTGCTGGCCTTGCCGTTGGGAGCATTTGGAGCGATCATCGCACTTCACTTCCTTCCGAAATTGGATAATAACATCTACGCCCAGATTGGTTTGATTACGCTGATTGGTTTGGCTGCCAAGAATGCCATTTTGATCGTGGAATTTGCCAAAGAGCGGGTGGATGTAGGTATGCCATTGATTCAGGCTACGCTGGAAGCGGTGAGGTTGAGGCTTCGTCCGATTATCATGACATCCCTGGCTTTTATCCTTGGTGTGGTTCCTTTGGCTATATCCAATGGTGCAGGCGCTGTGGCAAGACAGACGATCGGATTTACGGTGATCGGAGGGATGCTGGCAGCTACCTTCTTGGCGATCTTCTTTGTGCCCGTGCTGTATGTGGTGATTACCAAGATAGCGTACGGTAAAAAAGGCTTGGCAGAATTGGAAGCCAACTATGATCCAACTAAGCACGAAAATCATTAAGTAAGGTATAAAAGTTAGTTATAATTGAAATGCCCCCTGAAAGCGATAAGCTTGATGGGGGCATTTTTTTAACCACTCTGAGCCCACGGAGGATTACGCAGAGGTCACTAGAGTTATCCTGCTTCTCCAGAAGCCGGATAGGTGGGGCTTAACTTGGTTACTTATTATGTTTTTTTATTTAGGGTCATTGATTATAATATTCTTCGACACATTACCCATGTTTTTATTTAAGTCAGAATAAACAGAGTTAAACATTTCAATAACTTCCAAATAAGATTTATAAGGTGTGTTTCTAAATGTGGTTAATTCGATTCCTTTTAAATTCGGTTCTATTAATAAGAATTCATGAATTCGTTGCCTTGCTTCATCCATAGTCAACGTGTTATTGTCAATTTTGAGTTTACTATCCTTATCTAGCTCTACTTTAATTGTTTGAATATTTGAAGCAGTAGTTTTACCAAATTCCGGTAACCCAAAGTTCAATGATGTCATTGGAGATGCAATACGGTAAAAAGCCAAAAGTGATGACACTTTGTAAAACTCTAGATCAAAATCACTTGCATCGAGATTGTTAATGATTTTTTGAGCGACTATTCCCGGAGTAATATTACTATCATTATCTTCTGCTATCTTCTCCGCAGCTTCTAAATGTTTAGAATTCAATTGGGATAGTTGCTCAGAAGTTAGAACTTTATAAAAGCAAGTTGTATATTCTTGAAATTCAAGAGTTTCTAACAACTCGAAAGTTGTGTCAATTTCAAAATTAAGGTCATTTTCTTTGGCTATTCTCTCATATACGGCGTAGTAACTGATCCCGGATTTATCAGCTAAAAGACCTTTTCTCACAAAATAATTTTCAAGTTCGTTTAGCTCTTTTCGAAGTTGAATTGCTTTATCCTCTGTGAAATTCGAATTACAAAAGTCAATTCTTTCTTTGAGAAAAACTGGGAGTTCCTGAGCAAACAGAAGCTGACTTGTAATGAGTAGAATGCTTAGGGTGAAAATTTTCTTCATTTATCAATGAACACCAAATTATTTACTTACACTTAATAGCTGTTGTCTCCAGTTCTCTGGACTTTACTGATCCTAAATTAAGGATTTCGTGCAGGTCAATTAGCTATGCGTAGAATATATTTTCCGTAAACTTCAGTTCGTCGGAATCTCCACTCAAACTAGTCAATTGAATTTTTATTGGTAAGCAGTTTTTTTTCTAAAGCGGACATAAAAATCTCCCTATAGGAACTCCCTATAGGAATTAGATTGGCACTGCCTTTCAACCTCACTTGGTTTCCATTAATTTGCTCTATGGCACTGATTGATACAATAAAAGATTTATGGATACGGGCAAAACTATTTTTGGAAAGACGAATCTCCAAGTCCTTTAAATTAAGTAGTGCGACTATAGGTGTTCCGTCAATTGTATGAAAACGCACATAGTTTTTAAGTCCTTCCACATACAGAATATCTTTAAAGTTGATTTTTACCAATTTGCTTTTAGATTCAGTCTTTACCAATATATAATCATCTTCTACCTGTTCAGAAACCGGCTTGAAAAATGACAGGGCCCGTTGTGCAGCCCGCATAAAACGTGGAAAAGCAATGGGCTTGAGCAGGTAGTCCACGACAGCGTGGTCAAAGCCTTCAATAGCATAACTGTTATATGCCGTTGTCAATATTACCTTATTTCTATTTTGGATGGTTTCCAAAAACTCGATGCCATTCATCCCCGGTAATTGCACATCCAGAAATATAAGGTCTACTTGTTCTTCATGGAGAAATTCCAATGCCGTTACCGGATTTGTGAAAGCTCCTTTCAACACAAGGAAAGGTACTTGATTGATATGAAGTTTGAGCAAGTCTATAGCATGCTGTTCATCATCGATGATTATACAGGTTATCATGGTATCTACAAGTCAATTGTTAGATCAGTAATATAGAAATTTTCGTCTTCTTTGATTTGAAACTGATGTCTAATGCCATATACCAATTCAAGTCGCTTACGGACATTATTAAGCCCTATTCCATGTGATAGTTCTTTTGCGCCTCTTTTTTTTCTATTGCACATGTACCAATGCAATTTTATTGAATCTATTTCTATTTGGATCGTTAACGGGTGGTTTGGATCATTCATTTCACCATGTTTAAACCCATTTTCGACAAGTGTGATCAGTACCAATGGTGGAATCCGGGCATTTGCGTTGTTTATTTTTTCAAGGTATCGGATATTGAGTTGATTGTCAAACCGCATCTGGTTGATTTGGATTACATTTTTCACATGGATTATTTCCTGCATTACATCGACTTTTCCGTATTTGTCCTCATCACGATTCAAAGCATATCTCATAATATCCGATAAGAGTAGGACGGCTTGGGCTACCTCATCGTTGTTTAAAATCGCTTTACTGTAAATAAAACTTAGGGAGTTGAACAAAAAATGGGGGTTGATCTGATGCTTTATTGCTGATAGCTCCGCTTCATTCTTCTGCTTTTCAAGTTCTTTTTCCAGTTTGCCCTTGGCATTCCATTCTATCAAAATGGCTACGGAAAAACCAATAAACAGTATCGCAATATTGACTAAAACGTGCCAAATCAAAAAATCTTCAAATGTCATCCCGTATTTAACTGCCGGCGAACCTACATGGAAATTCAGAAAATACTCATAGACAAATAGCACCATGAAAAAAATGCAGATTTGAAATAGGAACTTTTTAAAGTTTCTGGATTTAAGAAGAGGTAAGGCAACATGAAAAATTAGGATATAGTAAATCAACGTTACTTCCAGGATGCCATGGATTGCCAGTATCAACCATAGGTCGGGTGTTCCATAGATACTTACCATACTTTCTTGCCCTTGCCTATAAGTCAAGAGCATCAGCAAAAGATAGATCGGTGTATAGATCATCATGATCAGTGCGACCTTTTTACCATCTCTATACAACCATTTTCGGGTTGCCGCCAAAATCAATGTTGGATTTAGGATGTATTTAAGCCATTTATGCTTCCTGGAATTCTGCATTGTACTTATCAATTCCATTTTTTCCAATCACCTCTAGTTAAAACGTCACACCCGCTCCACCGGATATCCCCAAGTCGCCCTCATTGCTGATGGCAAAATCTATTCGAAAGTCCAGACGCAGTTTGGGTACCAATTGCTGACGATAACCTGCACCGTAAACAAGTTTAATGTCAGGTTGCCAGTCTTTCAGAAAGCTATCGGCCACATCTCCTGCCCCAATAAAAAGCACATAGCCAAATCGTGTATCGCTTGGCGAGAAATATGACCTGAATTCACTTTGAATATAAGCCGATTGTCTATCTATGTACAGGTTTCGAAATACTCCTCGCAGCAACTTGTCAGAGGTAATGTGGGGAAGTTGATAGAAGGGGACATCCCGTCCAAATGTAAGATGGCTAAAAGCCTGGAAAGCCAATACTTTGGGGATCTTACCAACTCGAATTGGTACATATTTTCTATAGTCGAACAATGCTTCTTTATATTGAAAATCACTTCCAAAAGTAGTACGATAGAGATAAAACCTGGTATCCAAAAAGCTCCCTTTGGTAGGGAAAATGAAATCATCCCTAAAATCAATCTGTACCACAGGCCCTCCGCCTATTAGCCAGCCGCCTGATACGCCTTTTGCTGAAATTGTTTTGTTTTCTTCGAATTCTGCCGGGCTATCATGCCGGATAGTGTAGCCAAGTCCCACTTTCCATACCCTACTCAAATGTTTAATGGCATCGCCTTTAAAGGAAAAAACATTGGTGGAATAGGATTCTCTAATATCTCTACTTGCGAGATTTCCAATACCGAAATAGTAGTTTCTTGCTCTGTTATTATATTCAATCCGATTGTTGAAATTCCAACCATTTGCGGAATAAACTTCAGATTCTATAGATGTGAATAGCTGCTTGCCATCCGGTCCATAGGTGATTTTCGGGACTATAGAAGATGGTAATATCGCCGGTGGGTATTGTCTGAATGACTTAGGGAAAAAGGAGAAAGAAGCACTTGCGCCAAATTGAATTCCTGTTTCTGGCCTCCAGTCTACAATAGGTTGTGGAAAAAAGACAAATCCCGGTAGCTTATTTTCTAAGGGAAAGAGGAAAGAATAGCCGCTGTCTAATTGAACACTGTTTGCTAACTCTGATAGATTCTGTGTGACAAGTTCAGTTCCTTCCCGCCAGTGAATTGATTCGGATCCATCAAATACAAGATTTCCTTCCACATTTTTTCTATATAAGGCTTCTTTTTCATTTGAAATATCCCAAACAGATAAGTTATTTTTCTCATCTTGGATGAAAATGAATTCTCCGGTTGGATCAAACTGAAGCGTGTTGATAGTCTTGCCATGAGCTTTTATTTCAGCCAACAAGGCATGTTGTTCTAAGTCTCTAATTTGGATAGTTCCATCAGGCGTGGCACTGGCTACTTGCATGGGTTTTACAGGATTAAACTCCACATGCATTTGTCTCTTTTCTTCCCAAAACACTTTTGCTGTCTTAAGATTAGTTGCTCCCATAATCTTTATCAATGATCCTGACGAAATACCTACCAGTGAATCATTACTATTCAGGGTAAGAGCATTTGCTCGTGAAGAAACTTTTCTGGATGAAATAGGAGTTCCGGTTTTGGTTTCGTGAGAAGTTAGGGATATGTCCCGCCAGGTCTTGGAATGCAATAAAAACAGCTGATCTCCGGAATGGCTGAAGGTAGCATATTCAGTTTTGACAGGAATGGAGGTTATAAGAGTACATGAATTTTTATCTAAACGGTATATCTCTGTCTTAGAAATGGGGCCGAAACGCACGACGGTTTTCTGATCTCTACTCACTACTGCTTTCTGATCTGAACTATCCGGAGTAAATTCATGGATTGTTTGCGTGGTGTGGTCCTTAAATAAAAGTTGTCCATCTGAAGTTGTTTCGTGCCCAACTGGGTTGATCCAATCACAGGGAAATCCAATTTCCTGAGCCACTAGGGATTGGAAAACTGAAACGAAAAGGAGTAAACATGTTAGGCAACTATTGAAAGGCAATAGACGGCCATCATTTCTGTACTTAAATGAAAATTTGGGTTTTTCCGACTTAGATGCAGTCAAAGAGGTGAGTGCAGTAATGAACATGATGCTAGTCTGATAGTTTTTAATTCCTACTATAAATTCTTTTTTAATACAAAAGAGTGATGAAAACTTAACGATTTCAAATAGATTACACCAACTGCCTTTTTGTCTGTATGAAATCGATCATGATCCCGTACCTACAGGATCACACAACTTGTCCTGAACCTGCCTACCGGCAGGCTTGCTTCGGGAGAGGGGTGATTATTCGCTGTGCGAGATTCTCCCGATCCGCCGAGGCGGATCGGGACAGGCTATGTGACCGCTAAAAATCAAATTATAAACACATAAAAAAATGAATCGGGGGCATCTTTTTAAACCGCAGATGTCACAAAGCATTGTTATCCTGCTTCTCCAGAAGCTGGATGTGTGGTTAACTTGGCTATTCGGAATTTTTTCATCGAGTATATGCCAACGATTTTGACCCAAATGCACCAACGGGAGCATGTAGTATGGATTTGGAAATCCCGGGATAGCCCTTCGGGATTGCAAACCTCGAAGAGCTAGTGCCGGCTTATACTGTTCCTTTGTGCTTTGGATCGAAATCCACCATCCATTCAATCCCGTATTTGTCTCTGAACATCCCAAAAAAGGAACCCCAAGGACTTTCATTCATCGGGACTTCTATACTTCCGCCATCTGTAAGTCCGGTAAAAATCCGATCAGCTTCTTCTTTGCTTTCTGCACTGACAGCTATTTTAGACCTGTTTTCATTTTCATTTACCCGGCCCATTCTTTCGGGGACATCGTTGCCCATCAAAACATTTTTTCCGATAGGCAAAGCAATATGCATGATCTTATTTGCCTCATGTTCTGCTATCGGATTTTCAGGGATGGAGAGGTCCTTGAAACGCGTAATGTTTGCGAATTCTCCGCCAAAGACAGATTTGTAAAAATTGAATGCTTCTTCCGCATTCCCGTTAAAATTGATGTGGGGATTGATCAGTGCCATAGTTACTTTTTTTTAGGTGATATTATTTCCAGTATCCAAACCTACTGCTTAGTCACCAAAAAGTTAAGGGTTAAATATGTCAAAAAATAGGGCGTACGCGACAGAGTAGATGATTAAATTTATGATTATCCGCAATGATGCCAGTAGCCATATTTTCCTTGCTTTATTGGCTGGAAGATGGGAAACGGATGTCCGATGTCACCTCATCGCTAAAGTTTACCAAATCTTATGTCGCTTTGCTCCCTTACTGGTAGAAGAGCAGATATACATAGTGATATTTACCGTTGCGGGTTTAAGTAATCATGTCTTTATTGAGTCAGGATATCCAAATAATTCTCTCTGTGGACTACTTGAAACTCAGTTTCAGGATAGGCTTCTTCAAACCCCAGTGGTAGCTTAGCTCTACGCCCGGGATTCCATTTTGCTTCAAAAGCAAACAGCTTTCCTTCTCGCTCTTCCAGCCAGTCCAGTTCTTTCCCTGTGGTGGTTCTCCAAAAATAAACATTAGAATGAATCCGGTTGTAGCTTAGATATTTCATCCGCTCACTGATGAGAAAATTCTCCCAGAGTGCTCCTTTATCTGTCCTTAGATCCAGAGAATTGAAATTATTGATGATGGCATTTCTTACTCCATTGTCCCAAAAGTATATTTTCCGACTTTTTTTGAGCTCCCGACGCATATTCCTGCTAAATGAGTTCAACCGAAAAATCACAAATGCTTTTTCCAACAAGTCAATATACTTTTCTGCTGTTTCCTTATCTATTCCTACCGTATTCCCCAGATCGTTGAATGTGACTTCGGAACCAACCTGTAGTGCCAAGGCCAGTAGTAATTTTTGTAAAATTGCAGGCATGCGGATTTCTGCCAGACTCAAAATATCTTTGTAGAGATAACTGTTTGTGATTTCCTGAAGTGCTTCTTGAGCCTCGCTTGGATGATTGATTACTTCAGGATAAAAGCCGAAAACCATACGCTGTTCTAGGAGTCGTTTCTCTTCCCGGGAAGAAGTATGTAAGCAGAGTTCTTCCGTAGAAATTGGGTAAAGTTGGAATTCTCGTTTGCGACCGGTAAGCGGCTCTTTGATTGAATTGGCTAGATCTAAAGCTGATGAACCTGAAGCAATAACTTGAACTTCCCGGAATTCGTCTGCCATAATTTTCAGAGTAAGCCCAATATTCGGAACTCGTTGAGCTTCATCAATAACTACCAATTTGTAAGCTCCGATAAGTGCCTGAAGAGCAGAAGTTGTTGCTCCATGAAGACTCAACCGGTCATCTGGATTGTCGCAATTCAACCACAATACTTTGTTATTCGGAAAATCTAAGACTTGCTTCATAAGCGTAGTCTTTCCCACCTGCCTAGGGCCAATTATCACCAAAAGCTTTCCTTGATGAATTCTTTTTCGTAATTCTAATTCAATCTGTCGAGAAATCATGAATCAAAAATATGCATATTCTCGATTATAACCGAAAATATACATGTATATTCTCGATTATAACCGAAAATATACATGTATATTCTCGATTATAACCGAAAATATACATGTAAATTCTCGATTAGATCAGTTTATAACCTATTTAATCCCAAATTCCATTAGCTTCTGTAAGAATTAGGGGAGTACTGTCTGTGATCAGAATTGTCTGCTCATGCTGGGTGACATATCCGCCCTTATTGCCCACTAAAGTCCAGCCATCACGCTGCTCCACGGCAATGGTAGAATTGGTCGAGATGAAAGTTTCTATGGCTACGGTAGTATTTTTCTTAAATCGTTCCCGGTTGGATTTTACCCTATAATTTAAAATATCAGAAGGCTCTTCATGCAAGCTTCTTCCTACTCCATGTCCTGCCAGGTTTTTAATTACTTTATAACCCGATTTTCTGGCCTCAGTTTCTATCAAATGTCCAATATCGGCAATTTTTACTCCGCCCTTGATTGCATTGATGGCTTTGCGAAGAATGTGCTTGGAAGCATCCACCAGAGGTTGATGATTATGAATATCCCTTCCGATCACAAATGATCCTCCATTGTCAGACCAAAAACCATTGAGTTCAGCGGATACATCAATATTGATTAAATCACCTTCTTTTAATCGTATTTTCTCAGAAGGTATCCCATGAGCAGCTACTTCATTTACACTTATGCACGAATAACCGGGAAACCCATAGGTTTCATAAGGTGCAGATTTAGCGCCGTAACTTTTCAGAATGCCGCCTCCGTATTCGTCCAGCTCTTTGGTGGACATGCCCACTTTAGCGTATTCAGTCATAAGTTTGAGCGTAGATCCTACTATCTCGCTGATTTTTTTCATTCCGATTAGTTCGGATTCTTTTGTGATTGACATATATTTTTGATTCAGCTAATCTTTATTCTATTTTGTTAAGCTCAATAACCCGGCAATTGATTCCATACGAACAGTTTTCATTTCTACCTAGTTCTTTATACTTAATAGTAACTCTATCTCCTCCCACATAGGTGATCACATCCTTGATGTTGACGATTAACGTGTCACCATTATCAAGATGTATTTGTTCTGCACAATAATATAAGCCGCCACTACGCCAAATTTCCCCATTTTCGGTTCTTATGACATCTTCATCATCCGTATTACACGAGATTATTACTATAGATACACTTTATGTACTTTGTTTCTTTTGTGGTGAAAAATGATAACTGAAAAGTCATAAAGCGGACTGCTCTACTTGAGGGCGAATCTATATTTCTCGAAAAACTATGAGTGCTATGATTCTATGTGGTTAAAATAGCTTTACCACATAGAATCATAGAAAGGCATAGCTAGTTTGGTAGGAAGAGAAATTAATTTCCCCGTCTCCATAATCTTACTCACAGAAAAATGGTTGTAGAAGGGCCGTCCGTGATGACCAGCCTGCCGGAGCGCAGGCACGAACGGCGGTTATTACGATGATGTGGTCTGAAAGACAGTGTGGCTTTGGTCTTAGCACTTTGTGTACTTTGTTTCTTTTGTGGTGAAAAATGATAACTGAAAAGTCATAAAGCGGACTGGTCTACTTGAGGGCAAGTCTATATCTCGGACAAAACGCTGATTTCTATGATTCTATGTGGTTAAAAAAGCTTTACCACATAGAATCATAGAAAAGCATAGCTAGTTTGGCTGGAAGAGAAATTAAGTTTCCTGTCTCCATAATCTTACTCACAGAAAAATGCTTGTAGAAGGCCATTCGTGATGACCCGCCTGCCGGAGCACAGGCACGAACGGCGGTTATTACGATGAGGTGGCCTGAAAGACAGTGGGGCTTTGGTCTTAGCACTTTATGTACTTTGTTTCTTTTGTGGTGAGTAATGATCACTGAAAAGCTATAAAGCGGACTGGTCTACTTGAGGGCGAATCTATATTTCTGGCAAAAACTATGAGTGCTATGCTTCTATGTGGTTAGAAAAGTTTTACCACATAGAAGCATAGAAAAGCATAGCTAGTTTGGTAGGAAGAGAAATGAAGCTCCCCGTCTCCATTAATCTTACTCACAGAAAAATGGTTGTAGAAAGCCGTCCCTGATGACCCGCCTACCGGAGCGCAGGCACGAACGGGGGCAATGATTTATCCTTCGCGAATCTTCGTGTTTGTGGTTAAACCAATCTTACTTCCAGAAATCCGCATTGTCGATCCCCGCATCTTTGGCAATAAACACCGGGTCTTTGCCTTCTTTCTTTTGCTTTTTGTAATCAGCCAAAGCTTTGAAAGCCGGCTTGCGGAGAAGGATGATTGCGATAATATTGAGCCAAGCCATCAATCCCACACCTATGTCCCCCATAGTCCAGGCCAGCTCAGCTGTTTTGATAGATCCGTAGAAGGTGGCTCCCAAAATTAGGATTCTGAGTGCGGTCAAGCTCCAGCGATTGGGGTTAAAGCGAGTTAGGAAGCTGAGGTTGGTCTCTGCTATATAGTAATAAGCCATGATAGTGGTAAAAGCAAAAAACAGAAGCGCTACAGCCACAAAGCCGGCACCCAATGATGGGAACTGGGAGGCTATGGCAAACTGTGTGTATTCGGGGCCGTAAGCTACACCGGGAAGATTTTCCATTAGGAAACCTCCCTCCGGATTGACCACATTGAATTGTCCGGTAAACAAAATCATCAAGGCTGTAGCCGTGCAGACAAAAAGTGTGTCTACGTACACAGAGAAAGACTGAACCAGCCCTTGCTTTACAGGATGGCTTACTTCAGCAGCGGCTGCTGCATGGGGAGCAGTACCTTGCCCCGCTTCGTTGGAATAAATTCCTCTTTTGACACCCCAAGCGATAGCCATACCGAACACTCCGCTGAAAGCAGCTTCCATATTGAAGGCAGATTTGAATATTAAGGCAAAAACGGCCGGTACTTCTGTGATGTTTATGGAAATAATAATGACAGCCATCAGGATATAAGCCCCAGCCATAAATGGAATAACCACTTCCGCTACTTTACTGATTCTTTTCACACCTCCCAGGATGATCAACGCCATTAGTGCGGTGATAAAAGTTGCGGTATATATAACGGGAATATCAAACGCATTGGCCATACTTAAAGCGATACTATTGCTTTGTACACCGGGCATAAATAAGGCGGTAGCCATGATAGTGGCAAAGGCGAAAAGCATGGCATACCACTTTTTTCCTATACCTTTTTCTATGTAGTAAGCCGGCCCCCCTCTGTATTGGCCGTTGTTTACTTCCTTGTATATCTGGCCTAGCGTAGATTCTACAAATGCCGAAGACGCGCCGAGAAATGCAATCACCCACATCCAAAAGATAGCTCCGGGACCTCCCATGGCGATCGCGGTGGCAACCCCGGCGATATTACCTGTACCCACCCTTCCTGAAATAGCAATTGCAAATGCCTGAAATGAGGAAACTCCTTTTTCAGATGATTCCCCTTTGAAAAGGAGCTGAATCATTTCTTTCAGATAAGTGACCTGAAGAAATTTGGTGGCAAAGGAGAAATAAACTCCCGCTGCCAGACAAAGAAAAATGAGTGCGTTACTCCACACAATATCGTTTATAGCTTCTACTATTTCTTTCATATTTAGGTTTTAAAACTTAGAAATCTTGAAAATAAGTGTAATTCGGGTTTATTATGAGCCCGAAGAAAGGAAAAATTCAGCGATTTAAGCAGAAGAATCGTTTTAAATGGGCTTAATTCCTGATTGATTGCATTTGAAAATTAGGTTAAAGCGAAAAAAGCGTACTTTTTGATGTGATTATCATTCAAATACTTGCGTCTTCGATTGGATAAGCAATAAGTCTGTGCCGCCAAGCGGTGCAAAACCGGCAGAAGTGAAAAATAAAAGTGTGCTAGGATAGGATTTACAGCTGAATTTGTCGGCAATAGTCAGGAGTATGACCAAGAGACAGAAAAAAGCTAAAGAGCCGGTTATTTCCTGTCGAATTCAATCAATTCAAATCTATTGCCCCAAGGATCTCTGAAGAAGCAGCGGCTACGTCCCTCGATTACTGAGGAGTAGCTGAGTTCAATAGTTGCTTTTTGAAGAAAAGCTTTGGCTTGATCCAAGTCCTTCACCACTAGTCCGGGATGTCTGCCGGAATTAGCTTGATGAATTTCTTCTTCGCGTATATGTAGCTCAATGTCTCCCAGTTGTACCCAAATAGCTCCATTCGGATGATTTCCGGGAATTTCTTTGAGGAGTAATACTTCGGTATAAAACTTTCTGGCTTCATCCCGCGAATTGGGAGGTATAGTAATCAGTACATGGTCTAAACGCTCTATCTCAAGCATGCTTACTTTGGTTTTATTTGTGTATTTGCAAGGAATTTCAGGAAATAAAAATGCATAAAAAGTCAGGAAAAACCATGTGATGAATCCAGTCTGGGATCCCCTTGTCTGGGAAGGGCAGAAGTTTTGATTTTAATAACAAGGTAAGTAATCATATTTCCGGTTCAAGTTTGCTGCTGGCATTACTCAGGCCTGTATGAAGTAAGGTGTAGCAAAACAGTATACAGTTTAGGTTGTGCTTTGTTCTTGGAAGTTTCAATTGCTTTTTCCGGTTAATAAGGAAGAATAGTTGGTTTAATAGTCAATTTTTAGAGGAACAGGAGGGTTAAATCCATTATTATTTGCATTTTCAGGAACTCTATTTCATGTTGTTTACCATCGGTTTTTATCCTTCACTTTTGGTTTTTGGAAACTGGATTACGGATGTGAAACAAGGAATTTAAGAAAAGCATAAACCCTAAAACCCCTTTACAATGAGCAAAGAGTCATCTAGAAGAGAATTCATTAAAAAAACGGCTATAGCCGGTTCGGCTGCCCTAGTCCTTCCTACCATTATTCCGGCATCGGCTTTCGGAGCAAATGACAGAATCAATGCAGCTGTCTTAGGCATAAATGGAAGAGGAAAAAGCCATATTCAGGGATTTATGTCTCAAAAAGACGTTCAGGTGACTACACTGTGCGATCCGGATATGAATCTGCTGAAGGAAGGCCAAAAAACCTTCAAAGAAAAATATGATCTTGATGTTGCCTTGGAGCAGGATCTCAGACGTGTGATGGATGATAAGAACATTGATGTAATTAGTCTTGCCACTCCAAATCACTGGCATGCACTGGCGACAATTTGGGCTTGTCAGGCAGGCAAGGATGTGTATGTAGAGAAGCCCGGTTCCCACAATATATATGAAGGCCGTAAGATGATAGAAGCGGCAAATAAATATGACAGAATTGTCCAGCATGGAGTACAACTGCGAAGCTCACCTGCTGTACAGGAAGCTGTGCAGCTGATGAGGGATGGCTACATCGGAAGGGTGTATATGGCCCGTGGCTTGGTTTTTAGAATGCGGGGAGATATAGGAGATAAGGGATTGTCACCGGTACCGGATGGGTTGGACTATGACCTTTGGACCGGTCCTGCACCAAAGCGTCCATTTACCCATAATCTTGTGCATTACAACTGGCACTGGCATTGGGATTACGGAAATGGTGATGTGGGCAATCAAGGTATTCACGAGACAGACCTCTGTATGTGGGGACTGGATGTAGGTTTCCCTACCAAAATCACTTCCATGGGAGGCAAATATCTCTGGAATGACAGTAAAGAGGTGCCAGAGGTATTGACTTCGATTTATAACTATCCCGAGGAAAATAAAATTATCCAGTTTGAAGTAAGACCTTGGTATACCAACACAGAAGGAGGAGCTTCTGTAGGCAATATCTTCTATGGAGATAAGGGATATATAGTAATTGATGGATACGATAAGTATGCGTCCTTTTTGGGAAATGACCGGACGCCGGGAAAATCCGGTGATGATGGAGGAGAGGCTGCTTCAGGCATGGATCGGGGAGCAGGAGGTACCGATGTTCACTTTGCCAACTTTATTGAGGCAGTCCGCAAGCACGATAAGTCTATCCTGAATGGACCTGTGGAGACAGCGCATTTGTCTTCCGGACTCGCCCATTTAGGAAATATCGCTTATCGATTGGATAGGGTTCTGGAGTTTGATCCGAAATCAGAGACTTTTGTCAACGATTCTGAGGCAGATGAGATGCTCACACGTAAGTACAGACCAGGTTTTGAAGTTCCGGACCAGGTTTAGCTTTTGAATCTGGGTAAAAGCTTGACTGAGAACCATATTTTAAGAGTTGGCAGAATGAGAGATTCGTCCTGTCGGTAACATATTCAGGGAGCGGAGTGATCGATCTGATAACGATCTCCCTGCTCCCATTAAGTTTGCGTAGTAGATGTAGTGACAGGCTGTTTATAGGAGAGGATCCAGTGCTGATTTGCCTGGAAGATCAAGTGGAGAATTATCAAAGTTCTAGTTGAATCTATGCCTGATTTCCACATATTGAGTAAAATTAGTCTCTGATTTTTTAGAGAGAAAATCAATAAAGGCCGTTTGTAGGCTCTAGTGAGTATTTTTCGTTTTGGTAGTTTTTTTGGTTGGATGTGAGAGAAGAGAATCACGCTATAGGTCAATTCTTCAACTTTAACCTAAAATTTTTGTTATTATGAATTTAAGTTCAACTTCAGCCAAACCATCTACTCAAGTAGAGCCTCCGACGGAAGGTGTCGTATGGTTCCCTGTTAGAAATCGAAAAGAAGTAACACTCGAAATCAACAGACTTAAATCAGAGAGCATAGACTCCCTGCGATTAGGAATAGCCTGTGGAGATTTTAGCACCAAAAAAGGTAAAAAATGGTATGATTGGCTTGTGCCCACGTTGGCGGAAAGTTTTGACTTAGAATTGTGTTTTGATAATTTTTCCCAAAACCCCGATCGTTCCCTTATCAGAAGACTGACTTTGCCTGAAATTGTGGAGCATTTCATTCTCAAACATGGGGAGCATTTTACTTTGATCGAATTATGGAGAAATCCTGCCTGTAGAACAACAGAAGACACCTGTGAAAATATTTTTGCGGAAGACGTAGTGTTTGCAGCTACTTGGGCGAAGCATTTGGGGAAAAAAGTAAGTCTTGGTAAAATTCAATCATCTGATTTTGAATGGATTACAAGGTTGGTTTCTTCTCCATTTCTGAAAAATATAGAACATATAGAAGTAGATATGGATGGAGAGGATTTATGGAGTTCTGGCGCAGGATTCTATGAGCGTACATTGAGAAGCCTTTTTAAGGCTAAAGGAGTGAAAATAGAAATACGTCCTAACGTAAAACCCTTGCCCAATGTGCAGGTATCCACTACAGAGATTGCGTGCTGAAGGGAATTTAATTAATAGGATTTAGAATTATCCGGATTGATATGCATTAATTGGGGACAGGTTAGGACTTTAATTCTGAAATATAATACACACGACTATGAATGATGAGAAACATAATATCATGTTTGGTTTGAGAAAGATCACACATTTTTCAGAGGGAGTGACCTCTCTTATAGCAGGTACTTATGTGTTATCTCTTGCTCTGACGAAGCGAAATCTGGCGTTAAGGTTAGCTCTGGGAATCACAGGAGGGTATTTGATATTGAGGAGTGGGATCAGATTACACTCAGGCAGCTTTGATGATGAAGCTACATTATAGTTTACTGTTAGGATTATAGTATACCGGAAGACAATCGACACTTAAATACTAAGGATTCGTATTTTTTTGAGATGCTTAGGCATGATGGGAATAGAACCTGCTGATCCCATCACAGAAAGATATATTTGTTTAGGTTCAGGGAACTAATCCGGTTTGCTAGTACTTTATTTGAATCAAAAGTCAACAAAATTTCAGGTGTTTGTAATTTGTTTTTCAAAGACCAAGTTGTGTACTGCTTTTGACTTGCCGGATTTCATGTATAATCCGGATTAAATTACTAGCCATAAAAAAATATGGGAAAGAAACTCGATTTCATAACTCCTGAATTGAAAGAATTCATTGAAAATCAAAAAATATTTTTTGTAGGTACCGCTGCTGCTGAGGGCAGTGTGAATGTTTCCCCCAAGGGAACCGACTCATTCAGAGTCATTGATGAAAACAAAATCATTTGGCTCAACTTGACAGGGAGTGGAAATGAAACTGCTGCGCATTTATTGAAAAACAACAGAATGACTATAATGTTCTGTGCATTTGAAGGGAAACCATTGATTCTGAGACTTTATGGAAAGGCGAGAATTTATCATCCCAGAGACAGCGAATTTCAGAAGTATATTGGTTTGTTTCCTGAGAATACAGGATCAAGACAGATCATAGAGATGGATGTACACTTGGTTCAGACTTCCTGCGGTTTTGCTGTTCCTTTTATGGACTATAAGGAAGAACGGGAAACGTTGAATTCTTGGTCATCAAAGCAGGGGATAGAAGGGATTGAAAAGTATTGGGAAAACAAGAATACCTTAAGTATTGATGGTTTCGAAACTGAAATTCTCAGGAATTGATAGTGTACTGAGTTATGGTAAGTATAGCGGTGACTCGGATCTATGTAATCCAACTTGATATGGGGATTCTATGAAAATGAGTATTCCGGCAATTCTTCTAACAGATTGAGCAGGTAACCGTGCCCTCTTGAGGTGAGAAAAGTCTCGGATTCATTTAAGGTGCAAATGCTTACCGGGATTTCCAGTAGATTTTCTACAACATAAAATTCCCAGATCCCTGTTTTGATACCTTCGATAGCCTGATCAACAGAAATGTTCCATAGTTCTCCGGATTCATTAATGCCGCCGATAGACATGAGTTCTCCTTTGAAAGGTCCGCTTGTTCTTTTAGTCGCCCAGAGTATTTGGAATCTTTTCATTTGCTAATAATAGTTTTTTGAAGTTCTAATATGCACTATGGGCTATAAACTTCAAGTTAAGTTTAGATTTTTTAAGTTTTGGCAAACCACGGATTTGTCTTAGTCTTGCCTTATCCTTAAAGAAGTAATTTCTGTTTTCGGGACATTTGATGCCACGAAGCTTTTTGTAAGTTTTCGGTCTTGTACGTCCACACCATCTGACGCATGCCTATAGAGTTATAGTACGATGACAGAATATAAAAATCGTCGACTAAAGCCCGGAAAAATCTTATGAAATCGAGCCTGCCTACAGGCAGGGATTCCCTTCCCCGACTATTCGGGGTGGTTAATAGAAAACAATTATAAACACATGAAAAAAGCCCTGAAGCAATTCTGATTCAGGGCTTTATTTATATTTAAAAGAGATGTGCTACACTGCAACCGCAGCTTTGATATGGGGGTGTGGGTCATAATTGACCAATTCGAAATCCTCGTATTTGAATTCAAAAATATCGGTGACATTCGGATTTATTTTCATAATCGGCAATTCTCTAATCTCCCTGCTCAATTGCAATTCAGCTTGCTCCAGGTGATTGGAATACAAATGGGCATCTCCGAATGTGTGAATGAAATCACCTGCCTCTAATCCACAAACCTGAGCTACCATCATCGTAAACAATGCATAGGAAGCTATATTAAAGGGCACACCCAAGAATACATCCGCACTTCGCTGGTAGAGCTGACAACTCAATTTGCCATCAGCTACGTAGAATTGGAAGATCGTATGGCAGGGAGGCAAAGCCATATTGTCCACATCGGCTACATTCCAAGCACTTACTATATGCCTACGGCTGTCAGGTTTGGTTTTGATTTGATGGATGAGATTTTTGATTTGATCGATTTCTCCGCCCTTGCCATCCGGCCAGTGTCTCCACTGATAGCCATAGACCGGTCCCAAATCCCCGTTTTCATCTGCCCATTCATTCCAGATAGACACCTTGTTTTCCTTGAGATAATTGATGTTGGAATCACCTCTGAGAAACCACAGCAGCTCAATAATAATCGAGCGGAGATGAAGTTTCTTGGTAGTGACCACAGGGAAACCCCGGGACAAGTCAAACCGCATCTGATGACCGAAGATACTCCGCGTTCCTGTGCCTGTTCTATCTCCTTTTACAGCTCCCTCATTCAGGATTTTGCGCATCAACTCGTGGTATTGCTTCATCTTTTAGGTTTGGTTTTCAACTTTCGGCAAGTTAATCACTTCGGAGAATAAATGGAATTGATTTAGTACAAAGCAGCTTCATTCTTATTATACTTGAGCGCAGAACCTGAGTGAAAATCCATGTCAACGAATTAATGCTTCAAAAATCAAAGGCTTACATTTTTCTTAGTTTGGCGGTTATGCTTTGTGTTCTGTTGGTGATTTTTCGGCCGATTCCACAGTTTAATTACAATTTCGAGACATTTTTCCCTCAGGATGACGAAAGTCTGGATTTCTATCAAAGCTTCAAAAAGCAATTTGAAAATGACAATGACTATTTGCTTGTAGCGCTGGGAAATAGGGAAGGGGAGCTTTTTGACACTAATTTTTTGACGAAAGCCAATACTATCCAATCAGAAATCCAAAAGTTGGACAAAGTCGATACGGTGATTTCGCTTTTGAATTTGGAGCAATCAATCATTGGCGTTTTTGGCGTCACCTATAGAAAAGTGCTGGACTGGTCAGACACGACTTCGCTGGCAAGAACCTCGGGGAATCTGGATCAATATCGTTCCCAGCTGCTTTCAAAAGATGGAAACTCTCTTTTGCTTTGGATCAAGAATGAGCAGGATATTTCGAAATCTGACGGAGATCTATTGTACAATTCGATCAAAGAAGTCTTCACTCAAAATAGCATAAAGCCTATAGCGGTAGCAGGCAAAATTCAAACTCAGGGAGATTTCATTGTTCTTATGCAAGATGAATTCGGGTTGTTTTTTGCATGTTCGATTCTTTTGATTTTGCTTTTACTTCTTCTGATTTTCAGATCTTGGTGGGGCGTACTTATTCCATTTTTAGTTCTGATCATAGGGGTTGCATGGGCATTTGGGCTGCTGATTTTTTTAGGTAAGCCGCTAGATGTCATGTCAGTCATGCAGCCTACTATTTTTTTGATCGTGGGATTAAGTGCTTTGATTCACTTTTTTACCCACTTACTTAAAAAGCTGAAAGCAGGAGTTGAGAAAGAATCTGCTATTTATATCGTTTTCAGAGAATTGACCTTTCCTGTGTGGTTGACTGTAATGACTACCGCCTTGGGTTTTATTTCACTTTATTTTACCAGTATTCCAGCCCTGCAGGATTTTGGATGGTCTACCGGTCTCGGTGTGGTAGTAATGTTTGTGGCAGTCATGCTGCTAGCTCCGGGGTTATTATATCTCCTCCCAATTAAGACTTCTCTGTCTCACCCGAAGTCTGAAAAACCCGGTTTGCTTCTTAGAATTTTTTCCTGGCAATTGAAACATAGAAACGGGGTTCGGATCTCATTCCTTGGAGTTACTCTCCTTTGTGTTTTGTTGGGTTTGAACTTGAAGATTAATGGATACCTGCTGGATAATCTTCCCATTGACCATCCTATCCAACAGGACTTCACGTTTTTTGATGGGCAATTTGGCGGTTCAAATCCTCTGGAGATCCATCTGTCAGTAGGTGAAAGCGCAAATTCTTTGGTGGACTATGATGTACTGGTAGAGTTAGTCAAGGTAGAATCCAAAATTCATGAGTTGTTTGGCCAGAGTCAGACCATTTCTCCACTCACACTGGTGAAATCTATCAATCAGGCTCAAAATCAGGGGAGTCCACATGCTTTTCAACTACCCTCGCGGGGACAATTTCAGCGAATGACTCGATGGCTTGATAGAGCTATGGAATTGGCTGAACCAAAAGTACTGAGTGCAGATGGGAGATCAGGGAGAATCAGCACCCGGGCGGCAGACCTCGGTTCGTTGAAAATGACAACCTTACGTGCGCAATTCGATGAATTTATCTCAGAAGAGATTAATGCCGATTTGCTTCAAGTACGCTGGACAGGTACAGCTTATTTGATAGACAAAGGACATACATCCGTGACGTTGCAGATGGCAAAAGGTCTTGGGGTTGCGTTTCTTTTGGTGGGTGTAATCGCGGGATTTTTATTTAGGTCTTGGCGCATATCATTCCTTCTTTTGATTCCCAATTTAATTCCGCTGATCTGGATGTTTGGGTTGATGTACATACTGGGGATTGAGTTTAAGTTGACTACGGCGATTCTCTTTACCGTGGCATTTGGTATAGCGGTGGATGACAGCATACATTTTATGAGTAGGCTGAAATTTGAGCTTGCTTCAGGAAAAAACCTGATCTATGCGCTGAAACGAACTTTTCTGGAAACCGGAAAAGCAATTGTTTTAACCACAATAGTACTTACTGCGGGATTCGGTTTGCTGATTTTTAGCCAGTTTGGGGTGACGCACTTTACAGGACTATTGATTTCCGCTTCGCTGATATTTGCTTTATTGGCTGATCTGATCTTGCTTCCACTGTTACTCCTGCCTTTGAAAAAGATGTGGGAGAAAAAATTCAAGGGATAAAAAAATATCCTACTGTCCAAACCCATCCCAGGTAAAGGTAGCTGACACCGGGTAATGGTCCGAGTAATCCACCTCTCTGTGGGTTTTGTATTGGATAGCTCTAAGTTTTTTGCTGGAGAAAATATGATCGATTCTTAGGAAGAAGAGTACCCTGTTATAAGTGAAGCCGAAGCCTCTTCCCGCTGTTTCAAAAGCACTTTCATAATTTTCTCCCAATTTGAAATAAGCGTAGGAGTAGGGGATTTCATTAAGGTCTCCCATGAGGATCAGGGGGTGGGGACTGTTACTCATATGTTCCATAAGAATTTTAAGTTGTTTGTTACGGGCCAAGCTGCCTCGTTGAAGTTTCCCCAGTGTTTGTCTGTAATTTTCCTTAAACCCTTCCAGATTTTCCAATCCTTGAGAATTGATGCTCATAGATTCCAAGTGAGCATTATAAATGCGGATTGTATCTTTATTGACAAGGATATCTGCGAAAATAGCACCGTTTGTACCTTGGGTATTGAAGATTTTTCCGTCATTGATGATCGGGAATTTAGAAAAAATAGCGAGTCCATTTGACCTTTTTCGGGGATTGCCGTCGGTGATATGATAGGCGACTTTGTAATTTGAATCCTTACCCAGAATTTTTAAAGCATCCTTGGAAGGAGTGGTGTTGTCTTGCAGAAACTCCTGAAACACTTTAATGTCTGCAGGTTGCTCCTGTAGCCATGAGAGCACATTTGAGTCGGAGGAGACTTCACTTTTTGGATTGTAGTAGAACATGTGGGCATTGTAAGTAAGTATCTTGAGCCCTTCCGCTCCCTCATTTTTCGGATTAATCTGAAAAGTGGCTATAAAAAATTTATACCCTATAAGTAAAACCAGAAAAGGTAAAATTGCTAATTTCCTCCATGATAGAATCAGTATTACCAGTAGAAATAGATTGAGCAGTAAAATGAGCGGAATGAAAAACGGTAATAATCCCACATACTGGAAATACTCGGGTGAGATATAGACACTGGAAAACAATAAAAGCGAAGCGGCGAAAACAAGCCAAGAAATAATTTTCATGAATTAAAATTGATCCTGCATAACATTGTGTGATAAATCATGATCCTCCTACGGCTGTTGAACGTAATGTGTTCAGAGCAATCTTCGATCCAAGTGAAAATTAACTGCCAAAATTCATTTACTGAATTTGTAAAGTTATGGTTTTTGGAAATGGAGCAAATCTTTACAACGTAAATGATGAAAGAGAGGCTTTAATTTTGCTCATTTACTAATTATTAGTTATTTCGATAGAAAATTACCCACTATGAAAACGTACCAAACTATTTTATCTGCAGCTATTATTGCCATGGCGTTTACTTCGTGCAATGAATCTAAGGTTTCTGAATCTTCTGAGTCTGAAGTTGCGGCGGAGACTAAGCAGGTGGCCGCTAAGGTAGAATCCAGACCAAGTCCATTGATGGAAAAAAGCGGCCAGATTGCGGGGAAGGCATTCAAGGTACAATACGGCTCCCCTGCTGTGAAAGGCAGAGAATTATGGGGAGACTTGGTGCCGTATAATGTAGTATGGAGAACTGGAGCTAATGAAGCGTCCCACGTGGAATTGGCTGAGGATATGACTGTAGAGGGACGTAAACTGCCTTCCGGGAAATACTCCTTGTTTACGATTCCAAAAGAGACCGGACCTTGGACAGTGATTTTCAATTCAGAATGGGACTTGGAGCATGGACATTTTCAGTATGATGAGAAAAATGATGTGCTTAGGGTAGAAGTGAATCCTGTTTGGGAAGAATCAAACCAAGAATCTTTATCTATGGAAATAGAAAGTCCGGGAATAGTGATTCGATGGGAAAAACTCAAGCTGCCTATCACTATCAATTAGATATACTTCCCGATCACAAAAGCCCTCAATACTTACCATTGAGGGCTATTTTTTTAGCTTTAACTAGCAAAACGCTGGCAGGAATTGCTTAATAATAATAGGATTAGGCTAAATTCGTCACCTTATCTAAACTTGACCCGATGAAGTATGTAGGCTTTTTAGTCGTTTTGGCTCTGACTATTGCACTTGCGATAGCAGTTTCCCTACCTTTTGGAGCGATTCCTCCCATGGCCCCTTTGCTGGATCCCTCGCATGGGTTTTGGCAGAATGCCATTTCAGAGGATGCATTGGCAGAAGATGCATTGCACTTGGATCGTTTGAGCAGTGAGGTGAAGGTGGTGTACGATGAACACTTAATTCCTCATGTATTTGCGACTGACGATGCCGACTTGTATAGAGCACAGGGGTATATCACTGCAAAACACAGACTTTGGCAAATGGAGTTTCAAACCATGGCTGCAGCAGGGAGAATATCCGAAATCGTGGGGCCTATAGCATTGGATCTGGACAGAATGACCCGAAGAAAGGGCTTAGCCTATGGGGCTGAAATGGGAATGAAGTTTATACAGGAGAACGACCCCGATTCTTTTCTTCTGCTCGAAGCCTATGCCGATGGGGTGAACCAGTACATAGATCAGTTGTCCGACGCCAGGTTACCTGTAGAATATAAAATCCTTAATTATAGACCGGAACACTGGTCAGCTTTCAAGTCAATTCTTTTGCTGAAATACATGACGGACATGTTGGTAGGAGATAGGGATTTGGAATATTCTAATCTCCGTAAAATCCTCGGAGACGTAATGCTGGACAAACTTTACCCCGAATATCCGGTTGGTGTGGATCCCATTATTGAACCGGGTCATAAGTGGAAGTTTAAGCCACTTTCAGTAGCAAAACCTGATAGTATTGATTATCATTATCCTAACGATCAATTGCTTATAACCCCTTTGCCGCAGCCGGAAGAAGGGATAGGCTCGAATAATTGGGCAGTATCAGGCTCAAAAACTAAAAGCGGCAATCCGATTCTAGCCAACGATCCGCATTTGAGTTTAAATCTGCCTTCACTGTGGTACTCCATGCAATTGACTACGCCGGGGCATTCTGTGAAGGGGGCTACTCTTCCCGGCGCATTGGGGGTGATTTCAGGATTTAATGAGAATGTGGCTTGGGGTGTCACCAATGCTACCAGAGATACGCGGGATTGGTATAAAATCACTTTTCAGGATAATTCAAGAAAAGCCTACCGCTATGGCAACAAGTGGGAACAGACTACTTTTAGAATAGAAGAAATCAAGGTAAAAAATGAAAAAACATATATCGATACAGTGGTTTATACCCATTATGGGCCTGTAGTTTATGACAAAACCTTTAATTCAAACCGTCAGGATGTCAATTTTGCCCTGAAGTGGAATGTACATGAAGGCTCAAATGAGCAGAAAACTTTCCTTTTGCTGAATTCTGCCAAAAACCACGAGGATTACAATGCCGCTTTGGATCATTTCACTGCACCCGCCCAGAACTTCGTTTTTGCCTCCAAGAGTGGTGATATAGCTATGCGTATACAAGGCAAATTTCCATTGAAATGGAAGGGACAAGGCAAGTTTTTCATGGATGGGGCAGATCCGGGAATGGAGTGGCAGGGATATATTCCAAATGATCAAAATGCAGCAACATTAAATCCTTCCCGCGGTTTTGTCAGTTCTGCCAATCAGCACCCTACAGACTCCACCTATCCCTACTATGTCTTTGACAATAGCTACGAGTTTTATAGAAATCGCCGATTGAACCGCCGTCTTGGTGAGATGAAGAACATCACCATTGAAGATATGCAGGGACTACAGTTTGATGATTACTATTTACACGCTGCGGAGGCATTGCCTGTTATGCTGGAGTTGCTTGGAGGTGAATTTTCATCTGATTCCGATGCGAAAAAGTATCTAGGTTTATTGAAGGAATGGGATTATTATGCTGATCCCAATCAAAAGGCCCCAACCATATTTTACATCTGGTGGAGAAAAATGTACAGTCAGATTTGGAAGGAATTATCAGAAAATTCGGCGCCGATTGTACTCCCCAGCTACTATCAAACAGTGCTTTTAATGAAGAATGAGCCCGATGGGACTGTATTTGATTTGAAGAATACGGCCGAAACGGAGACTGTAGCGATACATGTCCGACAGGGATTCAAAGAGATGCTTGCAGACATGAAGAAATGGGAGGCTGATGAGGGTGATTTCTCCTGGGCAAATTATAAAAGGACTACAATTCAGCATCTCGTCCCTCAGTTTAAATCCTTCTCCGTTCAGAATGTGTATACAGGTGGAGGCTCGGGGATACTGAATGCTACAAGTGAAAGGCATGGGGCAAGCTGGAGAATGGTGGTGGAGCTAGGGGATCAAATGAAGGCTTTTGGGATATATCCCGGTGGGCAGTCAGGAAATCCCGGGAGCAAATACTACAGCGATTTTATCCAGAAATGGGCAAATGGGGAGTATTTGAATTTCGATATCAGAACT
Organism: Algoriphagus sp. 4150; assembly: GCF_031457395.1. Lineage (NCBI taxonomy): Bacteria > Pseudomonadati > Bacteroidota > Cytophagia > Cytophagales > Cyclobacteriaceae > Algoriphagus > Algoriphagus sp. 4150. The sequence goes on from NZ_JAVDWS010000010.1 coordinate 45,860, forward strand.
TCTGATCAAGCTGAAGGCGTATTGTTCCAAACTATTTTAAACTAAGAGGCATGAAATCGAGCATGTCGAAGTCGACACACAACTTGTCCCGAACTTGATTCGGGAGAGGGTTGATTAATATGCATGCGAGATTCTCCCGATCCGCCGCGGCGGATCGGGACAGGCTATCTGACCATTAAAAATCAAAAAATAAACACATGAAATTTATTTTATTAGCCTTTCTGACGGCGTTGCTTGTGCTACTATTCAACCCATTTATGCCTTACTGGGCTGTAATGATATTTATTGCGGCCCTTACAGCGCTAATTGGTAGTCCCGGCGCAAGGGCTTTTTTCGCAGGAGGTTTTGGGATGGGGTTGGCTTGGCTGGGCAAGAGCATGTATATCACCACAGTTTCAGGGAGTTCATTGCCGGAGAAAATGGGTGAATTGATGGGGCTGGATTCGGAAGTAATCCTCTTCGTGATTACTGGATTAGTGGGTTTTTTCCTTGGGGCTTTTAGTGCCTGGACGGGAAGCTTGCTGAGGAAATTATTTAAAAGAAAGCCGGACAATATCTATAGACGTTATTGATGGATATCCTAGTGGTAAAAGCATAGAGAGAGACTACCCTAAACAGAATAATCTCTCTTGACTTCAAGGCTTTCTATTAAGGTTTAATTCCAAAATTCGTCTTCGGCAGCTTGGTCTTCTGAAAATAACCAAACTTGGACAATCTTTCCATCTACAACTTCAAACAAATCAACACCATTCATATCCACTGTTTTGTCTCCATTTTTACCGGAAAAATGAACCGGGAAGGAAACTAAATTTCCATTTGACATCAAAGCGCCTGTCGGATTTATAACCAATGAACCTTGTGTTGTGCCCATCATGCCTTCAAGCATTTTGCCAATGGCTGCAAGTCCTATTTTTGTTCCTGCAAACTGATGATTTCCCGGCTGGTGCCATTTTGTATCAGGACTAAAATGTGAAAATGCTGTAGGAATGTCTCCCTGAGATAGGGCTGTTGAGTAAGCAGTTACTACTTCTATTGCTGTCATATCGCTTTTTTTAATTATTGTTTAATTAACTATGAAGAAAGTCTTTTGTGTTTTTCACATCGGCATAAAAGAAAGATAAAGCACTTAAAAATGCGTTGTGAGCATCTTCTGCTTTTACCGATATACCGTTAATTTCTAAATCCCTTGAAGCACAAGCATCTCCAATTACAGTGCATTCAAAATCAAGGTCTTTTGCTGCTCTCACGGTAGCATCAATGCACATGTGCGTCATCATACCTACAAATACCAGTTCTGTAATGTTTTGATATTTCAGGTAATCTAAAAGATCCGTCTCTCTGAAACTGTTCGGATAGTATTTTGTGACTACTTTTTCTCCGGCTAGAGGTTTTACATTTTCGTGAATTTCCTGTCCCTCGGTTTCCGGTAAAAAAAAAACAAAGAACCCGGTGCTACAGAAAGATGCTCTATGTGAACGATTGGCAACTTTTCGCTTCTGAATTTTGACAAAACAAGTTTGGCATTTTCACTTGCTTGCAAAGAACCTACTAATTCCATAGCTCCGTTTTCAAAATAGTCGTTTTGAATGTCTATTATCAACAATGCTTTACTCATAAGTTTGTTTTTTATAAATGTCGCTTGTACAAACGTACAATGGAACTTACCTTTGTACAAGTACATACCCTATGGTATGGTACTTACCTATAGGTTAGAAATATTGATTATCAAATGAAAGAAATTCGAAATAATATTTTAAAGTCAGATGAAAACTGTCCGGTTAGAAGGTCTTTAAAACTTTTAGGCGGTAAATGGACATTGTTGATTCTATTTCAAATTAATGAAAGAGTAATAAGATATGGAGAACTGAAAAGAGCTATACCGGGAATAAGCGAAAAGGTTTTAATTCAAGAATTAAACTTTTTGGTGGAACATAAATTCATTTCTAAAAAGGCATATCCGGAAATTCCACCAAAAGTTGAATATACTTTGACAAAACTTGGACTGAAAGCTTTGCCAATAGCGGACACACTTGCAGCATTTGGACTAGAAAGCCTATAACCAATTGCCTACCGGTAAGTTATTGAGAAAAATGAGGTGAAGTACACGGCTCAACATTTGTAATTCTATTTGGCTTCGGTAGAAGATCCAAGCTGAAGTATGTCAAGCACCCCTTATTCATCAATACCCAAATGATTATCCGAATCGAATAGTTTACAGGATTTTTCCGGCGATGTTATTTCCTTTGCTTAGGTGGCCTCAATTCTTGAATTTACCATCTCTTATGATGCTTTTGGATCCCTGCAAGGAGGAAGACCAAGAAGTATATTGATTTAAATTGAATGTAGTTGTGAGCCTTCATTTTTAATTAAAACGTATGATTAATTTTTCCTAATCAATGCAATGAGTACCTTTGTTACTCACTAGTTGAGTGGATTTTCATGCTTGAATCCTTAATTACCTCAAAGACAAGGTTGAGGCTACTTATCAAGTTTTTTGTTAACTCTGAAACGCAAAGTCATTTGAGAGGATTGGCAGATGAGTTTGGAGAATCTACCAACGCCATCCGTAAAGAGTTGAACAATTTGACTCGGGCTGGAATTCTGGTAAAGCAGACCGATAAAAACAGAATTGCGTATAAGGCAAATGTGTTTCATCCATTTTTTTCCAACATTCAAGAAATCATACGTAAGTATCTGGGACTGGACAAATTACTTGAACATATACTCGAGCGGATGGGGGAGGTCCGTCAAGTAATTTTGGTTGGTGACCTCTCCAGAGGTATCGATTCGGGTAAAATTGACGTAGTGGTTACGGGCGATAATTTAAACGAGAGTTATATCCTAAATCTTTCGAATAAGATAGAGGAATTAATAGATCGAAAAGTGGTACTGACATTGCTTCCTGAAAGGCTGGATTCTACAGGTTTGGTTTTGTTTGAAGGGAAGTAGGGGCCTTAGCCGGCTTTGGACTTCATGTAATAGAATTACGATAGGCACTTCTGTGACTGAAAGGGCGAAGCTGTGCGAAATTGTTTGAGAATAGATAGAAATTCTGAAATTAGCAACTTGTACATTTGTGAATATAAAATTGAACACGAATACTTTTGAATTGAAAAATTACATTTGGTTGAATAATGCCCGAAACTACCTGTTACTGGGAGTTTTTATGGTGATAGCCTTGGCTGCGCAAAGTCAGAGCCTTTCGGAAATACAGAATATCAAAGTGGATGATCTTTCCGATGCTCAAATTGAGCAATTGATCAAGCGTGCGGAATCGAGTGGGATTTCTGTTGGGCAGATAGAATCCTTAGCCAGAGAGCGGGGAATGCCGGCTATAGAAGCAGCCAAGCTCCGCAGCCGAATCAATGAGCTTAGAATGAAGTCAAGCTCTGAAGCAGGCAATATCAGTTTGGACGGTACTCGGTCTGTTAATGGCTATGAGCACGTAGATATGTTTGATTCGGTTCGGAAATCGGATCCTTATTACGACCTGACTCCTTTCCAAAAGAAAATATTCGGGTACAAACTTTTTCACAACAAAACATTGGATTTCAGTCCAAGCTTGAGTATTCCGACCCCGCAATCTTATGTAATTGGAGCAGGGGATCAATTACTGTTGGATATCTATGGCGCATCTCAGGAATCATACGATTTGATTGTAAGCCCTGAAGGAAGAATAAATGTACCGAATGTAGGTCCGGTGCAAGTCGGCGGCTCAACGGTGGAGGCAGCTATTTCAAGATTAAAGTCTTCGCTTGGTAGAATTTATTCCGGGTTATTGGGATCTAATCCAAACACTTTTCTTCAAGTCCGGCTGGGAAATATCCGCTCCATCAAGATCTCTATGGTAGGGGAACTGACTAAACCGGGATCATATACTTTGCCATCATTTGCCACTGTTTTTAATGCGCTATATGCTGCAGGTGGGCCAAATGAAAATGGGGCATTTAGAAATGTGCAGGTTTATCGTGACAGCCGTCTGGTGGCCACTGTAGATATCTATGAATTTCTTTCTAATGGAGTTCAGGATTCCAATATCACACTTCAGGACAATGATGTCATCATTGTCCAACCTGTACAGACCAGAGTAGAAGTGATGGGACCTGTAAGGAGACAGGGACTTTTCGAAGTAAAGCAGGGAGAGACCTTGGATGATTTATATGTATTTACAGGTGGGTTCCAAAGCTTAGCTTATAGAGATAGAGTGACGATCAGGAGAATAGATAATAATCAACGGAAAATAATTGATGTAGCGTCTGAAGAATTTGCTTCCTTTTCTTTAAAAGACGGCGATGAAATCTTGATCGGAGAAGCACTGGACCGGTTTTCTAACCGAGTGCAGGCGGCGGGGGCCGTCAATCGTCCGGGAGAATATTCTCTGGATGAAGAGGGGCTTACTGTAAAGGGATTGATCGCTAAAGCTCAAGGATTGAAGCCGGAAGCTTTTCTAAATCGCGCGACTCTTTATAGAACCAGTTCTGACCTTACTCTGGCAGCCGAACCTCTTGATTTGAAAGGAATAATGGATGGAACCCGGGAAGATATTTTGCTTAAAAATGAAGATTTACTTTTTATTCAGAGCAGGTATGACATTCAAGAAGAGTACTATGTGAAAATTTCAGGTGAAATAAATCACCCCGGGACATATCCATATGCTACACAGATGACGGTGGGTGATTTGATCTTGAGATCAGGTGGACTACTGGAGTCAGCTTCTAATTCTTCTATTGAAATTGCCAGACGGGTTCGGGATGTAAATACCGGGAAAATAGCCCAAATCACTACCCTAACCATTGATCCGAACCTTCAACTCTCGGAGGAGGAAAAAAATCAAAATTTGTTGCCTTTTGACCATGTTTTCATCAGGAGAAGTCCGGGTTTTGAAAAAGAACAGTTGGTAACTCTAAAAGGTGAAGTGATATACCCGGGAGACTTTGCTATTTCAAGTGCAAATGAAAGGATCTCAGATGTAATAAAACGTGCCGGAGGATTGTCACAATTTGCTTACCCCAAAGGAGCCAATTTGATCAGAAGGACAGTTTACTTCAAGGGAATCAGCGAAGAAGATGAGAGAGAAAGGACGTTGCTTGAGATAAGATCAAGCCTTAATCCGAATACCAATCGTGAAAATAATGAGGCAGAAGCCATACTTTTTGAGCGGATAGAACAAAAAATTGCTGAAAATGAATTAGAGCAATTGAAAAATCAACAAGCAGCACGAAAGGATAGGATGTCAGGAGGGACAGGATTGGATTCCTTGCCTCTTGACTCAGCTCTAAACAAGGTAAGGATAAAGGAGCAGGATTTGGTGGGAATAGATTTGGAGAAAATCATGAGAAACCCCGGTTCTGAGGATGACTTGATCTTATTGGAAGGAGATATTATTCAAATCCCCAAACAATTGCAGACTGTAAGGATGGTGGGGGAAGTTCTTTTGCCTACCACTTCAAGATTTGATAAAAACAGTAATCTCAAAGATTATATTTCCAAAGCCGGCGGTTTTACGGAAGATGCAAGAAGAGCAAAGACCTACGTGGTCTATGCAAATGGAGATGCTCAAAGAACCCATAACTTTCTGGGTATAAATATCTACCCTCCGCTGGAACCGGGAGCGGAGATCGTGGTTCCTAAGAAGCCACAAAGGACAAGGATTAGTGCAGTCACCTGGGTAGGAATGGCTTCAAGTCTTGCGACAGTAGCTCTTCTGGTACAAACTATTGTGAATAATCAATAGTAATTAGCTAAACCGGATCCGATTTGACGATCACCGCTATAGCAGTGGGTAACGTTGAAGCCTTGGTGTTTGGGAGATTTTTGCGGCCTCGTTGGAATTCATAAACCTAAAGTAAAATAGATACTAATGATAATCGCGGGAGCTGGGGGACATTCTCTGGAGGTTAAGGCTGAATTGATAGGCATGGGTTTTAAACCCGAAAATCTGTTCGTATTTGATGAGGCAATGGAGAAATCGGATTTTGATGAAAACTTGTTTTTAAAGTCTGGTACAGGAATTTCTCTATCCTCTCTTTTTCTTCAAGATCCACAATTTGTGTTAGGAGTAGGCAATCCCTTAATCCGAAAGAAATTTTATAATCGGCTAACATCATTGGGAGGCAGGAATTTTTCAATTTTATCAAATTCTGCGCAACTAGAGATTACGGGGGAATCTGACTTTGATGTCTTTTCCTATTGTTTTATAGGACCAAATGTAAAAATAGGCAAAGGCAGTTTGATCAATACAAGAGCAAATATCCACCATGAATGTGAATTGGGTGAATTCTGTGAAATAGGGCCGAGTGCTGTTTTGCTTGGTGCTGTGAAGATTGGAAACAATTGTAGAATTGGTGCAGGGGCGGTGGTTCTTCCCGGAGTAAATCTGGGAGATGGGGTAGTGGTGGGAGCCGGAGCAGTAGTAACAAAAAATTTCTCTTCCGGAAGTAAGGTTAAAGGAATACCTGCAACGCAATTTTCACTTTGATTTTGAGTAATTTTAATTTTCGATAAATTTATAATAGTTGACATCAATGGGTGATCAGGCAAGTGTGGAGATGAATTACATAGAATTGATCCAAAAAATCCTATTAAACAAAAAAAGGTTAGTTCAATTCTCTTTAGGAGGGCTTGTTTTAGGTGTTTTGATTGCTTTCACCAGCCCCGTAGAATACACCTCAACTTCTCTTGTAATTCTTGAAGAAACTGAAAAAGGCGTGCAATTAGGCCAAATGGGGGCACTTGCAGGACTTGCAGGCATTTCCCTCCCCCAAATGCAGGGAGAACATGCTGTTTTAAACTCGGAATTATTTCCGGATGTAATTCATAGTAGGGATTTTTTGATCGGGATATCTAAGGAATCATTCTTCTTCCATTCCAAAGGCAAAGAGATGACTTTGGAGGAATATTATGCGGAAGAAAGACCGGGGAATATTATTAAGAAAACCTTTAACTTTATTTTTAGTATTCCGGCAAGGATTGCTGGCCTTTTTTCTTCTCAGGAAACACCGGCTTTAGAGGGAAAAGTTGAACCGGATGATTCTACAATAGTGCCTTATGTATTAGTGTCTTCCTCGGAAATTTTTGCCATGAATCACTTGAAAGACCGGATCTTCCTTGAAGATGAGAGGAAATTGATCGAGCTAAAGGTAACTATGCCTGAGCCTTTAATTGCAGCTCAGGTCAATGCGCTAGTCTTTGAAAGACTAATTCAGTACGTCACTAATTACAAAACTGCCAAGCAAAAGGTCAATCTGGAATTTATCGAGGAGCGGGTGCAAGAGGCTGAAAATAAATTTCAACAAGCACAGATGAAACTTGCTTCTTACAGAGACTCGAACCAGGGCATTGTTTCGAGAAAGGCAATGGCAAAAGAGGAGCAGTTGGATTTTGAGTTTAATATTGCCTTTAATGTTTTCAACTCGATGAAGCAAGAATTGGAGCAAGCTACAATTCAGCTCAAAAAAGACACACCGATCTTCACGGTTTTGGATCAGGCTAGTATTCCTTTGGGACCAAGTAAGCCAAATAAGCCTTTAATTATTGTTTTTAGTTTATTTCTGGGATTTTTCTTTGGCGTTTTGTATTCCACCTACAGAATATTGCTTTCTCTCTATATCAAGTAATTCTAATTATGCGTACGATTCAGATGGTGGACTTAAAGTCCCAATATGATTTGATAAAGGACGAGGTAGATCAGGCCATTCAAGGGGTGATTGATACTTCTTCATTTATCAATGGCTCTCAAGTAAGAGAATTTTCCACAGCACTGGCTGAATATACAGGAGCTAAGTATGTGATCACCTGTGGCAATGGAACCGATGCCCTTCAGATAGCCATGATGGGTCTGGGTTTTCAGCCCGGACAGGAAGTCATTGTTCCGGCTTTTACTTATGTAGCGACAGCAGAGGTAATTGCGTTATTGGGGTTGAAGCCGGTATTTATAGATGTGGTAGCAGAGACCTATGAACTCGATATCTCCCAACTGGAATCAAAACTGACCTCTAAAACGGTAGGGATCGTACCGGTTCACTTGTATGGACAATGTTCTAATATGGAAGAGATTTTGGCCTTTGCAGGGAAGCATAATTTGAAAGTGATTGAAGACACTGCCCAGGCAATCGGTGCGAAATACACTTTTTCGGATGGTAGAACAAGACAGGCAGGAACAATGGGGGATGTAGGTACTACCTCATTCTTCCCTTCCAAGAATCTGGGCTGTTACGGAGATGGAGGTGCCATGTTTACCAATGATGAAAATTTGGCCGAAAAGCTGAGAATGATTGCCAATCACGGTCAAAAAAAGAAATACCACCACCATATTGTCGGAGTAAACTCAAGGTTGGATACTCTACAAGCTGCTATCCTGAATGTAAAACTCAAGCACTTGGATCGCTATTCAGCTTCGCGAAATGAAGTAGCAAATACATATGACCGGGCATTTGAAGGGCATGATACTATAAAAATCCCGGTAAGATCATCCTATTCCACCCATGCATTTCACCAGTACACCGTACAAGTTGAAGGAGCGGGTAGAGATGACTTGAAAGAATATTTATCCGCTAAAGGCGTTCCTTCTATGGTTTATTATCCGGTTGCACTACATCAGCAGGAAGCCTATATGAATTTAGGATTTAAGAGTGGAGACTTCCCTGTGGCCGAATCGCTTTGCAGGAAAGTGCTTTCACTTCCTATTCACACAGAAATGAAAATAGAGGATCAAGAATATATTATTGAAATGATAAAATCGTTTTTTGAATGAAAGAATATTTTGCACATGAAAGTGCCTACATAGATGAAGGATGTGTAATAGGGGCAGGCACGAAAATTTGGCATTTCTCTCATATCATGCCGAATTGTAGAATTGGCGAGCGCTGTAACCTCGGGCAGAATGTTGTAGTGTCACCCGAAGTTGTGCTTGGAAACAATGTAAAAGTGCAGAATAATGTTTCCATCTATACAGGAGTGACCTGTGGAGACGACGTGTTTTTAGGTCCTTCTATGGTGTTCACCAATGTAATCAACCCAAGAAGTGCAGTAAACCGAAAATCAGAATATGCCAAGACGTATGTTGGAAAAGGAGCCAGCATAGGAGCCAATGCAACGATTGTATGTGGGCATGATATCGGAGAGTTTGCATTTATCGGAGCAGGATCAGTTATTACCAAAGATGTACCTGCATACGCCTTGATGGTGGGAAACCCTGCCAGGCAAGTTGGGTGGATGAGTGAATTTGGATCCAAATTAATCTTTAATGAGCAAGGCGAAGCCGAATGCAAGGAAACAGGCGATCGCTATTTGCTCCAAAATAACCAAGTAACCAAGTTTTAAGTATGAAGAATTTTGCATTAATAGGTGCTGCGGGATACATCGCGCCCAGACACATGAAGGCGATCAAGGACACCGGAAATGGACTTTTGGCAGCGTATGACAAATTTGATAGCGTAGGGGTAATGGATAGTCATTTTCCTGAGGCTGACTTTTTTACCGAATTTGAGCGATTTGACAGGCATGTAGAGAAACTGAAGCGGACGGATAATCCTATTGATTACGTGAGTATTTGCTCTCCCAATTACCTTCATGATTCGCACATCCGTTTCGGATTAAGGGTAGGAGCTAATGTGATTTGTGAAAAGCCTTTGGTTCTAAACCCTTGGAATATCGATGCATTATCGGGTGTAGAAAAAGAGCATGGAGTAAGAGTCTTTAATATTCTTCAGCTCAGGTTACATCCTTCTATAATAGCACTCAAGAAAAAGATAGAGGAGGGACCAAAAGGTAAAATTTATGACATTGATTTGGCATATATTACTTCTAGAGGCCATTGGTACTACACTTCCTGGAAGGGAGATGTGAGCAAATCCGGAGGAATAGCTACCAATATAGGTGTTCACTTTTACGATATGCTCACATGGGTTTTTGGAGCGGTAAAGAAAAACGTGGTACATGTCCATACACACGATAGAGCTTCAGGCTATTTTGAGTTGGAGCGGGCACGCGTTCGCTGGTTCTTAAGCATCAATGCCGATACCTTGCCGGATGCTGTCAAAGCCAGGGGTGGAAGAACCTACAGATCCCTTACAATGGAAGGAAACGAGATAGAATTCTCAGATGGATTCACGGAATTACATACACATAGTTATCAGCATATTTTGGATGGAAATGGATTCGGATTGGATGAAGCAAGACCAAGTATTGAGATTGTTCACGATATCAGATATATGGAGCCTATTGGATTAAAAGGGGATTATCATCCTCTGGCAATAAGTCCTTTGGCAAAGCATCCATTTTCGGCGGGCATAGGTTAACATGAATCGAAGCAGAGTGGGTTGTGAGCTCTGACAGAAGACTGTTGATTATCAGTCAATAACGTTCGGAAAAGTAATATTTACAGGTATAATTCCTCAATAACTTAATGATTCCATTTAACAAGCCGTTCATTACAGGCAAAGAACTGGCTTATATTGAAGATGCTGTAGCTTCAGGTAAACTCTCGGGTAACGGGAAGTATACGCGATTGGCCCAAACTTATTTCGAGGAAAAATATCAGATAGAAAAAACACTGCTTACCACTTCCTGCACAGATGCTTTGGAAATGGCTGCCATTCTTATAGGTATAGAGCCTGGGGATGAGGTGATTATGCCTAGCTACACCTTTGTTTCTACAGCTAATGCGTTTGTTTTGAGAGGAGCCAAAATTGTGTTTGTAGACAGTAAACCCAACCATCCTGGATTGGATGAAAATAAACTGGAATCTCTGATTACCTCCAAAACCAAAGCTATAGTTCCTGTGCATTATGCCGGAGTTGCCTGTGATATGGATGTGATTATGGATTTAGCTTTAGCATATAATCTATTTGTGATAGAAGATGCCGCACAAGCAATAGACTCCTGCTATACTTCTAGAAATGGGCAGAAAATGCCTTTAGGATCAATAGGTCATTTAGCGGCATTTTCATTCCACGAAACAAAAAATATTTCATCCGGAGAAGGTGGCCTATTGGCTATTAATGATAGGCAATTTATCAATAGGGCTGAGATTATTTGGGAAAAAGGAACCAACAGAGCTTCGTTTTTCAGAGGAGAAATTAACAAATACGGCTGGGTGGATATAGGCTCATCTTTCCTTCCATCTGAGATTACCTCTGCCTTTCTTTGGGCCCAATTGGAACACTTGCAAGAAATTCAGGAAAAACGGATTAAAATTTGGAATAGGTACAATTCCCATTTTGAAGCCAAATTGAAATTATTCGGAATAAGGACTCCTGAAATTCCCGGCTATGCGGAGAACAATGCCCACATGTATTATATCATAGCGAAGGATGCCTTGCAGCGGGATTTTATCATCCAGAGGATGAAAGAATCCGGGATTATGGCAGTATTTCATTACCTCAGCCTTCACAAAAGTGAATTTTATAAGAGGTGCCACGATGGAAGGGAGCTGCCTTGGACTGATCACTACTCAGAAACACTGATTCGTATGCCATTCTTTATTGATTTGACGTTAGAACAGGTAGACTATATAAGCCAAAATTTACTGAACATATTAGAAGAATATGATAGCTGAAAACCTCGTGTTTCTCCCGGATTCTCCATATACCGAATGGATAATCAATAGATCAGAGGGATTGTTTCCCGGCCTCAACAAATACTTGGTAGTAGTGGAGGACCTATCCAAGACTACGAGATTCATCAATTCGGGCATTTCGGTGGTAGAGAATTGGAATTTGAAGAATAATACCGGAATAGCTCATCTTGGTAGCTTCAAACGCGTAATAGTAAATTATCACACTCCTTTCATTGGGCATTTTTTAAGCCGTAGAAAATCCGAGTTGATCCAAGCAAAACTTATCTGGATTATATGGAGCGGAGATCTGTATAAGCATCCCAGTTTTTCTTCCAAAGCCTACACTTCCAGAACACTGGCCGTATTGCCATCCAAGAAACTTGTTCAGGCATGGAAAAAATCTGTTCATCATCGTCTGTTGCAAGCTTTAGGGAAACCCAATAAGTACAGTTTTGAGAAGTCATTTGCCAATTTTGATTATGTAGCGTCGATTTTCGAAAAAGACGTGATGGAAGCTGAATCAGTATTAGGGGTAAAAGCAAAGTGGATTCGATTTGCTTTCTTGTCTTTGGAGGAGATGTTTTCGGAAGAATATCTGAGAAAGAAACCCGTGCTGGGGAATAAAATAATGGTGGGGCACTCCGGTTCACCTGAGAATAATCACTTGGACGTATATCATCAAATCCATAATCTTCTGCCTAAAAATGGAGTAAAAATCTTCAGTCCATTGTCTTACGGCGACCCATCCTATATATCGGCTGTGAAATCCATGGGTAATGAGTGTTTTGGAGATAATTTCGAGACGCTGGAAGATTTTATCCCTAGGGAGATCTATTACAACAAACTATCAGAAGTCTCTATTGCTATATTCAACCATAAGATCCAGCAGGCATTTGGCAATATTTTGGGACTTATTTTTATGGGAGTAAAGGTTTTCTTAAACCCTGAAAATCCGGTTTATATAGAATTAACCAGCAATAACATCATTGTTTTTGACTACAGTAAGGTGACACAGGATGACTTGTTGAATCCCCTTTCTGCTGAGGAAGTAGAATCAAATCGGGCAATAATCAGCTTGCTTTTTAAGGAGGAGAAGATCCGGGATTACTACCGTGATCTATACATCGCCTGATGACCGTACTCAAAAACATCAAAAATCTGGCATCCGACAGCATGATCTATGGACTTGCCGGTATTGCCACCCGAGTAATGGGAGTATTGCTTACTCCGCTCTACACCAGAGTATACACCCCTGATGATTACGGAGTTTTTGGATTAGTGAATAATGCCTATTCACTTATTGCCTTACTTTTAATATTGTGCTTGGATAATTCTACTGCCCGTTGGTTTTACGATACTGAGGACTATGGATACAGGAAAAAAATCATAAGCACCTGGTTTTGGTTCTATTTATTGATATCATTTATTTTCGCTGCATTTTTCTTTTTCACAGCTGCATACTGGTCTCAGTTTATTGTATACAATTCCGAAGAATCCATACAGTATATCCAAATTCTAGCATTTTCACTTCCGGTATCCGTAGCTACCGTGGTAGCCACCAAAGTGCTGAGATTCGAGAAAAAGCCTAAAAGCACAGTTTTACTCACCTTTTTGCAAGCTCTGTTTTTGATCATTGCCAATGTGATTTTTGTTTTAATCCTGGATCAGGGGCTGAAGGGGGCCTTCACCGCAAGGCTGGTAGCATTTGCATTTATGCTTCCATTATCCATGTACTATTTGAAGCGTTGGCTTGGACAGATTAAATTGTCTGATTTCCCGCTCTTAGTGAAAATGATAAAGTATAGTCTCCCTTTTCTTCCTGCCAGTCTATCTATATGGATTATCAATTTATCAGCCGTGTTTTTCTTAAACGGGAAGGTGTCTAATGAAGAATTGGGGCTATTCCAAATAGCTTTCGCCATCGCTGGCTTTAGCGGAATAGTGGTCAATGCGTTCCAGCAAGCTTGGTCACCGTTTGCTTTTTCTATTATTCATCAGGAAAATGCTAAAGAAACTTATGGCAAAATACTTCTTGCATACCTCTTATCAATAGGGTCGTTAACCTTATTGGCTTCATTATTTTCATTAGAGGCGCTGATGATTGTCGCTACTCCGAAATACTACGATGCTGCAAACATCGCAAGCATTTTGGTATTTAGCAGCTTGTTTGCCGGGCTCACAAATATTGCGGATTTGGGATCTGCTATTAGTAAAAAAACGGCTCCACTTGGTATTGTTTATTCGTTTTCCTCGATTATCCTAATCTTGCTGAACGTTTACCTTATTCCCATTTATGGAGTTTATGGGGCGGCAGTTGCAGTTTGTGTTTCCCAACTCCTTACGCCTGTTTTCGTCTTTTATTTCTCTCAGAAAACATACGCTATTCCCTATGATTTTCTACGGTCGTTTTCCTATATGCTTCTTTTATTTTCGGTAGCATTTCTAGGATATTACTTCTCAAACGGAGTATCTGTGATTCAGGGAGTACTGATCAAAGTTTGCACCTTTGGGGTATTCTTATTTGTGTCAATTCTACTTTTTCAACGGGAATTCTTGTTCTTGAAAAGATTGGTGAGCAACAGGTTTGCCAAAGTATGATATTGCTTGTATGGTGGTCAGTCAGATAAGTACAGATATGCATGTGAAAAACATAACCTATCTGGCTTCTTTAGATAAAAATCAAAGTCCGGGGGTGTTCAAAAAGATGCTGGGCACTGTAGCAGGAGCTAAGCAAGCAGGGCATTCGGCAAAATTAAAACTCCTAGCTCCTAAGCATGGGTTTTTAAAGAAGTTTGTGGAGGAAATCGATCATTCGGATGCAGATATTTTAATAATCCGGAGTCTTTGTCAGTACAATTTTTCTTTAATTCCAGCCTTTATAAGGGCTAGAGCCCGGGGCAAAAAGATAATACTTGATGTTCCCACTCCAAACGCGGTGGCGGTTAGAGAGTTGGCAGATGGCAATACAGGGTTGATACGAAAGATAAAAGATCTGACATATCTACTTCTCCCGGGATCTATACCTTTTTGGTTCGTCTCCAGGATATTGCAGTATGCAAAAGAAGGTCTTTGGTTTTCAATGGGCAACAGAAGGCGAACATCTTATATTGGAAATGGAATTCAAGTGGCCTCAGTACCGGAAAGAAAAGAAGCCCCTCATTTTGATGGAACTAGCCTGAAATTGATCTGCGTGGCATCGCTGAACTACTGGCACGGAGTGGACCGGTTGATCCATGCCATTTCTACTTTCAATGCAGAGGAAAATGGATTAAAAGTTTACTTGAAAGTCGTAGGAAAAGGAGCATGTTTCTCCAGTCTGCAAGCGTTGGCAGAGGACTTGGATTTACAGCAGTATATCAGTTTTTTAGGTTTTTTGGAAGGGGATGATCTTTACCGTGAATACGAAAGTGCTCACATGGCAGTAGGATCTTTGGCACTATTTCGCAAAAAATTACAGTCTGCTTCCGAACTGAAGTCGAGAGAATATTGCGCTGTGGGCATTCCATTTATTGTGGTAGGAGATGATCCTGATTTTCCACGAGAAACAAAGTTTAGAATACAGCTTCCTAACCGGGAAAACCGGAATGACCTCACTGATTTCTTCAGAGAATTTGATTCAAAATATCTGACATGCACGCCTAATGAGATCAGAAATTATGCATGGGAGAATTTGGATTTTTCTGTGAAAATCAAAGAAATACTAAACACCATAGAAGATTGAATCAGGGGCGGAATCTAATCTTATTAACCCAAAAATATCCTTTTGAGTCAGGCGAAGAGTTCCTTGCCACTGAGTTGAAGTTTCTAGAGCAGGCTTTTGACCGTGTAATTATCTTGCCGACTGCGGTTAGAGATTATTCGCAGAGGAGGATGACCGGAGACAATACTCAAGTCCGGATAGTAAAAAATCCGGCAACAGTGAAAGATATCGTGGGCTCTTTGCTGGGTAATTTTTTTCAGACTGCCGGTATTTTGAGGTCTGAGCTGAAAAAATCAGGTTGGAATTGGAAGTTATTGAAGTACTACACTTACCATATCCCTTACGCGCTGCAGATCAAATCCACCATAGCCAAAGAGCTTGATACATCGGGAGATTTTGTTCTCTATTCATATTGGATGGACACCAATGCATTTGCTGCAGCATTGTTGGGTAAGGAGAATCCCGAAATAAACTTAGTGGTAAGAAGCCATGGCGGTGATCTCTACAATGAAAGGCAGCAAGCTGGTACAGTGGCATTTCGGCAAACTGTGTACGGGGAATCCAAGTCACTCATTTTTATTTCCGAACATGGGAAAAAATATGCTTCGGCTCATTATCCTGAATATTCGCCCAAAATGAAACTGTTTAGATTGGGAGTTGAGGATAATGGCATGGGGCCAACTTCAGATTTTCCTGGAATATTTCAACTTGTCTCTTGTTCCAGTTTGATTTCCTTGAAAAGAGTAGGCCTCATCGCAGAAGTTCTAAACAGCTGTAAAGTGCCTGTCTGCTGGACTCATTTTGGCGGAGAGGATTCATCCATTAGTGGATTGAAAAATACGCTGCCCGCGCTTCGGGATAATCTGGAAATCCTATGGAAGGGCAGAGTGAAGAATGAGGATTTGCAGTCTTTTTATACGGCTCAGCATGTAGATCTATTCATCAATTTAAGTTCTACGGAAGGAATTCCTGTTTCTATAATGGAGGCGATTTCATTCGGTATACCGGTTTTTGCCAATTCAGTTGGAGGAATTCCTGAAATAGTGACTAACGAGACAGGATTGCTGATACCGGATGGGCTTTCTGTAGAAGAAATTGCAACTCAACTCGATCAATTTTTGCTGAGCGGTATTAGCAGGAATAGGAGTTTTAGAGAAGGGGTTAGGGGATTTTGGTCACAGAATTATTCATCTGAGCATAATCATGGGCAAGTCGCTAAGCACTTGGAGAACTATACCTTTTCCATGGCAAAATACACCGAATGAAGAAAATACTTCTCATTACAAATTACTTTACCCCTTGTACGCTGACTCCCTCTCAGCGTATTACTTTTTGGGCCAAAAACATGCATCAATTGGGATATTATCCCACAGTCGTGACGAGGGAGTGGTCTGCTGAAACCCGTTCACATAGAGATATAAAGCAGGAGCTGGGGGATAGGATACGACATGAGGTTTTTGATTCATATGAAGTTTATTACCTTCCATTTCGGCCAGGCATATTAGATAAGGCCTACCTTCGCTTTGGCGAATCTGCATTGCGTCCTTTCTTCTTGATGGTCAAACTTCTTGACGTGTTTCTGGTTCGATTTACACTCAGATACACATCTTTTGCAAACTTCCTTCCTTTCATTAACAAGCTGGTCAATGAAAAGAGTTTTGACACGTCCATTATATCGGGCGAACCTTTCTATCTTTTTAGAATAGGATACTTTCTCAAAAAAGAAGTGGGGTTAAAATGGATAGCGGATTATAGAGATGACTGGAGTACAAATGAACTACAGGTGCTTAGGCGTGGGAGTGGAGTGAGGAAATGGATTGCGAAAGTGGAGTCAGGGTATGAAAAGAAGTGGGTAGGGACAGCCAGTGCAATTAGTTCAGTAAGTAAGGTATATACGGATCGAATTGCAGGATTTCTTGGAAACAAAGGCATTACTATTGAAAACGGTTTTGAAGAAGAATTACTTGAACTCAAACCCCAGCCTTTGTTTGCCGAATTTACGATTGTCTACAGTGGTGTTTTGTATCCTGCACAAGATATAGCTGTAATCCTTGGTGCCTTGCAATTGGCCAAAAATGCAGGAATACCTTTTAGACTTTTATTCCTGGGGGCAGGATATGATGTCAAAGAGAAAATAAGAATTGATGAAATGGTACCTTCGGGACTGAAGCAATATGTAAATGTCACAGATAGACTTCCAAGAGTGGACGCATTGGTCGAGCTGCAGAAATCCCATGCTTTTCTGGCCATGGCATATGGGAATATGAAAGGCATCCCCAGTAGTAAACTCTATGAATACATGGCATTGGGCAAGCCTGTGCTTCTTTGTCCATCAGACGGTGACATAATGGAGCAAATGGTCACTGACGTTGGATTAGGCTTCATCGCAAATTCTGTAGAAGAATGTTTTGAACAGATCAAACGTCTTAGAGACGATTACGAAACAGGAAGAATTGAAGCATTGAAAGAGCTGTCCAAGTCTAAAATCGGAAAATATTCCAGATTCAGTCAGCTGCAAAAGATTAAGGAGGTTTTGGGTGAGTAGTTCTCCGTTGGCTATTCTTTCCACCAGGGCAATTGGAAAAGTAGGATTGGTTTTATCCGTTTTTTTAGTTTCCTGTTCCCAATTGATCAGCTTGCCTTTGGATAAGGTGGCGATGTTGGGTGTAATAGTCATGTTACTGTTCCATCAGGTGGTTCAAAACACACCACTTTCCAAAAATCTTTTATTTCCGATAATTGGCTTTGCTGCCTACTGTTTCCTTCCTTTTTTACTAAATCTTCCCGATTCTTCGTTAATCATTTTTTTTCCGGTGATTGGGTTGTTTTTTGCGGGGCTGGTTTCTTCCCATAAAGAATTTCTGACTATAGTGTACTGGGCACTATTTATTCATATTGTGCTGGGCATTGTATTGGTATTTAGCAGTTACCTGATCGGGATGAACTCCTATGTCCATCAGATGTATGATAAGGGATTGCCGTTTCTACACGCTGCGAAGGGCTTTACCACTACAGTACAATCATACGGCACCCTTCTGATAAGCTGGTTTTTAATTTATTATTGGAAAAAAGAAAATGGGCAAAACGGAAAGCTGGACTCTATCGCATTTTGTGTTGTTATTCTTGGGCTGATTCTCACTTTCAATAGAAATACAGTTGTCATTTTCTACCTGATACTTTTTTTCAAACACCGAAAAATATTTGTTTTTACTGTAGTATGCGCAGTATTGTTCTACCTATACTATTTTGAGTTTATCAATAAGCTACTGTTCAATGTAAGTACAATCAGCTCCCGGGCTGATTTACTTCAGGCGTTTCGAATCTCTTTCTTTGATCATTCCGGCTGGATGCATTACCTCTTTGGGCATGGCAACAACATAGTAGGTGATGTGATAGCCAGAACGACAAAGTACCGGACAGGATACATAGAAAATGGAACATCGGTATTGGTATACACCTATGGGTTTATTGGATACATAGCCTATTTGATTGCTGTGATGCTAGTCTCAGTTATGCTATTTGTCAGGAATAAAATATTCTATGCAGCCATGTTTTTTTATATTTTCATTATAGCCCAGCAGTTTACGCATGAGTTTTATGCTACCACACTCTATCTGATGATCAGCATCTTTCTCATAATTTTATATTCAAAATCACCTGGTGAAGCAAAAAATAATATTTTTTCATCTACTGAATAATTTTACGGGGAGCCCGCAGATTCTTTCCAGCGTGATAAATAGGGCGCTGGAGGATGACTATGAGGTGAAACTCTATACAAGCAGAACGAAAGGGTTTTTATCTGCATTTGAGAGTAGAAGTAATTTCTATAAAAGATCCGAGCATAGATTACTTACGCTTTTCGCCTTCTTTTTTAGTCAGTTTTTACTTGCGATCAGGTTATTGTTGGAAAATAAGAAGGAGGATAAAATCTATTATGTAAATACTATTCTACCGTTTGGAGCAATTCTAATGGGCAGATTGTTGGGGAAAAGAGTAATCACCCATGTGCATGAAAATGAGGTCAGTCCCAAACTTCTGAGTAATTTTTTGTTTTGGGTTGTGCGCAATTTCTCCACAGAGGTATTGGCAGTATCTACTTATTTGAGAGACAATCTCAGCAATAAGGGAATAAAAAGTGAGGTGATTTACAATTGTGTGACTAAGGATTTTGAGGAGAGGGCAGGGGATAAGCAGAGAACAATCACCGGTTTTGAAGTGCTGATGCTCGCCTCTCTGCGTCCTTATAAGGGCGTGGCGGAGTTTGTTGTGCTGGCTAGGAGCCTGCCGGAGGTAAGATTTACTCTGGTACTCAGTGACGAAATCACTCAAGTGAACCGGTTTATACTGTCTGAGTCTTTGCCTTCCAATTTTCAGGTTTACCCCGTTCAAAGCGATGTTCATCCATTTTTCAGGCGGGCTTCTCTGATTATAAATCTGACTCATCCTGAAGACTGTGTAGAGACGTTTGGGATGACTATTCTGGAAGGAATGTATTATGGACTACCGGCTATTGTACCTACAAAAGGCGGAGTTACGGAATTAGTGGAAAACGGAATTAATGGCTTTCAGCTCAACTATACAGATTTGGATAGGATAGCTGCGGAAATTAATAAAATGGCAAATGATCAGATCTATTGGGGGGAATTAAGCCGGGGAGCCATGCTTAAAAGAGCTTATTTTTCCAGAGAGAATTTTGGCGCAAAAATCTCTGAATTGTTTGCATCGTGAAATCAAGCATGATCCCGTGCCTACGGGAACACACACTGGAATGATTATAATACATGCGAGATTCTCCCGAATCAAGTTCAGGACAGGCTATCTGTCCTCTAAAAATCAAATTATAAACAGATGAAAAGTGCTGTCTTATTTCTGGTGATCTGCATTATTCAGGCGACTGGTATTCAAGCTCAGATTACTGGACACTTTACCACTTTTGAAGATTGGGGAGCTGAGTTCCCTGACAATAAGGTAACCAAAGCGTGGAAAAATGAAACTGTGATTCTTCCTTTTGTCATCAATTCCGAGACTGTAAGTGATCTGAATTTTCGACTTACTTCTACTGGCGAAAATATACAACTTGAAGTAGTTCAGCTTCATGCGGTAGAAGGGGATGCTTCTGCGGGTAACTGTGGCACTGCCAAGGCTAACGGGACTTTTGAAAAGCAAATGTTCCCGGACCGGGCAGAATTTCTAACCGAAAATTCTTTTAAGGCCGAAGGAGGCACTTCTTATGGGGCGGTGAAAATCAAAATCCCTGAAAAACTGAAATCCGGAAGATACCGGCTGGAATTATCGTTTGATCAAAATGGAAGTTCACTGAAATTGGAAAGAACCTTACATGTCATTGGCAGGACCTTACCCGATTTTTCTTCGCTTGATTACGATATGGACTTTTGGCAGTTTCCGCTGTCCATTTCCACCTATTATAATCTTACACCCTACTCCGAAGAACATTGGGATCTGATTGAAGGAATGTTTGAGCAGTTGAAAGATCTAAATCAAACGGTAGTTACCACTTCGGTCTTTTACGATCTCTTTAATACCTCAATCAAACCGGTAGATCAAATGATGATTCAGGTCCGTAAAAAGCCCGATGGAACTTACTCATATGACTACTCTACCTTTGTAAAATACATAGAGCTCGCAGCTTCGAAAGGAATTGATAAAGAGATTGCAGTTCATAATCTTTTCCCCTGGAATCTGACTTATTTTTATTTCGATGAAGCATCAGGTACTGTAAGGACCTTTAAATCTGAACCGGGTACAGAAGCTTATACTAAGTTCTGGGAGCCTTTTTTAGTGGATTTCGCCTCTTTTCTTAAGTCAAAAAACTGGATGGATAAAACTGTTTTTTGGGTGGATGAGCGGGATGCAAACAGTACTGCATTGTTAATAAAATACGTGCAGAGCATAGATCCTGCGTTTAAGTTCGGGTATTCCGGGAGATTCAGCCCCGGCTTGTCAGAATTGGTTTACGATTACTCCCTGGCAAGCAATATCGTTCTTGCTCCTGATAAGTTGTCTGCCAGGAAATCAAAAGGGTATAAAACCACCTATTATACTTCTTGCTATGAGGCCCAGCCCAATATGTTGATGGGCTCCAATTATGGTGATATTTATTATTTGGTGATGCTTTCTAGAGCCAGGGGATACAATGGGATGTTGAGATGGGCGTTTAATCTATGGTCTCCCCGGATTATGGAATCAGCCATATTTCCGGATTTGCCATCGGGAGATAGCCATTTTGTATATCCGGAAGGGCAGGTTTCCCTCAGGTATTTGATCCTAATAGATGCATTGGAAGAAGTGCTAAAAGCTGATGTCAAGGTCAAATCACATACGACTAAGGAGTTGTTGAATTTACATACCCGTTATTATTTGCTTAATAATGAAAAGGAAAGGTCCGGTATGGTATATACCATGAAGAATTACTTAAATAAATGATTAAGAAAAAGCTTGCCATTGTAGGCATAGTGGGGGTTCCTGCTAACTACGGAGGATTTGAGACTTTGGTGGAATATCTGCTGGATATGCTTCCCGAATTTTACGATATTACGATCTACTGCCAAAGTCACAGTTATTCTCACAAACCGGATATATATAAGGGAGCAAAGCTTCGCTATTTGAATTTGAAAGCAAATGGTGTTCAAAGTGTGATATATGATTCTGTATCACTATGGAAATCAGTAAAAGGCTTCGACTACATTCTAATTCTGGGAATTTCGGGAGCTATTACTATTCCGATGATAAGGCCATTTACCGATGCGAAGATCGTCACACACATAGATGGACTTGAATGGAAGCGTGATAAATGGGGATTTTTCGCCAAGCGATTTTTGAAATTTTCGGAAGCCTTGGCCGTGAGGTTCTCTGATGCAGTTATTTCAGACAATAAGCACATATACGATTACGTACAGCAAGAATACGGGAAAGATTCCCATCTGATTGCCTATGGGGCTAATCACGCAAACTACGTGGATCCCAGTCCATACAAGAGGAAGTATTCGTTTATTACTTCCCCATACATTTTCACTGTTTGTAGAATTGAGCCTGAAAATAACATAGAGATGCAGCTTGAGGTTTTTTCCGAAAATGAGCTAAGCATCCCGTATGTCATCGTAGGGAATTGGAATGCCAGTGAGTACGGTATGAGGTTGTATGAGAAGTACTCCACCAAGGACAATGTAATTCTCTACAATCCTATATATACCAGTGATGAAATAAATGTGTTAAGATCAAATTGTCACTACTATCTGCACGGACACAGTGCCGGCGGCACTAATCCATCTTTGGTAGAGGCGATGTACTTAGGTCTTCCTATTATAGCTTTTGGAGTGAATTACAACAGAGAAACCACCTTCAATAAGGCTATTTATTTCAAGGATTCAAAAGAGCTACTGGAGCAATTGTTGCGCTTGGAAGAGTTTGACAGAGAGGCAATCTCCAAAAATATGTATAAACTTGCCCGTAAGAATTACTCCTGGAAGGCCATAAATAAGCAGTACGTCAAAATGCTGAAATCAATTTGAAAGTAAACTATTATATCTTCGTAAGCTGTCTTGCTGTAGGACTGGGTTTTGCCAAGGTAGCTTTTTCCCAGACTATTCCGGCCGGTTTTCCTGTATTGGAGGAGAATCTTAGGAGGCAACAGTTATTGGGAGATGAGGAGCTCAAAGATTTCTCCTTCGGATTGAGACCCATAGTAAGTTTGAAGCAGGACCGCTTCGGAGATTTAAAGGACTCTATTCCAACTAAGGAAAAGAAAATCCAATTGGAAATCCTGCCTCTTTTGAGTACTACAGTGTATAACTCCAACAGACCCTTCGGTTGGGGTAATTATAGTATGATGAACAGTGCCGGAATTCAAACCCTGATCTCTCCGGGTATTTCCGGAAAGCTTTTTTTTCTCAAGTTTCAGTTTCGTCCCGAATATGTCAGAAGTCAAAACAAAGGCTATCAAGGATATGGAGATGGATTTGGGGCGGGGATAGACAGAAATCGTTTTAGGTTTTGGAATTATGGCGATCATCCGGAAAAATTTACCGAAGAGTACAACTCATTTTTCTGGTGGGGACAATCAAGTGTCAGTTTGGATATAGGGCCGGTCGAACTGGGAGCAGGTACACAAAATATCTGGTGGGGACCCGGTCAGTTTAATTCCTTGACATTCAGTAATAATGCCAGAGGTATGAAGCATTTTTTCCTGCGGACAAGCAAGCCTACTGATATTTATATAGGAAAGCTGGAATCAGAAATTATTGTGGGAAGAGCGGACGATACCGGGATCTTACCTTCACAAAATCAAGAATTCAACATCCTATATGCTCTTCCGTTTACCGGTGATTGGAAGTATGTTACGGGGCTTTCGTTGACTTATCAGCCGGTATTTCTGCCTAATTTTTTCTTCGGCTTTAACAGAACGTTCCAACAATATAGTGACAAGGTTGAAAATACATTTATTGGGAGGTTTCCTATATTTCAGTCATTTCAGAAGAAGAATTTTTTTCAAGATAATCACTCAATTGACTACGATGCGAACGGGCAGGATCAGCAAATAGCTTTGTCAGTTAGGTATTTAAACTCTAAAGCAAACATTGAATTGTATGCAGAATACGGAAAGAGAGATCATAATTATGATTGGAGAGAATTTATCATGAATCCGGAGCATGCCCGGGCATATTTGTTCGGATTTTCCAAATTGGTAAAGACCGGTAAAGAACATGTTCAGTATCAGATAAGAGGGGAGCTAGTGCACCAGCAGGAATCCGTCAATAGGTATGTCAGATACGAAATATTGAATTCCTTCAATGCCACTTGGCATACGCATTACCAGGCAAGAGGATTTACAAATGAAGGACAGTCAATGGGAGTGGGCATCGGAGTAGGAGGAAATGTTCAAATGCTGGAGTTTTCAAGAATTTCCGGGCTAAACAAAATCGGATTGTTGGTTCAGCGTTTAGAAAACCATCAAGATTTTTTCTACGGATCATTTGAAGGCTATCAGGAGAAAAAACCCTGGATTGACTTAACTATGGGCTTACTTTGGGATCATCAGTGGGAAAGATTTATCCTAAGCAGCAAAACCCAGTTAACCAGGGCGACAAATTACCAATGGGAAAATGCTGCCGATTCCAAGCCTGATTTCCCAATAGGGCAACAGCTTTGGACCTTCTCCGGCACATTGAGTCTAATCTACCAATTTCAAAAGTAGCCTAAGGAAAAGCTCAATCCCATTCCAAATCTGCTAGTTTTGCGCTCTCTATCGGAATAGTAGTTCGAGTACCGAACCCGTATAGAATAGGGAGCAAAGGGAATAAATTTAATCTGTTTCGGGGTATTTAGTGAGAGCTAAGCCCAATACAACAATGCTGATTGCCGGGTCTGAAGGGGAGAAGATTATAATATGAATGCAATAGGAATTTCGTATCAACTAAATTCCTTTGAAAGTTAATTAACTATGAACACAGAATTGAAAGACGTGAAAATTGCCGTCGTCGGATTGGGATATGTGGGGTTACCGCTCGCTGTAGAGTTTGCCAAAAAGTACCCTACCGTCGGATTTGATATAGATGCCAAGCGGATAGAGCAGCTAAATGCTGGAAGGGACTACACCTTTGAGATTGAGGATGAGTTGCTCCAGTCCGTTATCGTTAAAGACTTCGATGAACCGGGTGCAAAAGGATTGCTTGTCACCGCCCAATCCGCATATCTTGCTGACTGTACGGTATATATCGTAACTGTACCTACTCCTACAGATAAGCATAACCGTCCTGTACTTACTCCAATGCTGAAAGCTTCGGAGAATATTGGTAACTACCTTAAAAAAGGAGATATAGTCATCTACGAATCCACCGTGTATCCGGGAGTCACAGAAGATGAGTGCGTGCCTATTCTGGAAAAACACTCAGGAATGAAGTTTAACGTGGACTTTTTCGCGGGGTATTCTCCCGAGCGGATCAACCCGGGAGACAAAGAGCATACTGTGTCCAAAATTCTGAAAGTCACTTCGGGTTCTACACCCGAAATCGCGGAGTTTGTAGATCAGCTCTACCGTACCGTGATTACCGCAGGCACCTACAAAGCATCTTCTATCAAAGTGGCCGAGGCCGCCAAGGTGATCGAAAACTCTCAGCGGGATATCAACATAGCTTTTGTAAACGAACTGTCAAAGATCTTCAATCTGCTGGGTATAGACACCAACGAAGTACTTGAAGCCGCCGGCACCAAGTGGAATTTCCTGAAATTCAAACCCGGATTGGTTGGTGGGCATTGCATAGGAGTGGATCCTTTTTATCTGGCTCAGAAGGCTCAGGAAATGGGGTATCATCCGGAAATCATCCTGGCAGGACGCCGGCTGAATGACAGTATGGGCAAGCATGTAGCTACTGAAGTGGTGAAACTGATGATGCGCAAGGATATCAAGGTGATCGATTCAAAAGTTTTGATACTTGGTTTTACCTTCAAAGAAGACTGTCCTGATGTGAGGAATACACGGGTCATAGACGTTTACCGGGAGCTACAGACCTATGATATGGAGGTAGAGGTATATGATCCCTGGGCCAATAGGGAAGAAGTGGCACATGAGTATGGAATCACTATATTGGATAAGAATAAAGCGCCTGATCTAGACTCTTATTCGGCAGTGATACTTGCCGTGGCACACAGGGAATTTCTAAAACTTCCAATAGTAAAATCCGACCGTCAGGTGGTATTTGATGTCAAGGGGATTTTGGAAAAAGACAGGATAGATGCAAGGCTTTAATTCAAATTGGTTGATTCAAAAGTAACTATGGAAGTATCCATTGTCTTGTATATGTTTATATTTGATATTAGGGATTTCTCAATGGGCCATAAATGATCCAAGCAGCTAAACGGCATAGTT
The DNA here is from genome assembly GCF_031457395.1 of Algoriphagus sp. 4150. Classification (NCBI taxonomy): domain Bacteria; kingdom Pseudomonadati; phylum Bacteroidota; class Cytophagia; order Cytophagales; family Cyclobacteriaceae; genus Algoriphagus; species Algoriphagus sp. 4150. The sequence goes on from NZ_JAVDWS010000010.1 coordinate 71,999, forward strand.
TTACAGAGTGCATTTCTACTTTCCTCTGGATAAGTACTACGCTATTGTTGCTTTTGCCGGGTTTTTCGAATGGACAGGGAGTTCAAATTTCCAGAGAAGGTTTTCCTTATTGTGAACCTTTTACACAATCGGCTGCGGAAGGTTTACGCCCGGAAACAATCTTCAATACTATCCCGGATAATGACGCTACCTGGATTGCCGGCAATGCTTTTCGGCTTACAGATAATGGTATGGAAAAGTCGGGGGCTATGTATATCGATATCCCTTTTTCCATTAAATATGGAATTCAGGTATCATTTGAATATTACAGTTATGGAGGTACTTCTTACGATCCGGATCCTGCTAGCCCTACCTATGTGCCTGACAAAGGAGCAGATGGATTTGTTTTTTTTATGTTTGATGCTGATTATGGCGATCCCGCAAATGGCTCACCTAATGAATTTAAAGTAGGTGGATTTGGAGGATCTATTGGCTATTCACCGTTAATCCAAAACGCCACAAATATTCCTGGTTTAAGCGGGGCATACATGGGAATTGCGTTTGATGAGTGGGGTAGATTTATCACTCGTTCTCAGGGAAGAGGCTCTGGATTTGAAAACAATACAGGCATAGCCGCTCCTGCACCTGAACCCAACGGAAATTATTTCCAAAATATAGTAATCCGTGGTCCGCATAATGCAGCACCTTTTCCATATCCATTTCTGGGAAATTGGAATGCTCCCACCGGTGGAGTTTATGGAGTAGCGCAGGGTGATTATTTTGTTAAAACGGATATCGCTCCATTTAATTTTAACATAGACGCATTTGATCGAAACACCAGAATTACGGATTGTTTGGACCCAGATTACAGAAAAGTTTATTTGGATATCCAACCGGTAATAGTTGGCGGGGTGCCTAGTGGGAATTACACGATTACTCTCTGGGTGAGAACAGGTACTGAATATCACCAAATTTTTAACAATTTACCATATAATTTCCCGGCACCCGGAGATATTAAGATCGGTTTTTCAGCTGCCACAGGCTGGAATTCCAACTTTCATGAGATCGCAAATCTTGCGGTGAATGTATCCACCAAAGATGAAAATGTAGTGCCTGACGTATCTCCAAGTGATACCCGTATCTGTATCGGAGAAACCGCTGAAATTGATATTCCTATAGATTTAAGAAGTTCGGATTTAGCATTTATTCAGTGTATTCAGCTATACGAAACTACCGAATACGACATAAATGATCCTACCAAGCCATGGATGTTTCGTCCTAGTCCTAATTTCTTGGAGGAATATCTGGATTGTGGCATAGCGCAGATATGTGATGTGTGTAACAATGGAAGAACAATGATTGAAACGGATCTTGGAGAATTTGAAGTAATTCTCGAGGATTTGGATCGGGATGATTTTGAAAAGGAGGAAGAAATTAGAGTCAAGTTTACTCATACCAGCGGGCTGCCCGGAACGACTCAAATTTATTATACTGTTACTGATAATTTTGGATTTACTTCTGATTTGGGAGTGATTACCGTTGAAATTAATCCAATTCCCGAATTCAAAGGAGATCCGGAAATAGGAGACCCTACGTGTGATGGACAAAATGATGGGAGTATAGGACAAACAGTATCCAAATTGATAGATGGATTTGATTACAGGTGGAAATTTTATCCTTTGGGTCAAGACCTTACGGGAGTAGATTTTATTAATGATTCCGGAAATTCTTTACCGAGTGAAATTGAAGATATAGCCGGTCCATTACAGGCGGATTCAGTTAGATTTTCATTGAATAATGTAAATTTGGGTCAATATGTTCTCGTGATTGGGAACCCCACTACTTCAGGAGACTTTTGCTATACCGCATTGGATGCTATTGTAGTCGATGTAGAGACAGGTACCCCAGTCACTGTTGAAGATAATGACCGTATTATTTGTGAAGGGGAAACCGTAAGCTTTACCCCGGAAGTGGATGAGCAATATTTGTCCAATGGAGTCACTCCGGTTTTTAATTGGTATGCAGATGCTCAAAAGAATGATCTGATTATATCCTCTTCCGATGCAGCTTCGGTGGAGCGGGACGGAGCTACTTATAGTACACAATCCGACGGAACCCTTACTATTGAAAATCTAAGTCCCAACGCTGATGGAAGTCCAAAGATCTACGAGTTTTTTACAGAACTGAGAGAAGACCGAAACCCCGGTCAAAATCTATGTAGTATGATTGGGGATTTAGAAGTGGGAGCCACAGTAACCGCCTACGCTGCGGTGGAGCCTAATGAACCGATTATTGTTCAGGATTGGTGCTTGGACAATACAGGAAGCATAGCTATTGTTTTCCAGCGTGGAAATGAACCCATTACCAGATACGAATTGCTGGATGGAACTGTACCTGATGGTGAGCCTGAGGTAATTATTAGGCCAGAACAGTCATCCGGCGTTTTTGAAGGATTGTCCAAAGGATTATATATTGTACGGGCCATTGCCGATAATCCTACCTGTGAGGCATATTATCCCTTTGAAATCGAAGGTCCGGATGAGGAACTAGAACTGGAAGTGACGGAACTTATTGATCCTACCTGTGAAGTAGACAGCGGATCAATTACCTGGGAAGTAAAAGGAGGGAATGGAGATTACTCAATAGTTGACCTCGAAGGGCATCCTGATCTGAGTATTGCAGACGTAGTCCGAAATGGAGATGGATTTACATTCACTGTATCTCCATTACCTTCTCAAGTAGAACCTTACAGTCTTACCCTTACAGTGAGGGATAGCAACAGAGATGATAAACTTTGTACTGTTGTCTCCTCAGAAACAATAACACCTCAGATTCTCCCTGTATTTTCTCTGGAAGACATTAGTGTCTGTGCAGATGATACCATACAAATTTCTGTAAGCGTAGATGCCGGTAATCCTGATCTTCCTGCCGATTTCAAATGGTATTCTGATGAGGATGCAACTCAGGAAATAGGGGGAACCAATACAAATCCTTGGGATATTACTTTCACTGTAGATCCTGCTACCGGGACTTTAACTGCCGCTGATTTTCCCGAATCCCCTGATCAAGAGGAGTATATTGTGTATTTCAGGCCTTCCATTGATCCTACTGATCCGGATAATCCAGTGATATGTGAGTTACCCATACTTCCAGCCACTATTACTGTGAATCCTCTTCCGATAATAGAAATAGTGCGCTCACAATCTGCTTCTTGCTTCGGTGGGTCCGATGGTTTTATTGAGGTTGGAGTTACCAATGGTAATGCGGCTGATTTCGAATACATGCTGGTAGGAATTACAGGATATCAGTCGAGTCCTGTTTTTGACTCCGGAATCACTGAAGGAGACTATACCATACGCGTCAGAAATCTAAGTACCGGTTGCGAGGGTACAGAAGAACTGACTCTGACGGATCCTGAAGAACTTGTCTTTACTATTCTCGATTCAACTGGCCCTTCCTGTAATCTTGATAATGGTACGATTTTATTCGAAGTATCAGGGGGCACTCCATTGGATGAAGGTGGGTATACGATCACCATAAATGGAAATGCGCTTTCTACCTATGATTTCACTGAAACAAGTCCAAATTCGTTCTTGGTAGAAAATCTGCCCGGAGATAATTATGTTATTCTTATTGAAGATAAGAATTCCTGTCCTGCTCAGGATAGCAGAGATTTAGTTGCCCAGATTCTGCCTGAGTATTCCCTGGAAGATGAAGAAATCTGTTTAAATGAATCACACACGTTTATTCCTTCCATAGATAATCCCGGCACACCGGATGCTGCGCCTGTTTTCCGCTGGTACAAGGATGAGAATGCTGCCGAAGCTGATGAAATTCTTTCGGGAGAGGATACAGACTTGGGCATGACGTTCGTGGTAGATGCAAACACCGGACAACTTGAAGTCAGTTCTATCACAAATGCCGGTGCCTACACGTTCTATCTGAAGCCGGATATTTTGAATGATTGTCCACTTGAGCCCATTGCGGTGACTTTGACGGTCAGCCCGATTCCCGAAGCAGACTTTGAGCCGGTTTCCCCTTTGTGCTTTGGAGAAGCTACCGGGAGTCTTCTATTGACTTCGGGAGGATCTTCTGATTACTCCTATGAATTGGTTGGAAATCCAACTTCATTCACCTCCGCTTCCAATTCCTTCGAAGGATTGGCTGCCGGAACGTACACCATCCTGATCACCAATAAGCTCTCTGGCTGCTCGGTAGAAATCGATAGGACGATCGAGCCGACACCGGAACTTTTGATTGTACTACTCTCTGCAGACGATCCTACCTGTGGAGCTCCCAACGGTGAAATTAGCTTTGAGGTAGAGGGCGGTACGCCGGATTATGTAATTACCGTTAATGGAGCGCCGCTTTCCGATTTTGATATGAGCGAGGCTGAGTCAGTGTACACCATTACTAACTTGGCTCCTGATACCTATGATATTAAAGTAGTAGATGAGAATGGCTGCGAGAAATCTTTGCCTACCATTACGTTGACCAATAACGATGGGATAGAAATTGATGTCAGCCCCACAGACCTGGAGATATGTGCAGGGACGGAGGCAGTCTTGAGGCCGGATATTGATGCCCCTGCAGGTGCTCCGATTGCAATCCGCTGGTATAAAAATCCAAACTATACTGATGAGATTTTAGATGGAACTCAGGATGGTCAGATATCTTTCACAATTTTACAGGATTACAGTCTTTCAGTTGGAGGTCTTACACCGGGTGATTTTACCTACTATGCCAGAGTAGGCGGAACAAATATCTGTGCCGTAGATTCCGAGTCTTCCGTGAAGATATTGGATAAGATTGAAGCTTCGCTCGATCCCTCTCCGATAGTTTGCTTTGGAGATTCCAATGGACAGCTTTTAGTACAAAATGTTTCCGGTGGAAGCGGAACGTTTGAGTTTAGTATCAATGGAACAGCCTGGCAAACAGAATCTTTATTTGAGGGGTTATCGGCAGGGAATTACACACTGATTATCCGTGACACCAATGGACTGAGCAGCTGTACTTTCACAGAAGACTTTACTATAGAAGGACCTGCAGGACCAATTGAAATGGCTCCAAATGTGCCCATCCCGGCCAGTTGCGGTGAGGACAACGGGGAAATTATGAATGTGGTTATTTCCGGAGGCTGGGGGGATTATACTCATCAATGGACAAAAGACAGTCCTACCGGAACTCCTATCACCGGGCCTATTACCGGGATAAAAAACCTTGCAGAAGGGGTATATTTTCTTACAGTCACTGATGCTGAAGGATGTACTGAAGTTTTTGATTTTAAGATAGAAATCGCTCCGGATCCTGTTTATGTAATTAATCCTGTTTCTGATGAATGCTTTGGTGAGCAGATTTCTTTGGAAGCTGTTCATACACCGGGAGATCCCAATGCCCCTGTGGCCAGAACTAACGTGACGTGGTATAAAGGATCGGGAAAATCCGGTCTGATCAGTGACGGCGTAGATCCTGCAAATTCCAATATTACCTATACCATTGTGGTAGATCCTGATAATTGGGTGAATTCCACACTGGAAATAGATGGTCTCCCTGCGGGAAAATATACCTATTATTTGGTGGTAGAATGTACAGACGTGGAGCTTTCTGTTTCTTTTGAGGTGTTTGATTTTCCTGTCTTGACGTTTACGGGAGAAAAGGAGAGTTGCTATGGGGCAGCAGATGGAAAAATCATTTTGGGCGGTACAGCAGAGGCTGGAATGAGCTTCAGAATAGGCAATACCACCTATAATGCAGCCGATTTGGCAGCTGCAGAGTTTGCTCCCGGCACGTACACTATAACTGCACAGGGAGCTGCGTGTGCGCAGTCCTTCACAGTGACCATAGACCCGGCGATTGAGCTCAAGGGAGATTTGGTAGACTCCAAAAATGCTGCCTGTGGATTGACGGACGGCTACCTGAGTTTCGAATGGGAGGGAGGACAGCCACCCTATGTACTGACGCTCACACCGGCTACCGGATCCGAGCTTACACATACCACTTCAGATACAAAATATACGTTTGACAACCTTGGACAGGGGAGCTATACTTTCACTGTTAGAGATGATGAAAACTGCATATTCTCTTTAGCTGATCCCATCACTGTGGCCGACGGACCTACGGAGATCATTGTAGATCCGGCCTATTCCAGTTGTGATGGTAACCCTATCTCCATTAGTCCCCGGGTAAATCCCGCAAATTCCAATGCGGTATTCTCTTGGTACAGAGGTACTGTCTCCGCAGCCAACAAAATCTCGGATGGAGAGGTTATAGACGGTGTTACCTTCACCCTGAATGCACAAGGCAATCTCAGCATGGCGGGTATCACGGTCGATAATGCGCCATTTGAACTTAGAGTGACAGTGGCAGGAGATGGAGTTTGCCCAGGGGATGAAAAGAAAGTGGATATAGGAGTTTTTGGAAACCCGCGAGTGCAAGTGAATCCAATTCATGAGCTATGCTTCGGAGAAGGAGGAAGCCTTGAACTGAATGTACCCGCAGGACAAGCGTTGGAATTTAGCCTGAATGGCGGCGCTTATCAGTCTTATCCGAATGGTATCATCGGGGGGCTAGCTCCGGGTACGTATAAGCTGGAGGCTCAAAACTCCAGTGGCTGTGTGGTCGAAGTAGGAACCTTCACTATTAACGGACCGGCTGCTCCTTTGGAATTGCGGGCTAGTGCTATAGGAGCAAGCTGCCTCAGTCCCAATGGAATGATAATAGGTACCATTTCCGGTGGCACACCTCCTTATACCGTAGAGGCTGTAGGAGATGCAGGTCCGGTGCCGGCCTCAGATATTAGCTTGAACGGCAATAATTTCACGATTGAGAACCAACCGCTGGGCAGCTATGAGGTGAGAGTGAAAGATGCGAACCAATGTGAAGAGATAGAACCTGCATTGACTATCACGAATGAGCCGCTCGAAGTGCACGCAGATGACCTAACTATCTGTGAGGGTGAAGTAGCAGAGCTTACTCCCGGGGTGAAAACTGGTCAGGGAAACGGACTTTCCTACACCTGGTTTAAAGATAGCGAGGGACTGGATCCTATTAGTGTAGGCACAAGCACTGATGGAGATCTTACCTACGAGGTGGATTCCCGTGGGAAACTTACCATCACAGGCTTAACTCTTTCTGATTCTCCCGTGACCTACTTTGCAGAACTAGACATCAATAGACCCTGCGGCAGAAAGCTTGCTCCAGCTGTGGTGACGGTACTGACTCCTCCAAATCTGAGTACTCGAAACCCATCTCTCGTCTGCGACCCCACCCAGACAGTGGATTTATCCTTATATATTGATGGTTTCGATCCCGCCAATTATGATTATGAAGTCTTGGATGAAAAAGATAATCAGATGAGAATGGAGGATATCAAACGGATATCTGAAACGGGGACTTATAAAGTCAGAATGAAGCACAAAAATTCAAAATGTTATAGTGCTACTGATCGTATATTAGTAAGAATCAGTGAAGCAGAACTGGTGGCCAAGTTTGACTATGAAGTAGAAGTAGTAGCTGGACAGCCGGTGACAAATCAGCAGGTGGGAATAGGAGATGAGGTACAGTTTGTGGATAGAAGTGAAGGTAATCCTGTCAGATGGGAATGGGATTTTGGGGATGGAACTACCTCAACTGAAGCTAACCCTACCCATGTGTTCAATGATATAGGAACATATCTGATAATTTTGAAGACTTGGGATGATCTTGGCTGTGAAAGTGTGGTGGTAAGAGAGCTGGAGATTTCGGATGATTTTGATATTATTTTCCCCAATGCATTTACCCCGGATCGGGGAGATGGGAAAAACAATTATTTCTTCCCTAAATTCCGGGGACTGGCTTCTTTGAAGGTTTACGTGTTCACCACTTGGGGCGAATTGATCTATGAATCTTCGTCATTAGAAGATAAGGGATGGGACGGAACATTTAGGGACACACCTGCAAAGAACGGGAATTATGTGTATAGGGGGAAATATGTAAGCCGTGGAGGGTTTGCAGGAGAAACTTCTGGTGTTTTTATTTTAATTAGATAATATTGCACTCCAAATGGACACACTTGAATAAATATGAATAGCACCAATACTATCATCAAGGCAAATTTTGTCTTAAAGTCACTTTTACTTCTTTGCTTTTTCGGCCTGATAAGTTCCTGTATCTCCAATAAAAAAATCCTTTATCTTCAAAATGAAGACAACAACGAGGCGCTGGAATCAGGTAAAAGAATTCCTCATCGTATGGTGGATTACCGATTGCAGTTCAACGATATCGTGGATGTGAAGGTATTGACCAATGATGAGATTCTGAGAAAAGGCTTTAGTCTTAATACCACAGAAACAGGGCAGACCATGGGGATGCAGCCTGGACAGGGTGGAGGAGATGTGTATTATATGACAGGCTATACTGTGGACAAAAACGGTTTTATAGAAATACCGCTATTGGGACAGGTTAAGGTAGGAAACCTCACACTGGATGAGGCAAAGGAGCAAATCAGAGAAAACCTTAAAGCTTATATTCGGGGTGATTTTTTTGTTCGCGTTAAACTGGGAGGTATCAGATATAGTGCTTTTGGTGAATTTAAGGCTCCCGGAAAATATGTGATACTTCAGGATAGAATGACTATTTTTGAGGCGATCGCCAATGCGGGTGATCTGACCACCTTGGCTAGAAGAGACAATGTAAAGCTGATCAGGCAATATGCTGATGGGAGTGAAATACATGATATAAATCTCAATGACCGTGACTTGTTGTACAGCGATTTTTATTTTATCAGACCGAATGACCAGATTTACGCTGAGCCGCTCAAGGTGAGAGAAGTAGGAGCGGGAGAAACTGCCGCCCAAACCCTTACACTTCTGATCACCCTTTTCACTTTTGCAGCCTTGGTGCTAAACCTTTCAAAGTAATTCTAAATGTCCACCAATCAGCCAAATAACCCATTTAACTATCCCGTTTTTACGGTTTCAAAATCCACTGAGGATTTTGATCTCAGAGCCATTATTATCAATTACACCAAGAACTGGAAATGGTTTCTTGCATGCATTGTTATCTGCGTAGCCCTGGCATTTCTTTTCAATAAGTATGCGATGCCTGTGTATTTGATCAATGGCACGGTTATCTTGAATGAGGAGAAGCCTGATATTACGGCGGATTTGTTCAGTTCGGCAGGTCTGGGTAACAGTAAGATGAATACCCAAAATGAAGTTTGGATTCTAAAATCTCTTTTCCTAGCTGAAGAGGCGCTTAAAGAGCTTAATTTTAATGTTTCCTATTATAGAGAGGGGATGTTTCAGAAAGCTCAGGTATACGGGAATACGCCCGTCATGCTGGATGTGGACTGGAAGCACCCTCAAGTAGTAGGTGGCTTGTTCAAACTTAAAGTGATCGATGATACTAAGTTTCAACTTAATATAGCAGAAGAGGGACTGTCCGTTTATAATCCGGCAGATCCATTTTATAATTCAGCCTTAAGCAATCAGCATCTTTTAGATGGAACCTACTATTTTGATTCTCTTATTGTCAATAGTTTCAGCAAGTTTACGGTCAAAAATGCAGGAGGCCTGCACGGTGAGGAAATTTATTTTAAGATAACTGATACTCCTTCATTGGCATTGGAAATGGCGAATGACCTTTCCGTTCAGTTGGTAGATGAGAAAGCTTCGATTTTATCACTTTCGCTTCACTCCGGAATCAGAAAAAGAGGGGAAAACTACCTCAACAATCTGATGGAGGCCTATTTGGAAAGGGAACTTGCTGAGAAAAACCGTGCTTCAGATGCTACCATTTCGTTTATTCAAAATCAGCTTAGTGGTATTACGGATTCTCTTACCTTTTTTGAGAATCGATTACAGCAATACAGGACTGACAATAAGATCTTCAACTTAAGTGAAGAGGGCTCAAGAGTGTATGAGAGCTTATTGGATCTTGAAAATGAACGTGCTAAGGCTGAACTATCACTCAGGTACTACAGTCAGCTTAAGGAATACCTGGAAAGGGAGAATTTTGATGCCCTTATGGCTCCTTCTATTTCGGATATGGATAATAGCCTGCTCAACACTATGGTAGGCAACCTTATCCAGCTTCAGTCAGAAAAGACAAGACTTTCCGCTCAGTATTCAGACCAAAACCCTGCAGTAGTAGAGATTAATCTCAAAATTGCCAATACCAGAAAGGTGCTTTCTGAAAATGTCAATTCTGCAATTTCCAATATCCGGGCCACCATCGTACAATTGACTACGCGAATAAATGCTATCGATGGAGAGATCAATAAACTTCCTGAAACAGAGCGTAGGTTGGTCGGAATTCAGCGTCAGTTTCAAATAAACGAGTCTATTTACGTTTACTTGCAGGAGAAACTCTACGAAGCCCAAATTACCAAGGCATCGAATTTCCCGAAAAATTCCATTTTGAACTCTGCCAGATCCAGTTTGGTGCCTGTTTTCCCTAAAAAGACACTTAATCTTATCATTGGATTCTTTGTCGGATTGGGGATACCGTTCCTGTTCATTACCATCAGGACTTACTTTAACAATAAAGTAGATGATCCACGTTTCCTTGAGAAGCACGTAGACATTCCTTTCCTTGGAATTATAGGCAAAGGAAATATGGATCATTCCAGAGTAGTGTTGGAAAGCCCTAAATCCGGGGTGACCGAATCTTTCAGATCATTGAGATCTGACATGTCATATCTGGTGCCTGAAAAAAGTAAAATAGTCATTTTGTTTACTTCTTCAGTATCGGGAGAGGGTAAGACTTTCTGTGCTATTAATATGGCTTCAGTATATGCGCTTTCCGGTAAAAAAGTAATTTTACTCGGTCTTGATCTTAGAAAACCGAAAATTGCGCAGGATTTTGGTTTGGACAATAAAGAAGGTATTAGTACGGTGCTTAGTAAGAAGATGAATTGGAGAGATGCTGTGAAAAGCAGTGGATTCGATAATTTTGATATCCTGCTTTCAGGTTCTGTCCCTCCTAATCCTGCTGAACTTATCCTTCAGGATTCTTTTGCCCAAATGATGCAGGAAATCAAGGAAAGCTATGATATAGTAATAATGGATTGCCCACCTGTAGGTCTTGTGTCGGAAACCAAAGAGCTCTTTAAATATTCGGATATCAACATCTTTGTTTTCAGACATAAATATTCTGACAAGGCCAATATTAGGGTTGTAGAGAGCCTGAGAGAGAAGGAAGAAATCAAAAAGCTCTATACGGTTCTAAATGATTTCCAAGTTGACCACCGATACGGCTATGGTTATGGCTATGGTTATGGCTATGGCTATGGGAAAGATTACGGATATTACAATGATGATAAACCCAGCAAGCTAAGTCGTTTGTTTGGCAAGAAAAAACAATAATACTTACCTTTCTATGCTAAGCCCTTGCCAAGACGTGGCATGTTAAACATGAGTAAAGCTTGAATAAAATTTTAATAATATGTCCTTTCTTTGCCCCACAGGCTTATGTAGGTGGGGTGAGGGCGGCTATGTTTGCAAAATACCTGACACTTCAGCATATTGAAGTTTGGATTTTGACAAGGTCTCTTCCTACTGAGGATAAAGTGATGAATGAAGGTATGGCTGCGGCACTTCCTGATGGTCTTGATGATAGGGTCATTAGGATAAGCACTCCTGATGGAGATTCATACCTTAAAAAAAGATCACTGAAAGATAAAATCAAGCATTTTATTTTTCCTGAATACTCTTCGCCTCCCGGGTTTTATGAGAAGGCCTTACCCATTGGGAGGAAGTTGATTTCCGAGCAGAAGTTTGATTTGATTTTCGCATCGGCTCCGGATCAATGGGGAATAAGCCTGGGGGAAAAATTGGCTAAAGAGACGGGTTGTAAATTTGTAGTTGATTTTCGCGATATCTACGAGCAGGAAATGCTCGAAAAACGTGGGCTGAGAGAAAAGCTTCATGAAAATAGAATGCTTTTCAGAAGATACATCTGTACTAGAAGGGCCGATCTTATTATTACCGTATCGGAGTTTCACAAAAGTGTTCTTTTGAAGAAGTTGGGTAAAAAGACAGAAGTGGTCTTCAACGGCTACGACGATGAGCTCTTCCGTCCTTCAGATAAAGCACCGGAACAGGATAAGTTTACCATATCCTACTTAGGTAGAATCTTAGGGGAGTGGTACCATAACCCAACCGTGTTATTCCAAGCCCTTACCGAGTTGAAGAGGGAAAATAAGTTGGCTGAAAAGGATTTTCAGATAAATTTCTATGGAGTAGAGTATTCCAAGATAACCCAATATCTAACCCCTGAAAACAAGGTTTTTGTAAACTTTCTTCCAAGAATTCCCTTAAGTGAGGTTGTCTCTGTGATGAATAACAGCCACGCTTTGCTTCTTATCACCAATCAGGGGAGAGAAGGGGTATTGACTACGAAGTTTTTTGAGTATGCAGGGGTAAAAAAGCCCATTGTATGCGTCCCCGGAGATTCCTCTGAGCTCGATGCATTAATAAAAACATATCAAGTAGGGGAAACCATTGATTCTGTCGAGAAGATGAAGTTTTATTTGACTGATGCGGTACAGCAATATCTAAAAGGGACCTGGAAAACTAAGTTGGATACCGATCCTTCTTTCTTTACACGGAAAAATCAAGCATTGATTTTGGCCAATCATTTGAAAAGTCTTGTCTAAAAAACTTGTAGGAATAGGTATCCCCTGTCTCCTTGTAGGAGGCACTGAAATCCAAACCTTAAATTTGGTAAAAGCACTGGTGCTTGAAAATTACCGGGTGGATCTGATTTGCTATTTTGAATTTGATCCGGTGATGGTTCGGGAGTTTGAAGAAGTAGGAGCCGGCGTCACTTTACTCAAATGGCCACGTTCACTGGGAGCGGTCCAATTTATCAGGGATCTAACCACTATTATCAGAACACTCAATCCGGTTATTTTCCATGTGCAATATGTGGCTCCCGGTGCGCTACCCATTGTAGCGGCCAGATTCGCCGGAGTGAAGAATATACTTGCTACTGTCCATCAACCCAAAACTGCATCCCACGGCAGATTTGCGGGAATGATTTTAAGGTCTGCCGCCAGCTTGTGTACATCCTTTTTGTCAGTATCCAAGAGTACTGAGCAGTCTTGGTTTGGATCCAGCCATGTGTTTTCTACGGAAGAGCACTACAAGAAGGTCCCCGCCCACTGCACAATATACAATTCCCTGGATACAAGGGCTATTGATCTCCAAGTATCGCAATTATCCCCTGTGAAACCGACAGATGAAATAATCCGGATCGGGACGGTATGCCGGCTTAATTACGTAAAGGGGGTGGATACCTTGATAGAGGCCTTTCATCTCTTAGGACAAAAAGAAAATAAGCGGATTCAGCTTTTGATTTATGGAGAAGGAGAGGATGAACCCAGGCTAAAAAAAATGGTCTCAGACCTTGGACTGGACGAGGCTGTTCATTTTTCCGGGAAATTGGCTCCCGGTGAGGTCTTGCCTGCTACAGCAAAGATGGATATCGTGGTGGTTCCGTCGCGATTTGAGGCTTTTGGCCTATATGCTGCGGAGGCTATGTGCATAGGCAAGCCCGTAGTGGCAGCAGATACTTTTGGCTTAGCCGAGGTAATTACGGATCAACTTACAGGCCTTTTGTTTCCTGTGGAAAACGCTGCTAAACTTGCTGAAAAACTGGAGCGTTTGATACAGGATGCACCCCTTAGAGACAGATTGGGGCTGGCAGCCCGTGAATCCATCAAATCAAGATTTGATTTTTCGGACTACAAAAAGAAGGTAGGCAAGCTTTACGGCCTTTTGTCTGATTCATAAAGATTTTCCTTCTAACTTGCGCACTTATTCTCTACATTTTGCAACAAATAAACCCTGAGTTACTCCAAATTATCGGATGGAACAGATAATCACCTTTTTTAGTATAAGGACAGAAATTCCGGATAAGAATTTTAAACTATTCTTCAATACTCTGTTTCTCTGTTCTTTGATTCCTTATCTGAATTCTATAATTCCCGTATTACCGGGACTGTTTTTCGGATTTAACTGGACTGGGATTTCATGGATTATTTGTTTTTTAGTCACGATTTATCTGCTATTCACAATGCAAAGGCCTGTTTTCCCTTTGCTCAATTGGATATTCTGGATTATTTACCTGATTATCGCCTTATCGGTTGATTTTTCCTTTATAGGATTACAGCTTACCATCCAATATGTTCTGCCCATACTTGTCGGTATTGTCGCCTCCTCATTTACCTATTCCTGGCCCAAGCTATTCTGGGCCTATCAGCAGTTTGCAAGACTGATTGCCGTAATATTCCTGATATTTGTAGTGTACTTTATTGTCACGGGGTATTCCCCGCATATGGCATCTACCCCGATGTTGCTTTATATTATGGCTATCGTTTCGCTGGGTGTGTTTTACGTTTTTAGGGATAAGAAATTTCTGATCGTCTTCTTGATTCTTTTTCTGATGCCTTTCCTTTCCGTGACCAGAATGGCAATTTTGGTTTTTGTAACTTCTTTTGTAGCCCACTTTTCCAACGAGCGTATTTCTTCAAAAATCCCGTATGCTTTATTGGGTCTTGTGCTGTTTGCAATAGTTTTCAGTTCAGAATCCTTTCAGAAAAAGACCTTCCACGATGGGAAAGGAGAAATTTCAGACTTGAGCGTGAACTATTACGAGGCTGGCAATGATCTTAATACAAACGGCAGAACTGCTTGGCAATTAGGCTTGGAACCCGGTTTGGCGAGAAATCCTCTGTTTGGAAACGGACCCAGATCCGACAATGCCGTGCTGAGTGAACTGGCAGGAGAGGAATCTGCCGAAGCTCACAATGATTATCTATCTGTGCGTTATAATTATGGATGGTTGGGATTGATTTGCCTATTGGGCGCTTTTGGGGTAACCTTTATTCAGCTTATGAAGCTTTACTTTAAAGATACTATACCTCTCTTTAAGATCATTTTAGGCACCACACTGACACTCTTTATCGGTTTTATTTTCTTTATGTACTCGGACAATATCCTCAAATACACCATTTTCTTTCCCAATTACTTTTTCACGATGATAGGTATAACGTATTCTACCAGCAAGAAAGGGCTGGCATATCTGTAGTTATGAAAATTTCCTTAATTATTCCTTTATACAATAAAGAGGAGACGATACTAGAGACCCTTAAATCTGTATTTAATCAGATCGAAATCCCTGATGAAATCATTATAGTCGATGATGGAAGTCAAGATTCATCCCATGAGCTAGTGGAGCAGCTGAATAATCCGCTTATCAAACTGGTGACTCAGCTCAATCAGGGTGTCTCTGCAGCGAGAAACCGGGGAGTTGAGTTAGCTTCATATGAATGGGTTACTTTTCTGGATGCTGATGATCAGTGGGATCTGGAATTCCTAAAGGAAATCAGGTATTTACACAAGCTTTTTCCTGATGAAAAAGTGTTGGCTACATCGTATAAGTTTTTTTATACCTCCGGTAGAACAGAATATGCTGTTATAAATCATATTCAATTCCCAGAAACACAGGGTGTAGTGGATAATTATTTTCAAGTGGCTGCCACCTCCCACCCACCTATCAATTCTTCGGCTATTGCCATTCAGAAGAATGCATTAATTGAAGTGGGAGGTTTTCCGGTAGGGATCAAATCGGGAGAAGATCTGATTACCTGGACACGCCTGATGCTTCGTCATCGTTTGGCTTACTCCACCCGCCCTTTAGGCAAGTATATTTTTCACGCTGCCAATGAAGGAGCCTCGACTATTCGTGAAACAGACAATGATCCGGTCGGAAAAGAGATGCTGGACTTATTACCTTTTGCTCTGCAAGCTGGAAAGGTAGGCTATAGCCTTTATTTGGGCAGATGGTTGAAAAGTAAGGGGATCTTACTCCTGGAGGTAGGGAAAAACAGCCATGCCAGGAGGAAATTCATTCAATCCTTTGCCTACTCGGGAGAACGTTTTAAATTGGTGATACTATTTTGCATAACTTTATTGCCAGCCCAGATCTCCAAAAAGTTAATTTCCAAAATATATCAACCCTTTTAGATGAAAGTACTTTGGGTTAACCCCTCATTTTTAGATTATAGAGTTCCACTTTATGAAGAGTTGAATAATTGCTTTAATGGGAACTTTCATGTGCTTTTTTCCAAAAGTCGTATTCCAGAACGTGTAGTCGAGAAAGTAGCACGGGCATTGGGAGCAAATTCTTATGGATTGGAAGGAGAACGGTTTTTGAGATTGGGCCGTCAGGGCGAATTGTCAAATCAGGGGGTACAAATCCCGTTTCAATCAGGATTACTTCGGGCTATTACAGAAATCAAGCCTGACTTAATAATAGGAGAGGGATTCTTTCAATGGACGCCTGTGGTAGCATATTATGCCCGAAAAAGAGGAATTCCTTTTTGGATAGCCTATGAGCGCACATTTCATACAGAGAGAAATTGTCCTATTTGGAGGAAAATATACCGAAAGGTGATCAATAGATTCGTGACGGGCTATCTCGCCAATGGTTCATTGACTGCTGAATACCTAAAAGCTGAAATAAACACTGCAAATAGACCTATAATCGAAGGTTGCATGTCTGCAGATGGTGCTAATTTATCTTCAAGAGTAGAAGGAATAAAACAAAAAGAGACAAAGGAAGTAAAGGGTAAAGGGATTACTTATCTTTTTGTAGGCCAGCTGATATTCAGAAAAGGAATACTGGAATTGTGTGAGGCTTGGACTACTCATACGAAACGGTTTCCCGAAGATGTCTTGCTGGTAATAGGGGATGGGGACTTACGGGGGAGGATTCAGGAAATTATTTCTTCTTATTCCTCAGTGAGGATTTTAGGCTCGGTGGACTATGATGATATCTATCAACACTATGCGAACGCAGATGTATTTATCATGCCTACCTTGGAGGACAACTGGAGTCTTGTGGTGCCTGAGGCAATGGCATGTGGCCTGCCTGTAGCCACCACCTTTTATAATGGCTGCTATCCGGAGTTGGTCAAAGAGGGGAAGAATGGTAAGGTGTTTGACTCCTTAAATCCTGAATCTATTCTTGAGGCTCTAGAATATTTCCATTCGCAGGATTTATCTGAAATGGGTAAGGAATCCGTGAAAATCGAAAGTAATTATTCACCTAAGGAGGTAGCCCAGAGGATCGCCTCAGCTATATTGGCACACAAGGGAAATTTACAAGTTAAATAGGTATAGACATGCATATTGTTTTTGTTTCAAGAGAATATCATGACTCCAAAAGAGGAGGGGGAATAGCCACCTATCTCCATGATCTAATTACCTTGGTTTTGGAGGAGGGACATCAAGTTACATTGATTACTGCCTCTGATGATACCCGACAATATACTGTGGCCGTAAACGGTAAATTTACCAAGGTGAATCTCGAAGGAGGCGATTTTATAATTCCTGAAGTAGAGCCGGGAATGATACAGATGAAGAAATTTAGAATTTTCTTTAGATTTTTTTCGTATCGCATGAAGGTACTTCGGGAAGTTTTAAAATTAAAAAATGTGGATGTATTGGAAGTTGCCGAGTTTGGTGCGGAATCTGTGTTTTTTAGAAAGTTTGATTTTCCGGTCGTTTACCGTCTACATACTTCTTCTCTTTTGGATCGGAGCAATGGGGGAGTGTTCAAGTTTAGGTTGGGGATGATCCCCAATTTCTTCACAGGTTATTTTGAGAAAAGGATGCTGAGGTTTGCTGATTACATAACCTCATGCTCCAATAGTCTAAAGGACTGGACTTCCACCTATTTTAATATTCCCCAAAATCAGATTGAGGTACTCTACAATCCTATAAATTTAAAAAACTGGAAATTTACCAGATCAGAGGAATCCTTAGCTGCTTTGAAGATTCTTTACGTAGGGACTGTTTCTTACGAAAAAGGAGTCGGTGAATTAGTAGAGGCTTGTAAGCTTTTGAAAGGGAAAGGTGTGGATCTGACACTTACCATTGCCGGCAAGCTGGGTACATTTGGCAAAAATCTTCAACAAGACTTAAAGGATGATACCTGGTGTTCTTTTATAGGTCATATTACCAAGCAAGAGTTGGTACACGTCTATGAGACTCACAGTGTGGCTGTATTTCCCTCACATTGGGAAGCCATGGGATTGGTTACACTAGAGGCAATGTACTCTGGAGCTCTGGTGATTGGAAGTTCCGAAGGTGGGATGAGTGAATTGATAGAAGATGGGAAAAATGGCTTTTTGGCAACACCCAAAGATGCGGAAGGTCTTGCAGAAAGGATAGAACATGTATTGGGATTATCCCATGAGGAGAAAATCACTATTTCTACCAATGCTATCCAACATGTAATTGAGAATTTTTCTGATAAGAAGATTGTCCCTCAGTTTTTGGAGTATTACAAAAAGGTTATTGCCGATTATAAGGTCAAGTCGGCAAAAAAATAGATTCTTGGACTTTTATCTCATGATGTAGGAAATCCCTTTCCCCGCTGATGAATGAATTGTATATGATTTTTACCTTTTGTCAAGTTGACCGTTACGGGATTTCTGCCAGTCAGGACTCATTGTAAAGGATTATCCGACATATAAGCCCGTTCTACAGTGTGGTTAATTGCCGGATTTCACAAGCATCGGAAGTTTAACTACCCTCTTCAATTGAGAAGAAGAAAAAGGACTATCTTTGTGCCCCAATTGGATTTAGCAGCATGAAGCAAGCCCTCTTTTTATTGTCCGTTCCTCCTCCTGTTCATGGGGCGTCAATGATGGGTAAGTATCTCCAAGACAGTAAATTAATAAATGACTGCTACAGCATTACTTATATCAATTTGAATACCTCCTTGTCTGTGGATGAAATCGGAGGGCAGGGATTTTCAAAGTATTTCAGGATCGCGGGTTTATTTTTCCGGCTTCTTATTCAATTAATCCGAGTCCGGCCCGAATTCACCTACATGACCCCGACTGCCGGTGGTATGGGCTTTTATAAAGACTGGCCTCTAGCCATGTTGTGTAAACTGCTTTCAAATAAGTTTATAGTTCATTTTCATAATAAGGGGGTTGCCAGATTTCATGACTCAGGTTTTGATGATTGGCTATACAAACGTTTTTTCAAGAATACAGAAGTAATCATACTGGCAGAGGAGCTGTATCCCGATGTCAGTAAATATGTGGCTGCGGATCGAGTTCACATTTGTGCCAACGGAATTCCCACTTCTCCACTCAGCTCAGGTAATAAGCCGGAGAAAGCTCCTTTTACAATCCTGTTCCTTTCAAATCTTCTTATTGAGAAAGGATTGGTAGATTTGCTCAAAGCACTCGTGCTGGTTAAATCCGCGGGAATAGAGGTAAAATGTCAAATTGTAGGAGGCGAGGGGGATTTTTCTTCTGCTCAGTTACAGGAGAAAATTGATAGCTTGGGGATAGCTGATGAAGCCGTGTATCTGGGTAAAAAGTACGGCGAAGAAAAAGACCAACTGATCCGGTCTGCTGATATATTCGTATTTCCTACCTACTATCGAAAGGAATGTTTCCCGTTGGTGATTTTGGAGGCTATGTCTTTTGGACTCCCTATTATTACTACGGGTGAAGGCGGAATCCCTTCTATTATTCAGGATAGTATAAATGGTCTTATTGTTGATTCTAAAAATCCTGAGCAATTGTCAGTGGCAATTATTAAATTGTTTAAGGAAAAAGATCTGAGGTCTACCCTAGGCAAGAAGGCATTAGAGGATTTCAATCAAAAATTCACCGTTGAGAAGTTTGAGAAAAACTTTTTAACTACGATAAATAGAGCCTTGGTAAGTAAATGATTAAGATATAAGTTTAAAATAATGGAGGTAAGATTTAAAGATTATATTATACAAACCCAGTTGCCGGTCTCTTTGACGGGCAATCAATGTGTAATTAATACTATAAATCCGCATTCCTACTGTATAGCGGAAGAAGATCCTGAGTTCAAACGAGCTTTGACCACTTCAGATCTGCTATTACCTGATGGGGTTGGGATCGTATGGGCTAGTAGATTTTTGTATGGCATCAAAATCAGGAAGGTAGCCGGATATGATCTTCATCTACATTTGCTTGGATTATTAAACCAAAATCATGGCAAGGCATTTTATTTGGGTTCTACGGATGAGACTTTGGAGAAAATCAAAATCAGATTACAAAGCGAATATCCCAATATAGAATTCCATTGCTATAGTCCTCCTTTCAAACCGGAGTTTGATGAGCAGGATAATATGGATATACAGAACGCCATCTCCGATGCTAATCCGAATGTTTTATTTGTGGGGATGACAGCACCGAAACAGGAGAAATGGGTTCTTCAGAATAAAGCCCTGCTTGATGTGAATATTATCTGTTCAATTGGTGCAGTTTTTGACTTCTATGCCGGCACAGTCAAGCGGCCAAGCAAAGTCTGGATTGATCTTGGTCTTGAATGGTTGCCAAGGTTGGTGAATGAACCAAGACGCTTATGGAAAAGGACTTTTATTTCAAGCCCAAAATTCATCTTTTATCTAATCAATTCCCGTTATTCCGCTTCCACTTAGTTTACGGTTTGGCAGTGTTGTAGCGTCATTTTTTTCAAACTACAATTGAAAGAAATTCTCTTATTTCAGTGAAAAATCCACAGTGTATCAATTTCATATCCACCATTACAAAGTAATCCGGCACATCGCCGGGCGCGCAGACACCTCTATGTTGGTTTTCCTTTAATTAATGAATAACGATTGGATTGATAAGTTTCACGCTTATCCTAAAATACATGCTCTTTTACAGCGGGCCTTTTCATCTGAGATTTTCAAACGAATCCTTAGAGGTTCTTTTTGGAATGCGGTTCTTAATTTTTTCAGCAAAGGGGTTTCCTTTATCGGAACGGTGATCATTATCCGATTGATAGGCAAGGAGGCATATGGTGAATTCGGTATGCTGAACAGTACAATTGCCATGTTTGGTATGTTTACTACATTCAGTATTTCTCAGACAGCCACCAAGCATATTGCTGAATTCAGGGATTTGGATAAACCCAGGGCAGGGAGAATTATAGGGTTGTCCTTTTTGTTTTCGGGTGCTTTAGGCCTCCTGATTTTTATTATAGTCCAGCTGACTGCCGGGCTGTTGGCAGAGAATTCTTTGGAAGCCCCTCACCTTGAGGGAAGTCTACGATTGATGGCTGCGGGTATGCTGTTCGGCTCCTTGAATGGAGCACAATATGGTGTCGTCAATGGACTTGAGGCTTTTAAGGAGAATTCATTTTTGGGAATTGCACTGGGAATTTTTCTCACCTTGGTCAAGATTGCTCTGACTTATTGGTTTGGTTTTTTCGGTGCGGTGCTCGGCATGACAGTAGAGCCATTGATTACTTATTTGGCTACCTTCTACTTGGTCAGAAAACTTCTTACCCGCTCCAGATTGAAGATTATGTTTTCCGGAGCATTG
Organism: Algoriphagus sp. 4150; assembly: GCF_031457395.1. Taxonomy (NCBI): domain Bacteria; kingdom Pseudomonadati; phylum Bacteroidota; class Cytophagia; order Cytophagales; family Cyclobacteriaceae; genus Algoriphagus; species Algoriphagus sp. 4150. The sequence continues at coordinate 93,351 of NZ_JAVDWS010000010.1, forward strand.
AAGGAATACAAGATTTTATTCAACTATAGCTTGCCTTCCCTGTTGTCAGGACTTTTGATATTCCCCACCAATTGGTACACAATGTCACTACTGGCTACCCGTGGAGGAGGCTACGATGATTTGGCGGATTTCAATGTGGCAAACCAATGGTTCAATGTCTTGATTTTCATTACGTATATTCTGGTTAGCAGCTTTCTGCCCATATTCGCCGACTTATGGGCCAAGAAACAATACAACCAAGTCAACAGGATCGTTAAAAGTGCCTCACTTACGATCATTGCCGTTTTCATTCCTATATGCCTAGTCTTCTTGATTTTTGGTGAGAGTATAGCCACGATCTATGGTCCGGAATACGCCGGAACAGGGATGTTGATATTTGTATCGGTATTTACCCTAATCCCACAGTCACTGTGTATTGTATTGAATAATGTGCTGGTAGCAACTGGAAGAACCTGGACTAGCTTACTGATCTTTGGAGCTTGGAGTATTTGCTTTATAGGCCTTACCTTTGCCTTGCTATCCCTTTCTTCAATGGGGCTGGTTCTCGCAAGACTTATTGCTTTTCTGGTTTATTTGCTCGTCCTAGTTTGGGTTTATATTAATTTCTATAAAAAATCATCCATTCAATCCCAGATATTTTGAAAGTAGGAATAGTAACATACGCTCTGATGATAGGAGGGGTAGAACGCGTTATTCTTAACCTTTACAAAGGTTTTAAGCTGCAGGGGCTAGAGCCCACTGTTATTGAAGTAGACAAGAAAGGTCTTTGGAGTGAGAAATTTGAAAGTATGGGGGTGAAAGTGGTGAGAATACTTCCCCGTCCTTATGAGAGTAAGGTTAGCCATGCGTATAGAGTTTTGACGCACTTAAGAGAGTATCAATTATTGTTTTTGAATGATGTGCCCTGCGTGCAGAGTATTTTAGGATTATTACCCGAATCAACGAGGATTTTCCCAATTGTACACGGTAATTTGGATTCCATGTTATACAACGCATCTTTCAATTTGTCTCAAGTCCAATCTGTTATCAGTGTGAGTGAACTGCTGGCGGACAGGTTGACCGATGAATACGGAGTGAATGCAGACTTGGTTCACGTAATCGAAAACGGATTGGATATCCCGAAGATTAGCCTTAAAACAATAGAAAACAGGAATAAAAAATTCGTGTTTTTAGGGAGATTTGCAAATAGCGAGAAAGGCGTATTGGATATACCTGAAATCTTTCATCTGCTCTCAGACAAACTTGGAGACATTTGTGTGGATTTTTATGGTGAGGGGCCCGACAGGGAAGAGTTGATTCAAAGGATAAATGACAATGGTTTAGAAGACAGCCTTCATATTAAGGATCCCATTGCTCCTGAGAAGGTGTATGAAGTGCTCTCAGCATATGATTTTTTACTTTTTCCATCCAAGTTTGAAGGTAGTCCCTTAGTGATAAAGGAAGGAATGGTCTGTGGGTTGATTCCATTAGCCTATAGGCTTGTGGGACAAACTGATGTGATTGTAGAGCATGGTGAAAATGGCTTTTTGGCAACTCCGGGTAATACCGCTGAGTTTGCTGCTAATATTTTGGAAATCTATAATGATCCGGATAGAGTTCTTAAAATGAGAGAAAAGGCTATTCGGACAATAGTGGAGAAATATTCAATTGATACTACTATAGCGTCCTACATGAAGGTCATTAAAAAGGGAATGGATGCCCCAAAAGCAAAACGTACGCAGGTATTAGAGAAAGAAATCCTAGGGGATTTCCCATCTCTGCCACAGTTTTTGATCAGGCCTGTCAGGAAAACACTTCGGACCTTCGGCTTTTACAAATGAGTACCTATAGAATCCTTTTTATTACCACTGCGTTTCCACCATACGAATTTTCTGAAGCGTTGGTAAATGCAAAGTTGGCGATGGCTTTGAAAAATGAGGGGCATGATATACAAGTCATAGCCCGTCCCGCAACTACCTACTATGCAGATGCATGGTCAGCCGCATGGGCTTCTCTGAAAGATCAAGTGCATTACCCTGAAATCCAAGAGCGATCATTTTTGAATAATGTGCTCATGTCTGTGAAGGGGCTGCTCAACTATAAACTTCCTGTGGAGGGTATTCGATGGGGGATTGATGCGGAGAAAATAGCCTATAAACTGAGTCAGGATAAGCCATTTGATTTAATTATGACCCGCATGCCATCTCTTTTTCCTCATTTGCTGGGGTTGAGACTTGCCAAAAGCTGGGGTATCCCTATTATTTCCAACTGGAACGATCCTACAGATGATATCCGGCCTTTAGGACATCCCGTCTCTGCCAAAAGCTCGTTCTTTTTTAGATATATCTCCAGAAAGGCATTCAGTGAGGTAGACATGAATACTTTCCCTTCAGAAGGACTTTACCGCCATTTCTTGAATACCAATTTAAAAGGCCTTTCTTCCAAAGTACAGATCATTCCCCATATCGGGTTTTATCCGGAATTTTCGTTGAACCATAATCCGGGTCAGGTTCCCAGAGTCGCCCATGCGGGCAATATGCTGAACAATATTCAATTAGACCTTCTGCTGCAATCTCTTCATTCGTTGGTAAAGAAAGGCATAGTTTTCGAATTCCATGTATTTGGAGTAGTTCAGGAGAAATTCTTGATGGAAATTGAATCGAGGGGGCTGAACAAGTCGATTTTCATCCATGATCCTCTAGCGTATGTTGAAATGATACAACGGCTAGCAGAATTCGATTTTTTGATGATACTCGAAGCTCAATATCCTGAAGGGATCCTGATGCTTAGTAAATTATCTGATTATGCTTCGTTGAAAAAGCCAATTATCGCATTATCTCCAACTAAAGGGGTTACAGCGGATTATTTTTCCAATGAAAAAGGCTTCCATCTATTCGATAATACCAATCAGCAACAAATAGAAAATGGTTTGGAAAAGCTTTTCCTGCAATTCCCCGACATTAGCCAGCCCAACCACGAAAACAGACTTTGGTCAGAGGTAGAACCTGCCCAAATAGTCAGTCAATATGAGGGGATTTTCAACGCATTGGTTACGGAGAAGAATAAGGGTTGATGGACTCCATGCCTAACAGGTGAATATGGAAGCTAGGAAGCTAGGTGGCAATGCATGGATGATGCCTTGGTGTTGAAAACAGATCTTGATTTTGGGGGATAATAACCACATTCTGTGAACTATAATTCCCGTAATGTTTATTCCACGTTTATCCTGTGTGAGCGCATTTACAGAAAAAAAATAATGAATAATCTTAATTTATAGTACAGTAAGTTTTCCCATTGATCCAGCTTCAAAAATTTTCATTAGGAGATAGAATCTGAGATTCACGCGAATAGGGGAGGCTATTTACCCTAGTTCATATCATGCTTATTTTGAAAGATTTATAGCTTTTGATATTCAAGTAAAATCGTTGCTCACTACGATGATTTTTCTTGGCATGACTTTCAATCCAATTAAGGGTATAACCCGTATGTTACTTTAAATTGATCTTTAGTTTGAACAAAAAAAGTGAATCGTAGTTATTTGTTTGAAATAAAGCATATCCATTGTTTTGTTTCAAAATTTGACGTTATTTTGTGCTTTCAAATTAATCTGAATCAAGTATTTGCAAGTTAAATTTCTACTGCTAAATGAACCAACTTTTATCCTTGATCTCTGCTTTCGGGCTGTGTGTGCTTATCCTGCCTATCCTTATCATTATCCTGAAAAAGGCAAATATAGGTGACATTCCCGGTGGAAGAAAAATCCACAGTAAGGTTACTCCTTCCATGGGGGGGATTGCCATTATTTTCTCAGGTCTGGCATCTTTTGGGATATGGGGATGGTATATGTCTCCCGGATCTATGAGGTTCGTATTCTTATCCATTGTCATTATGTTTTTCATAGGGATACGGGATGATTTCTCTCCTTTAAGTGCTGCTCACAAACTTATAATGCAGTTAGGGGCTTTGCTCCTGATATTTTATTTCGCCAATATCCGTATTACCAATTTTTATGGATTTCTTGGAGTATATGAATTGTCTGAGTTGGCCAGCTTCCTGTTTACTATTGTGACTCTATTTGCTATTACCAATGCTTACAATCTTATTGATGGGATTGACGGGTTGGCAGGCACTATTGCCATGCTACCCTTATTGATCATGGGGTTTTGGTTCGATTCAGTTGGCTATGTAGGATATTCTATTCTTTGTTTTGGATTATTGGGTGCCGTCGTAGCATTTTTAACGTTTAACTGGCACCCCGCCAAGATATTCATGGGGGATACCGGCTCGTTACCCGTGGGATTTGCGCTTGCGATTTTGATTGTTGCGTTTATGAATATCAATGCGGACCTACCCGTAGAGAATATGTTTAAAATCACGCCTAATTTTAGTTTCGCCGTAGCGATGGTGCTGATTCCCTTATTTGATATGGCTAGAGTGTTTGCCAAAAGAATCTCCAGTGGCAAGCATCCTATGAAGGCCGATAAAAACCACCTTCATCATTTGTTGGTCCGTTTCGGGATGAAGCAACCTAAGGTAGTTTCAATCTTGGCGATTGGGCAGTTGGTTGTGCTACTTGTTGTTTTTGTATTGCGGGATTTTTCCGATAATCTGGTGCTGCCTCTTGTTTGCCTTCTTGTCCTGATTACGGGAATAGTCTTGGAAGTTATCACTCCGAGATTCATTAAGATGAAGATCATGAGAGAGCTTCCTCGCCTGAGAGGATGGGGAGTCACTCAGCCTACAAAACCTAAGGTGGAAACTGATGGATTGGAGAATTGGCCTATCAACATGAATTGAGCCGTTCCGGATAATCCTGTTTCAAAAACAATCATATATACTGTATAATGCCAGACACTGAAAAGATCAAAATTGGGATCTTGACACAACCTTTTGCCCTGCTGGATCCATGGGAGATTGAACTTTTTGACCAATTGGCTGAATTGGAGTTTGTTGAAATCTCTGTTCTGATTTTTGATGGGAGAACACAACCTATAGTACAAAAAAAAGCAAAAGGACTCAGAAGACTGTGGCCGGGCAACTTTCTGTGGAGATGGCAGCAAGCCATTGAGAAGAAACTCTTCACACCGGTCAAAGTACATTCTGAAAGGGTCAAACTCCTGTTTGATACTGTACCCCAATGTTCAATGACTCCTATACGCCGTGGATTTGTGGATTTTTTTGAAGATGCGGAGAGTGAAAAAATCAGGCATCTGGATTTGGATATTGTGCTCAGGCATGAATTCAATATTATCAAAGGAGATATTCTAAACGTACCCAAATATGGGGTTTGGAGCCTGCATCACGGAGATAATTTTGTAAATAGAGGAGGTCCGGCGGGATTTTGGGAAATAGTGGAAGGGCACGAGTCTATAGGAGTGACGCTGCAGCAGCTTACCCCGGAGTTGGACGGAGGAAGAATTATAGAGAAGGGGTTCTATAATAACGGTTGGTCGCACAATAAGAACCGACAGCTTATCCAGTTTTCGTCTATTCAGCTGGTTTTGAAGAATATTAGAAAAGTGAGGTTTGGTAAATTTGCCACTACACATTCACTTACCTATAGCTATCCTTTGTACCGATCGCCCGGAGCGTTAGCGACGTTAGTGTATCTTTATAAGTTTTATAAAGTACTCATCGGAACGTTCATCCTCCGCCTCACACCGTCCAAAGGCGAGAATGTGTGGAAAGTATATATTGGAAAAGGAGACTTTCTCCACGCTCCCCTGTTTAGAGTGAAGGAAATTCCTCTGCCTAAAGGAGAATTTTGGGCAGATCCATTTTTATTCGAAAAAGATGGGGTAAAATACCTGTTTTTCGAACGCTATAAATTTGATACAGGGATAGCCTGTATAAGTGTGGGGGTACTGGAAGACGGTAAAGTTTCAAATGTACAGGATGTAATCGACGACGGCACCCATATGTCTTATCCAAATGTTTTTGAGGATCAGGGAGAAATTTTCATGATACCTGAAACCTGTGCCAAAAAGCGATTGGAAGTTTACCGGGCAGTTCAGTTTCCATTTCAATGGGAACTCTATTCCACTGCATTTGAGGGAGAAGTATTGGCGGATGTCAACTTTATGAGAGATGAGGAAGGGAAGGCTTGGATTTTCTTCAGCAAAGGGTTTTGGTTTGATCTCAATTCTGACCTGTACATTTATCAGGTAGATTCGCCTAAGATGGGGATTATATACCCACATATGCAGAATCCGGTGATTATTGATGCCCGTATAGCTAGAAATGGTGGCAAAATCTATAAAAAAGACGGAAAGTACTTCCGTCCAAGCCAAAGAAATGTTTTCGGAAAGTATGGCTTTGGGTTGAATATCAATGAAATAAAAGAACTTACCCTGGAGAATTACAGAGAAGAGAAAATTGTTTCGGCCTATCCCTCATTTCGGCCTAATCTCACCGGTTTTCATCATGTGGATGACCACGAGAAGTTTTTCTTGATCGATGCATCAACCCGTAAACATTAACTTCTGAGATGATGAGCTGCATAAATCGATAGCTTGTAAAGACAAGAAAATCACCCAAATAAAAAGACCCAGAGAAGCTCTGGGTCTTTTTGTACGGCTACTGCCCTAATTAAAACTTAACATCCAGTCAAAGTTGGGCCATAAAAGACACAATAAAAATACCCTATATAGGGTATTTTTTAAGAGTTTTGGGACTAATTCGGCCGATTTTGCCCTGATTTTCGCAATTCCAAAAATCATTGGATCACTTATTGATATGATAGTGCTTGCTAAAATGGGTGCGTTTGGAGTTCAAAAAGAGTAATCTCTCTTCAAATACTTGAACCGCTTGGAAAGCATTTGAAAATATTAACAAAAAGTGCTTTTGATTTGGAAAAGCAATGGCGACTTAATCACATGATTTTATTTACTTTGTATCCAAATCAAAAAGTAGGGGAGTCCCTGTTTTTAAAAAATTAAAAAAATACCTTATCATCTTAATCTAATCCCCAAAATGAAGCAAAAATTGTTCTCAATTTCGGTTAATCGCTCACTTATGATTGCCTTGGTGGCTATGCTGGCCATGGGTGCATGTAAGAGTAAAAAGAAAGCTGTAAAACCTACACCGCCCGCGCCTGTAGAGCAAGTTCAAGAAGAAGTGGCTCCGCCGGCTGCACCTGTATCGTCAGCTGAAGAAATTGCTGCCGAGAGACTTGAAAATTACTTTAACAGTGTAGCTGCTGCAGGCAATGTGTCTATTGCAAACCAGACTATCCAAGAGGCTCTTGGTATGTTTTCTAATCAGGAAACTCCTGTTTTGATCGTTATTCATGAAGAAAACGGCATCAAAGATTACGATGAGCCTACTACAATAAAGAAGTATTTGGAATATTTGAAAGACACGAAGAAGAACCTTAATTACATCAGCGATATCCGCATGGATGCCAATGGCAAGGTTTCTGAACTGGAGCTTAGAAGAAAATAATTGCCCATCTGAAAAATTAATTTACACATGAAAAATAAAATGATCCTTTTCCTGGGCTTATTCCTTGCGACTTCAGTAAGCGTACTAGCCCAGTCAGAAACAATTAGCCCTGCTAGAAAGCAAGCAATTGATTCCCTTGCACTTGAAAAAGTAAAAGATTTAAGTAAGTATATCAGCATCATAGGAAGCAAGGAGACTCAATTCTCTGAGGCAAACCGAGTAATGGACCGTGCAGAAGAACTGTTCTCTCCCGGGGCTGAAATGGGCGTATCCAGCATCAATACAAACGAAATCGCTTACTACAAGGTAAGACGTTATTTTGAGCGTTTGATGGCGTTGAACTACGATAGAGTAAATATCACATGGTATGATATCCAGTATATCTCAGACTTGGAAAGACAGCCTGATGGAAGATATGTGGGTGTAGTTACAGTGTATCAGCGTTTCGAAGGTACTTCTATTGAAACAGGGATGAATTACAAAGACACAACCAAAAAGGATATCACTATCTACGTTGAGAAAAAGCAAACCCAGATTGCCGGTAGAACTATCGAATTTTGGGACGTCATGCTAGGTGACGTGAGAGTGACCGAAACTTCCGCATGAGAATAGTAACCTTTATTTTTGCGATCTTGATCGCAAGCATTTCAATTGTCTCGGGGCAGGGCATAGGCAGCCCCGGGACAGTTAAAGATGATGGCAAATTTGCTGCCTCTACCAAACAACTAAACCAATTCTTCAGAAGATTTAATGCCGAAGAATCCCCTACAGACGGCAATGTCCGTTATTATCCGGGCGATACAGCTTATCACAGTGTAGCACTCAGAAGAGGGTTTCTTCAAATACTTTTTGACAATCAAACTTCCTCAGTAAGTCAGGATTTGAAAACCCAGTTTACCAATACTGTGCTTTCCCCAAATTATCCCCAATACCTGAATTTCCACAAAGATGGGTGGTTTGCTGAGGTACAGGCGGATTTTACCTACAAAGGAAAAAGAGAATCTGCTACGCTGATATTGAAATTACAGCCCGAAGGGCTAGGATATGAATGGGTCATAGATGAAGTGTCATTTCCCCCTTTCAAGAATGTGTTTAACAAACCTGTGGGCGACAGGAAGGATTTCTTACACCCGCTTAGTCATGAGCTGGGTTTTATGAATCTCAGACGGGCATTCCAAGACTCAAAATCGCCCGAAGCTTATACGGAATCCAGTTACAAACCGGATTACCTTACCTTGTTTTTGTACGAAATGAAGCAAAATAACATTCGTTATGAGACCGTAACCAATGTTAAATTTCACTTCTTCCAAATAGAAGGCTGGTATTTTGAAGTACATCAATTCAACCGCCCTGGTTTCAACACGGGATGGCTGATTTCAAACCTTGTCAAACTTAACCCCGGCGACAGGGAAACTATTCAGAAATACATTTATGATCAGAACTAAGGCCATATATCTAAGTTTACTTCTATTCTGTGTGAGCGCCTCCGGGATGGCTCAAACCATAAAAGGCTATACTAAGGCTGAAATAGATGACTATTCGGCTAAAGTGCAGGATCAGATCCGTTTTTTGGAATACATCCTCAATACCATAGGATCTGCGGAGACTCAGCCTAGGGATAAGGATGTAGTGATCCGCGAAAGTTACCTGAAGATTTTCCGGGACGGGGAAGTTCAGGTTGAAGATGATCTCTTACTCGATAGGAAGGTTGTGACCAATAAGAATGTTACTGCCTATTTGAAAGACATTGAATTTTTTTACAGGGACATCAACTTTAAGTTTAAGATTAGGGATGTAAAACCTCATCAGAAAGACAATGGGGATGTATACTTTACAGCGTCACTTGACAGGACGATCACTGCCACAGGTATCAACAATGAAAAAGTAAATAATACCAAACCACGCTTCGTAGAGGTTAATTTGGACAGTAAAACCCAGGAACTAAAAATCGCAAGCGTCTACACCACCAAAGTAAGCCGTGATGAAGAACTGACGGAATGGTGGGGAATACTCAATCCTCACTGGCAAGCTTACTTCAAAGATCGCTTTGCGGTGAGTGATTTTGACACAGTAAGTGTAGAGTTATTATACAAGTTCGTAGAGGTTGATTCTCTGGATATCTCCGGAACAGATTCTCTTTTGGATCTCAGTCCTATGGAAGCCATGAGAAATCTCAAGTATGTAAACCTTAGCAACACACAGATCACCGAGCTGGGGCCTATTTCCAACGTCACTTTCTTGGAATACCTGGACGTGTCCAATACCCCTACTTCTGATATTCAGTTTATCAAGTATTCCGACCGACTGAAACACTTGGATATTTCCGGCACCAAGATCAGAGATATCAGTGAACTGGTCAACCTCAAATCCATAAGATCGCTTCGTATGGAAGAAACGCCGATCTTCAGTTTTGCAGTATTAAATGAATTTGACAGTCTGAAAAGCCTGTATATAGCCCAAAGCGGATTTAACAACACCGAGAACATCAAGGATCTTGCAAACTTGGAAAACCTTGACCTGAGTAAGAATTACTTGGTTAATTTCAGCCAGTTGTCAGACTTAACATCTCTGAAGAACTTGAATTTGTCAGAAACAAATATTCAGGATCTTTCGCCTTTGAAAGCACTTAAGAATATTGAAGTCCTGGATATCACAGGTACAGAAGTTTCCGATATTTCTTCCCTAAACGGGAAAGCCCACTTAAACAAGGTTTTGGCTGACGAGACACAGCTTTCGGTAGCAGCCTCTGACAATTTTATCAGAAATAATCCCAAGGTGTTATTGATTCACCATGTGAAGGATCTTGAAAGCTGGTGGGCTGGATTATCAGATGCTTGGAAAGCCAGTTTGAAAAAGGCCAACCCGGGAATTACCACGGACGATCCGAGTGTAGAAACATTAACTAGTACTATTGGACTGGAAGAACTGGATTTGAGCGGAGCAGGAGTGGAATCTCTCAATCCTATCACTAGGTTTGTGAAACTTACCAAAGTTGACTTCTCAGATAACCCGGTGACCGAGGTGATTTCCTTAAGTGAGGTAAAAACACTGGTGGAAATTACGGGCAGAAATTCACAGGTGGAGGATATTTCTCCATTGAAATCAAATGAAGCATTGGAGAAAATAGATTTGGAGGGAAGTCCCGTATCCAGTATTCTTAGTGTAGCGGATCTCCCTAAGTTGGAATATCTGAATGTCAACGGTTCCGGGATATTCGCGGAAGAAGTACCTGAGTTAGTAGTTAACAAGCCGAACTTAACAATAGTCTATCGTACTGATGAATTGAATTCGTGGTGGGAGTCCATGGATGAGGCTTGGAAAGAAATTTTCACAAAACAATTTTCACTTCCTGAGGATCCTAATACTGAGCAGCTTCATGCAATGACGGAAAAGTCATCACTGACTTTCGAGCGTATTTCAGTCAGTGATATTGGTCCGCTTACAGCGTTTGTTAATTTGCGTTCTTTGGTCATTTTCGATGCACCTATCGGTAGCATTGCTCCAATGAAAGAACTTGTCTTATTGGAGAAATTGAGAATTTCTCAGGTACCTGTAGTGGATTTCTCTCCATTGAGAAATCTGACCAAATTAAAAGAGCTGGACATTAGTAATTCAGGCATTGAGGATTTGAGCCCATTATCCCGTCTGATGGACCTTGAGACTCTAAATGTCTCCGGAACCAATTTAAAAGCCTTGAAAGGACTGGAGAGTAACATAAATCTGAAGGAGCTTGACGTTGCGAGTACAAATCTTCGCTCGCTCAAACCTATAGAGGGATTGCCAAACCTTCGGAAACTTTCCTGCTTCAATACACGACTCAACAGCAGAACGGTAGATCGCTTCAAGTCATCAAATCCTGATTGTGAGGTAAGGTACTATTAAAGGGGAGAGATAAAAGGCGTACTGGGTAGGTATCAAGATGCAAGTAGCTGGTACCAAGTAGGGCTTGGCTCCGCTAGTACCACTATTGCGAATTTCTAATCGGGAATTATCCGCTGAGTTTTGTATTCTCTACGTCTGCTTCAAATCACTTGGTTTAAATCCTATTCGTAGAAGGAGAAGTAAAAGGGATTAAAAAATTTGATAAAAAATCCCTTTAATATTTTCATTAAAAAACTAATGCTGGAAAAGTTGCTTAATCACCCTGACATAAAGGTAGGCAGTGTTCTGTCACAAAAAAATACCCTGTACAGGGTATTTTTTTGTTTAACGAGCATAAAGTTTTCCACATAATTGTACTTTTAAAAGTGGTTATGTGCTTATTATTATTTTGCTCTTAAAAAATTAGCTCATGGAAATCATTAATTCAAATTCAAGTTGAACAAAATTCTAGCGGGATCTGCGATTTTTGCTCTTTTCATTATTCTTTTGGGAGCAAACCGTGGATTTGATCTTTCGGATGAAGGGATGTATGCTTTACTGGCTGTTCCTGATCAGGAAAACATTGCGGGTGTTTTCAATTACGACCTATTCTTCAAGCTTTTCTACCAAGTGACGGGGATTGAGTTTGGACTAGTGGGGTTGAGAATTTTGAGACTTTTTACCTGCTTTATTGCAGCAGCTTCTCTAACCGTTTTTTGGGGAAATTTCAGTCAGAAGACTATTAAAAAATCATCTGTTTTCCTATTAGTCCTATTAGGTGTTTTTGGGAGCTATGGTTTTTTGCCCCAAACCTTATCTTATAATTCCATTAGCTTGATGTGTGGGTGTATATGGCTCGCATTAATATCCGGTCAACTTACCACGGCTAGATTAATCCTACTTGGAGCCACTCTCACTTTACTTTTTTACAGTAAAGTGACCGTGTGCTTAATTCTCAGTTTACTGACAGTTGTTTTTTTAATCATAAGTCATAGGAAAACTGCCGGCAGAAAGCTTCTATTACTTTGTTCACCATTTTTGCTAGTCGAATTGGTTTTCACTTTAGTGTTGGGTGAATCCGGCGTGACACGGGCTATTGCTACGCAAGAAATGCTAGATTACAGGCCTGACTACCATCTTTTGACTATTATAAAATATACTGCTGTTGGTGTTTTTTGGTGTGGGCTGGTAGTTATTCCATTCGTAATCGCCGGATACCTAAAGCGGAAAAACAATTTTTACTTTAAAATTTTAACAGGTATTGGAGTTGTTGTTTTTCTCCTCATTTCACATTTTACAACTATCACCGGAGAGGTTAATCACTATTTGTTATTAGGAACACTGGCTGCGATGGGGTTCCTTCTTGGGGCTTCATCTTTTTCCTGTAAACCGGATAAACGGCAAATTGGATTTCTTTTACTTCTGATCGGATTTCCCTTTATTCTCCATTTTGGAAGTAACGTGTATTTTTTGAGACTTGGGATACATTATTGGGTCTTTTGGATCCTAGCCATTCTATTCCTATTAAGGAAAGAACACATCAAAGAAAGAGGTGCACTTTATATGCTCTGCTCTTTATTTTCCATGGCTCTAGTAGTTAACGGTATTTCCCTTTACGCTTTCAATTCGTACACGTATAAAGATGAAACCGCACTTTGGGAATATCGGAAAGATAAATTTATTAGACTTCCACTCCCTGAAGTGAGCTTGTACAGCGATTTGTCGAACTTAGTTTTTGAGTACGATGAGCAAGTTGTTTTGCCTATTTACAGAAATCCCGGACTAGTTTATATGGTAGGTAAGAGGCATCCCAAAACTCCGGGGCTATGGTCAAGTGATCAATTGAGATATTTTTTTTCCAATTCAGAAGCTATTGCTGTTATTTTTTACAATGACACCTTTGAGTTTCCATTCGATAAGAGTGAATGGAGTGAGGATGCAACATACGCTATAAAAGATGACCAACTAATTAAGGTGTTTTGGAGAAAGTGAAATCAAACAAATGTGTTGCGGTCCTATTTTTATTGATTACAGCTAGTTTAATCCGCTGGCAGTTATTCGCCCTTCCTTCACTGAGTTATTTGTCGCTCTAAATTTTCTTGAATTTGCAAAAACCAGTTACCCGAGTAAATTTGTTACTCAGTGAGTAGGTTTTTTATTCGATGATGCTAATTTCTGAGATGGGAGTGAGGGAGCGAAGCTGTTTCGAATATTAATTTATGATTATCCGCAATGATACCAGTAGCCATATTCTCTTTGGTTTACGGGAGGGAAGACAGTAGACGGAAGACCGAAGTAGCCTCAATGTCCCGATAGCTATCGGGATTAGCAAATCCTATATTGCTTTTGTTTCTTTACCGGCAGAAAAGCAGATATACATATTAAAAACAATTAACTATTCTAAGTCTTCATAACCTTAATTATAAGGAGGCTAGCATAGAATTCCGACTTTCTCCATTCTCAATTCCCCCATTTTCAATAAATCATTGCTCGAATCTCTAGTCACTTCCAAAACCCGAATCAAGCTTCTCCTGAAGTTCTTTTCGCATACCAACTCAGGCTATCTGAGATCTCTTGCCAAGGAGTTCGATGAGTCCACCAATTCTGTCAGAGTAGAATTAAACCGCTTGACGGATGCAGGGCTACTGGTGTCAGAAGAAGATGGGAAAACCAAGCTTTACAAAGCCAATGAAGCCCATCCATTTTTTAACGAAATCAAAAATATGGTTTCTAAATTCCTTGGACTTGATGATTTGATCGAGCGAATCGTCAAAAGAATGGGGGATGTGGAAAGGGCGTATATCGTAGGAGACTATGCAAAAGGGATAGATTCCGGAACCGTGCAGATGATTCTTATCGGCAAGGATCTGGACAAAGAATACCTGGACTTTATTAGAGAAAAGACCTATGAGAAAGTTCAGCGGAAAGTAGAAGTGTCCATCATGGAGGTTGACCCTAGAGATATTCAGGGTATTTTAGTGTATGCCAAATAATAAGTCTTCTAAATTCAGTTGTGGTGGTCAGTTTATTAGTCCATTCTTAACTCCATATATTAAATCCACTGACGGCAGTTGATTTTCATCTCAAATTCTCTACCCAAAACTTGAGCTCCAAAGAACACATCAAAATCATCCAACCGACCTCCGGATGGCAGCTTGTAGACTTCAGTGAACTCTGGAGGTATAAGGATCTCCTATACTTTCTGACATTAAGGGGAATAAAGGCGCGATACGCACAATCTGTGCTGGGAGTGGCTTGGGCGATTATCCAGCCTTTATTTACTACCCTTGTGTTTACCATTGTATTCGGCAATCTGGCTAAGGTAGATTCAGATGGGATTCCATATGCACTCTTTTCGTATCTGGCACTCTGGCCTTGGAATTACTTTTCGGGCACACTCACTGAATCAGCCAATTCCCTGATTCAGAATGCCAATATGATTACCAAAGTCTATTTCCCAAGAATGGTGCTCCCCCTTTCCTCCATACTTTCCAAGCTCTTGGATTTTTTGATCGCATTTGTGGTGGTGATAGGGATGATGATCTATTATCAGGTTACTCCCGGTTGGGGATTGCTGGTGTTGCCACTACTTATCATCCAGCTCCTGATGTGCAGTCTGGGAATGGGAATGATTCTGTCCGCCATGGCGGTAAAATACAGGGATGTCAAGCATGCATTGACTTTTGTGGTGCAACTCTTACTTTACGCTGCTCCGGTTGTATACAGTACTACCGCTGTTCCTGAGCAATATCAGAAATTGTATGCTTTGAATCCTATGGTGGGGGTTATCGAAGGGTTCAGAGCAGCATTTCTTGACCGCCCTATGCCTTGGGAATGGATCTGGCCCGGAGCCATTGTAGCAGTTGCCCTCTTTATTTTCGGCATGCTATATTTCCGCCGAATGGAAAGGATATTCGCGGATGTAGCTTAACCTCACCCCCAGCCCCTCTCCTAAAGTGAGAGGGGAGCAAGTCCCGAATTAGGTCTGAGAAATATTTTCATAACTGTTACGCTATAATTGACTCTATGCATCATAAAGCCTTACCTGAAATTTTTCGTCGTGCAAAAGAACTCAGAAACAGACTTACTCCTGCAGAAGCTGTTCTTTGGGAGAGATTAAGAGCAAATAGATTGAATGGATTACATTTTCGAAGACAGCATCCTATTTTTAAATACATTCTCGATTTTTATTGTCACCAATTTCAGTTTGCAATTGAATTAGATGGAGAAATCCACCGGCTAAAAGATCAAATAGAAAGGGATAAAGAAAGAGAAGAGGATTTAAAGGATTTAGGAATTCACATAATTAGGTTCGAAAATAGATTTGTAATTCATGAAACAGACGAAGTACTTTGGCAGATTTTGACGGAAATTGAGAAGTTAAAAAAGGATTTTTCCTCCAAATAACAGTTTGTCAAGTGGGCTTGTTCTCCCCTTTAGGGGGCGGGGTAAAACGCATATTCGCGGATGTTGCCTAAAGTTCTTTACAAATTTGAACCTCACAAAATGACCTTGCAAGAGTGTTTTGAGAGATATCACTATATGATTATCCGCAATGATGCAAATAGCCATATTTCCCTTGTTTTACTGGACAGAAGACCGATACTTCGACTACGCTCAGCACGAGTGACGGATGACCGAAGTGGCTTTGCCGAATAGTATGACACCTTTCTTCCATTACTGGTAGAAAAGCGGATAATCATATATCACTAATTTATTTTTGACTCCTGACATAGGGCTGTCACCTGACAGGTAGAAGTTTGCATCATTAATTAATCTTTAAAAGGATAAAAATGACAAACGAAATTAATTCAATTTTTAATTCAACCAATTTTCCAAAACCCACTCTTATTTCAGTTAACGGTGTGGAGCTGGAAGTCTTTGAAGCAGGTAAACAAAATGCCGGAAAACCTATTGTACTCTGTCACGGCTTTCCGGAACATGCTTTTTCTTGGCGTTATCAGGTGCCGGCACTTGTTGCAGCTGGCTATCATGTCATCATTCCAAACCAGAGAGGTTATGGCAACTCATCCAGTCCAACCGAAGTTACGGATTATGATATTGAACACTTGACAGGTGATCTAGTCGCACTACTCGATTACTTTGGATATGAAGATGCCACTTTTGTTGGTCACGATTGGGGAGCAAATGTCGTTTGGAGTCTGGCACTATTGCATCCTGAACGGGTAAGTAAGGTAATAAATTTGGCTTTGCCTTATCAAGAGCGTGGAGAAAAGCCATGGATTGAGTTTATGGAAGCAATAGTTGGAGGCGACTTCTATTTTGTTCACTTCAATCGACAGCCAGGAGTAGCAGATGCTATAATGGATGAAAACGCATCCCGGTTCCTGCGTAACATATTCCGCAAAAACGTACCTCCCACACCACCGGAGCCGGGAATGCTAATGATAAATCTTGCAAGAGCAGAAAAACCACTTGGGGAACCCTTAATGGAAGACAAGGAACTGTCTGTGTTTGTTTCTGCCTTCGAATCATCAGGGTTTACTGGAAGCATAAATTGGTACAGAAACCTTGATAGAAACTGGCACTTAATGGCGGACGTAACCCCAATCATTCATCAGCCGACTCTTATGATATATGGTGAACAGGACACGATTCCAAAGTCTAAAAACCTAAAAAATGTCGTTTCTGATTTGGATGTTGTAAGTCTGGATTGTGGTCATTGGATTCAGCAAGAAAAGCCGGAGGAAACAACCCAAGTGATTTTAAAATGGTTAGAACAACAGAATGCTTAATAAGGAAGTGGAAATATATTATCCGACAAGCCTTACATCTTGGAGAAAATGGTTAGACAAAAATCATCTTTCAAAACAAGCTGTATGGCTTGTCTTTTATAAAAAATCTTCGGCAAAACAATCTATCTCATGGAATGAGGCTGTTGATGTTGCACTTTGTTTTGGTTGGATAGACAGCAAAAAAATAAAGATTGACGAAGAAACCTCACACCAATTTTTCAGCAGAAGAAAACCCAACAGTACTTGGTCAAAAATCAATAAAGAGAAAGTTCAGAAACTCATCGATAATGGACTGATGACAAGTGCAGGTTACCAAAGCATCGAAATCGCAAAACAAAACGGGAGTTGGACAATTTTAGACGAAGTTGAAGAACTGATAATTCCCCAAAATTTGGAAAAAGCGTTCAACAAGCACAAGGGTTCAAAGGATTTTTTTCTAAGTTTGAGTAAATCGACAAGAAAAATAATTTTAAGCTGGATTACCCTTGCCAAACGAGAGGAAACGCGACAAAAACGCATTGACGAAGTTGTGGAAAGTGCGAGGCAAAATCTTAAACCGAAGCACTTGAGATGATAGGATAGGCACATTCGGCAAACAGCAGTTTGGTAAAATGGCGGATTCAGCTCTAAATTCAACGGCAGTTCTTCGATTGGACTTTTGTGCAAAACACAACCATAAGCTACCAATGACAATCCGATCACTATCCACCCTCTTGGCAGAACTGTATAGATTTTAAATTCGAAAATTTCAAATTCCCTTTGCTCTCCATAGTCTCTCCTGTTTACCGTGCAGAAAATATCTTAGCTGAACTCGTCACTAAAATCAAATCTGCTATGCCTGAGCCGGAATTCGAAATTATTCTGGTAGATGATTATAGTCCCGATAATTCATGGACAGAAATAGAAAGGCTTTCGGGCATCCATCCAGAGGTTAAGGGGATCAAACTTTCCCGTAATTTTGGTCAGCATTACGCCATTACAGCAGGACTGGATGCTGCAAAAGGAGACTGGGTAGTGGTGATGGATTGTGATTTGCAAGACCGCCCGGAGGAAATTACCAATCTTTGGAGAAAGGCGCAGGAAGGATACGACGTGGTGCTCGCAAGAAGGGTTAAGAGACAAGACAGTTTTTTCAAAAGACTAGCATCAAAAGTGTTTTATAGAACACTGGCTTGGCTGACCGGTTCCTCACAGGACGAGAGCATAGCCAACTTCGGAATATATCATCGTAAGGTCATCAGGGAGATAGTAGGTATGCGCGAAAGTATCCGCTATTTTCCTGCCATGGTCAAGTGGGTAGGTTTCCGTCAAACAACCCTTGATGTGGTTCATGCTGAAAGGGGAGAGGGAAGGAGCAATTACAATTTCAAACGCTTATTCAATCTTACACTGGATATTATGCTGGCATACAGCGACAAACCCATTCGTCTTGTTGTTAAGCTGGGTTTTCTAATCGCACTGACAGGATTTTTGTTTGCCTTATATACCTTATACAAGTACTTGCACGGAGATATTGTTGTAGCCGGTTATGCAAGTTTGATTATCTCGCTTTGGATGCTCGCCGGCTTCTTACTGGTAACCCTTGGGATGGTGGGACTCTACATCGGAAAAATCTTTGAAGGAGTGAAGAATAGGCCTATTTATATTGTGGAGAAAAGAATTGGGTAGATTTTGGGAAAATATAATTGAGGCAAGTATCAAGAGCCTAGAGACAAGACATAAGAGTCAAAATTGTTGCTTAACCTTTAAACCCTTAATCATTAACCTTCTAATAGTATCAAGATCTTAGATCCAAGAGCCAAGACATAAGAACCAAAACTGTCACTTAAACTATTAACCCTTAATCTTTAACCAGCTTAACCCTCCATCCAAACTTTGAAACAAGAAATCAACCATCTTTCCTTCGACTCAAGCCTTTTCAATTACCCCGTGGGTAAAATTTACGTTCCCGGTGATTGGGATGAGCAGGAGTTTCTGAAGAACTCGGCTAAGTACCGGCTGGTCTATATTTTTTCCGAATTGCCTCTGCCGATTACTGATGCATCAATTCAGCTGGTAGATACTAAAATCACCTACTATAAATCAATTGTTGAATCAGATGAAATGAGCTCGGACATAGCTGTTTATAGAGGAGAGATGAATGAGGACTTACTGAAACTGGCTCTGGAAAGTGGAGCCTATTCCAGATTTAAGCTGGATTCCCGATTAGCGCAAAATGAGTTTGAAAAACTCTATAAACTTTGGATCAAAAAAGCATTGAATTCAGGGTCCATACTAGAGGCAGTCAATCTTCAAGGCATGGTATCTTATGATTTGAAAGAGGAGGCTGCCGGTATAGGATTGATTGCAGTATCTGACAAAAGCCGCGGCCGAGGATGGGGGAAGAAACTGATGAAAGCTGCTGAGGCAAAAGCCTTTTCAAACGGAGCTAAAACCATCACTGTGAGTACCCAAGAAGCCAATGTGCCGGCCTGTAGACTATATGAATCACTTGGATATAAACTCAAGGAAAAGGTTTACATATATCATTATTGGAGGGAGTGAAATAGTAGCAAGAAACAAGATTCAAGTATCAAGATTTTAGAGCCAAGTATCAAGAACCAAGAGACAAAGAACCAAGAAGATAGACAGGAGTCAGGAATAATTTGGAGTCACGGCATAATTTCGTTTTAACCTTTAAACCTTAATCTTTTAACCATTAACCTTCAATAATAGCATCAAGTACCAATATTTTAGATCCAGGAGTCCAGAAATAAGGACCAATTGCCAGCTTATCTTTTAATCTCTTAACCTTTAATCTTTAAACCATTCCCCTTTGATCCTTAACTTGCTTACATTAAATATTATGTATATCCGCTTTTCTGCCAGTAAAGAGACTAAAGCATTATAGGATTTGGAAAACACTAGCGTCGAGGCCACTTCGGTCTTCTGTCACTCGTGCTGAGCGTAGTCGAAGTATCGGTCTTCCTGCCGTTATACCAAAGAAAATGAGGCTACTGGCATCATTGCGGATAATCACATTAAATAATTTCTCAGGCTCAATCTCGCTTTGATCAAATGGTTTTTAACGGTATTTTTTGAAATAAGCATCTGATCTGCGATCTCCTGATAGGAAAGATTTTCGAAGTAGGAAAGTTTAACAACCTGCTTCCTTTGGTCTGTAAGCTTTTCTATCCCCTCTTCCAACCGGACCATAAGGGCTTCTTCTTCCATTTTCAGATCCACCGAACTTTCGATCCTGTTTTTATAAAAATCCTTCGCTTTTTTTCTATCGCTACTTAAATGGTTAAAGTAATCTAACACCTCGTTTTTTGAGATGGTGAAAATGTAGGATTGGATTCCTTTTTCTGTATCCAGTTCTTTTCTCTTTCTTAGGATTTTCAGAAACACATTATGAAAAATAGCTTCAGCTTCTTCAGCGTCTTTAATAAGGGATAAAATAAACCTGACCACGGTAGGTTTATAGGAATAATAAACTGACTCAATCGCCTCCTGTTTCCCCATTTTGAAATCTTCAATAGTTTCTATAGTAGGTGCTGTCATAGGGCTTGGTTCATTTGCTTACTCAATTTTGAAAAAATAAACCCAATCAGATACGTAAATCACGCATTTAAATCCTCAATTTGCGAAAATTTAGAATTGGTTACCGATTAATAATCAGATTGTTAACTTATCGTTAATAAACATGGCTTTCGGAAGCATATGAAAAAGGCCTAAACTCATTGCTGTAGTTTAGGCCTTGTTTTTTTACAGGTATTTATTGCCTGAAATTATTCGATTGCCCCTAAATAACGTCCCATCCAATAAGGCAGTAACCAAATGTCGCCAGAACTGTAGATAGATCTTCCGTTTCCTGTTCCATCCAAATTAAAGCGATTGGCATTGTGCCTTGCTACTTTGCTCTCAGAAGGAGGCAGCACTTTGGAAGTGGTTTGTCTTCTGAAATTGGCTTCAAGGTTTTGGATGTCTTTACGGTGGCTGTTTTGCACATTCCAGTTGATCAGATCTATAGGATGCTTTTGCAAGAACCATATGGATTCTTCCAAGTCAAATTTTTCAGGTTGAACTATAACGGTAATGATATTCCACAAGGCATCTTTTTCCGGTCTTTCTGATTCCCAGTGGTCTATGATTGCTTCTTTGAATTTTGCTTTCAACTCAGCATCAAAAGCATACCTATAAAGTCCCCAATAGCCTAAAAAGTACATCTCATCATCCGAATGGTTCCATGCCTCAGAAAGCATTTGGCTGTAAGAATCGCTTCCGTCTCCTGCTTCTCCGATGATTTTCATAGGTCTCATAAGGTTCTCCAAATACCCGTAATCCTCCATCAGTTCGAATGCCTTTTCTTTATACTTCTCCTTGCCGGTGAAGCGGTAAGCAGTCTGAAGCATGCTGATGATATTGGAAGAGTTGAGTTTTCTGTCTCCCACCTGAATAGGGAAGTTGTTGACATAATCCGGATTCCACTTGCCCCAAAGTGTAGGCTTCCCATCAAAATCATATAAATACATGTCATGAGCCACGATGTGCGACATTAGGGTATCCATCAGTTCAATGGATTTGTTTTTCACCCACTCATCCTCTACAAGTTCAGCAAGCACTCCATAGACAAACATATGTCCGATTGCTTCATCGCTACTGGTAGTGGATTTCCAGTCCCATTCCGGATCCGGGGAGTGTTGCCATCTTTCGGGATCTGACAGTCTTTCTATATAGCCTGACCTTTCAAAAGATCGGGAAGGAAATCCGTCCACAGGATTAATGGTAAATAGGCGCTCCATAGCCAGTAGGGATTGTCTGATCTGAACAAGGGCTTCCGAATCCTTGGTCATGGCATATCTAAAACCCTGCGAAGCTAAATACATGGAAGTCCAAAGGCCATCGTTGTCCGAATCATCCAGTTTTCCTGTGGCTATTTTCCCCGGCTCTGCAAGCTCAAGCGTGGCGTTAAATCCATGTCTAAGATGATTTTTGCGGGTATATTCATCGAAATACTCCGCTTTTTCGGCCAAGGTCATCTCTTTCCGAAATATAGTTGACAGACCCTGATTGGTGAGGAGATAGATTTCATTCTTACCAAAGGCAATGTCAAAAACCTGCTCTCCAGGAATCCATCTCTCTAAATAATAGTAATTGATTTCCCCATTGGGAAATAGTACGAAGGCTCCTTTGCTTGTCCCAAACCAGATTTCATCCTCTTTGGTCTCCACGACAAGAATGTCTGTCCAAGGAATTGTTGTAAGTAGCGGGGATTTGGTTTTGGATAGAATGTCATAGGTGAAATATCCTGCGTCACTTCCCAGCACCAATTGATTTTTGGACGCATGGTAAGCCATGGATTTCAGCCCTTTGCCTGATAATTCTTCTTTCAATTTGTGAGATTTTGGATCAAACTGATAGACTTTTTCCGGGCTCATTACCCAGAATGTTTCTTGGGTGGGATCATATTGAATATCCACAACTTCCTGAGGGGATGGAAGAATGATCGGTTTATCAATGCTTGATTCCAAGTATTGTATTTGCTTTCCGTCACTGATCAGAAAATCAAATTGGCCTCCTCCTTCGAATCTATGTGCTTCCGGTAGCTGATGCCTCAAATATAAGCTGCCTGCCCAGGCATTGCTGAATACGGCTAGGTCGTCCAGATATACTAGCTCACCTTGATAACTGTCGATTGCCTTCACTTTTTTTGCAGCCATAGGCAGGTAGGATTGATCTTGTGCCAACGTTCCCCAGACCTGAAACTGACCCGCCGCCGGTCGCAATAGCTGCATGTTTTCCAGAATTTGGACATTCCCTGTTTGATCACTGGCCAGACTTTGTGTAGAAAGATTCTGAAGTGCTTTGGAATTGATAATGGCGTATTCCTGTACAAAAGGAATGTCCTGATAAGTCCCTCCTGTTCCTGATTGTCCTACTACCGCAGTCTGAATCAGGGATAGAAGGAGTAGGGTCAATCTGTAAAAAGTTTTTTGCATAATCAGTGAATTTGGTTGGGATCCAATAGGCGATATTGGATGGTTTTACCCCCGTTTAGATGTTTGGAATAAGTGAGATGAACGAGACCTTCCTTATCCTGAATCAAGGCCGGATAAGAGAATTTCCCTTGATGGGTGGAGTCGAGTTCAAGGTATTGAGGCTTACTCCATACATTTCCCTCATCCGATGAAATCCAAAGTGCCAATTGATACCTGCCATTATGGATATCATTGCCTACCATACACCATCGTCCATCGTTAAGTTTTAGCAGTTCCAAACTGGCTGTATTGGGGAATTCTGTTTTTTTTGCGACCGTCCAGCTTTCGCCCTGATCATTTGAAATACTTTGTTGGATCATCGAAGGAGCATCTCCTGCATCCCGAAGCATGGCTAGGATATCTCCATTTTCCTTTTGAATCAATGCTGGCTGGATAGGCCCCTTGCCCACCAGCGGTAAGCTTGGCCTCCAACTTTCTCCCATATCATCCGAAATAGCCATTAGGGAAAAATTGAAACCATCCGAATAAAGCGGTAGAAGTATTCTGTTACCGGTGACGAGAGGCTTGATCCGTGTCATCCATCCCATGCTTGTTTTTTTGGAGTCCAGGGACGCTTCAATAATCAGCTTCTCGTATTCAGGTGCATAAGAAGACCATCCCAAATGGGAAGGAGGCAGATCCCTGAATTTTCTGGCCACTTCCTCAGCAAATTCATCCCCGGGTTTAAGAAAAATATCGTCCTGCCAGTTCCATGTAGGTGCTCCATCGGTATCAAAAGAAGTACTTCTCCTCACTCGGAGAATAGAATTTTCCCATTCGTTGGCATTTACGGCAATCCACACCAAGAACAGCTCTTCTCTTTGATTGAGAAAAAGAACGGGATTGCAGTCCGGTATGCCCGGAGTATCTGCCATCTCAAAGGGTTTTGACCAAGTAGTTTGTCCTTGTTTTTTTCTTGCTCCCATCAGCAGGACATCATCAGAATTTCTTTCTCCCGAGCCTTCAAACCATACGGTAAGCAAGTCTCCTCCGGGAAGTGCCACTATACTGCTGGCATGGGTGTGTTTTGCCTGCAGAGGGAATATAGACTCATTGATCAATGAGGGGACAAGTTGGGATTGGGCAAGTAGGCAGTCCGGCACCACCACCATTCCCATCCACAAGAATGTTACTTGTTTGAAAAGGCTTTTTAGCATCATTAGTTGATATTTTTTCTACGCTCCATGACTTCTCTCCAGGTAGTCAGGATGATTTCTTCCTCTTCAATATAGGTTTTCAATTCAGGGGACAGCATGGCTTCCAGATCAGCCTGTCTGGAAGCCCCAGAGCCTGAAAATCGTCCGAAGTTTTCTGTGTTTTGACTGCAATGGACAATGATCATGGCCAGCCCGGGCTCCATCTTCTCAAGTATTTCCTTGAATTTCATGATTTTATATTGGGTCAGCTCTCCTTGGGTGAAAGGCTTCTCCTCAGGTCTCCATCCTCCGCTGTCCTTGTGAAGGTCATCCAGCACCGGGAAGCCTGAGTTCCAGATTTTTTCTCCCATAGCCTGAGCCCCAATCAGAATATCCGGAATAGGTAGCTCCATGCCTTTTTTGTAGTTGCCTTCTTTCTTTAATTGCTCAATAATAGGTTGTTGAAAACTTTCAGTGATAAGTTTATTGTTGCCTCCCGGAAACATGATAGGGATCTGATATTCCAATCCTACCTTCAGATAGGTTTCTAAAAAGTTCGGGCTCGCAAAAAGTGTCCCCATATGAGAATCCAAATGGCTTGGCTGAATGCCATTTTGCAAGGCACGATCTACCTGCGCTTTCAATTCCAAATACACCTCCTCCGCAGCCGCATGTGCTACGACTTCTTCTACGCTGGGCCAAAAGGATCCTTCAGGATCCAATAATCCGGGAACCAAAGTCCTTCCGGCCAGAGGCTCCCACCGATACGTTTTCCATTCGGAGGTCAGTACCAGGTGCAAGCCTATATCCATCCCCGGTATTTCTTTGCTTAATCTCAAAAATGTGCCCGCCCAAGGACAGGGCATCATGACGCTACAGGAAGTTGCCACACCTTCCTGCATGGCTTGAAAGGTCCCCTGATTGGATTCAAAGGACATACCAGCATCATCTACATGGAATATCACCACCCTTTTTCCTTTTGGGTATCCCAGTTTCTCGGCATAACTCAGGTTTACATCGGATTGGGCTATTGAAAGCGAGGTGGAGAGTATCCACAGAATTAATATAAAAGGTTGTTTGTAGTTGAAATTCATCTCAATTTATCAGTGGTCTTTTGAGTTGCTTGATATACGGGTGTTACCTTGTTATTTTAGAAATGGACTAACTGTCTGATTTTATTTTTTATTTTAAGAAACTGTTAACAGGTTAGTTTCTATTGTTTTTCTCTTTAGAATTGAATTAAAATCTAAAATACATGCCTTCACTCGAAGTATATACCCAAAGGAATAAGCAAAAGAAAATCCTCTTACTTATTTTCTTAATATTCTTTGTCATATCTCTGATGTCCAATATTCTTGGCCCCATCATTCCGGGGATCATCGAAAGTTTTTCTTTAAGCTACGGCTTAGCAGGATTTTTGCCATTTGCATTTTTTGTGGCTTATGGGGTTATGTCTCTGCCTTCGGGATTATTGGTGGAGCGCTGGCGGGAAAAGCCCGTACTTTTGTTGGCGTTTAGCTTGGCAGCCTTAGGTGCCTTGTTGTTTGGTTTCAATCCCAGCTTTGGTCCTGCTTTGGGCTCCCTGTTTATTATTGGGATGGGAATGGCGATGCTCCAGGTAGTCATCAATCCCCTTTTGAGAGTTACCGGAGGAGAAGAGCACTTTGCGTTCAATTCTGTTTTGGGGCAATTGGCTTTTGGAGCTGCCTCATTCCTTAGTCCCATGTTGTACAGCTACATGGATCATTCCCTGTTTACGCCTGAGGCACCTGCGTGGATCAGCCTGTTGGAAGTGTGGGTTCCCGCGGATATGAAATGGGTTTCCGTCTATTTCGTATTTGCAGTGCTTGCCGGATTGATGCTGCTTTTGATCGGTATTACGAATTTCCCTAAAGTGAAATTGAAAGAAGATGAGAAAGTAGAATTGGGTCAAACCTTGAAAAAGCTTCTAAGTAAGCGAATGGTCTGGTTGTATTTTCTTGGAATATTTTCCTATGTCGGGACAGAGCAGGGCATTGCCAATTGGGTCAGCCAGTTCTTGCAGGATTATCATGGAGTGGATCCCAGTATAGGAGGGGCTAGGGTTATTTCCTATTTCTGGGGATTGTTGACTCTTGGTTGTCTGTTGGGATTGGTTCTGCTGAAGTTTATGGATAGCAAGTTGGTTCTGATTTTATTCACCTGCGGGGCTATTCTTTCCTTATTGACCGGATTGTTGGCTCAGGGAAATCCGGTCTTGATAGCATTTGCTTTCTCAGGATTTTGCCTTTCCGTAATGTGGTCTATCTTGATTTCCCTGGCATTGAATTCTGTTGATTTTGCACATGGGACTTTCGCAGGATTACTCTGCTCGGGTATTGTAGGAGGAGCCGTTGTCCCTTTGGTAGTTGGTGGTTTGGCAGACTTTATCGGGTTGCAGGCTGCTATGTTCTTCCTGTTCATTCCACTGAGTTACATTTTGTTTATTGGGATTTGGGCCAAGCCTCTGGTCAGCAACTCCCGAGTCCAATCACTAAAGGAGCTATTTAGCTAATCTGATGCAACGGATAATATTATTGTTGGATTTTGCTGAAGAGTATAGCAAATCATTGCTAAAGGGAATCAGTACCTATTCCGGTAAAAACGGGCAATGGACTTTTTGCCGCATGCCTTTGTACTATCGGGAAATGATGGGGGTTAAAGGCATCCTCAAATGGGCAAAGGAATGGAGGGCTGATGGGATCATTGGTCAACTGTATAATGAAATGGAGGAGGAATTTATAGAGGGTGGTATTCCTGTTATAGCTCAGGATTTTAAAGAACGGTTTTCCAAAATCTCCAATATCACAGGTTCATACCGGCAGACAGGCGTGATGGGAGCCGAGTATTTTCTGAAGAAAGGGTATTATAATTTCGCGTTTTATGGGTTCAATACTATTGTCTGGTCCAGAGAACGCGCAGAGGGATTTGAATCCGCAGTCAAAAAAGCAGGATATCAGGTCAATTATTTTGAGCATAAAAAAGCCCGCTCCACGGATATCTGGTATTACAAAAGCAAATCTCTTAGTAAATGGTTGAAGAACTTGCCCAAACCAGTTGCCTTGATGGCATGCGATGATAATCAGGGGGTACATATCTTGGAGGCTTGTAATCACAATAAGATTAGGGTGCCTCAGGAAGTGGCTGTGTTGGGAGTGGACAACGATGTGACATTCTGTGAACTTGCCGACCCTCCATTATCGAGTATTGTGCTGGATATAGAAAGGGGGGGCTTTGAGGCTGCGCAGGTTCTGCATGAAATGATTATAACCGGCGAGAATAACTACAGAGATGTGATTGTTCCTCCGCTGAAAGTAATCACCCGATCCTCTACTGATATGTTTGCCTCCTCAGATGCTTACGTCGCGGAAGCTCTAACTTTCATTCATAGGAACATTGATAGAAACATTCTGGTGGATCAGGTGGTCAAGGAAGTACCCCTTTCCCGTAGAGCCTTGGAGAAGCGTTTTTTGCAGATTACCGGGCTTCCGGTATATAAGTACATCACCAAGGTAAGAATGGAGAAATTGGCTCAGAAACTTTTGAGTTCAGACCAGAGTATTTTTGAAATAGCAGTGGATTTGGGCTTCCAAGACAGTAATAATATCGCCAGGCAATTCAAGCAATTGATGGGCTATGCCCCGGCTGAGTATAGGAAGCGCTTTGGTGCCAATTCTTTGTGGGAAGTAGGGGTAACAAGAGGCAAGAGTCTAGAAACAAGTAGCAAGACATAAGTATCAAGACATAGGTAGCAAGTAACAAGAGACAAGTAACAAGAGACAAGTAGCAAGACATAAGTATCAAGATCCAAGAGTTAAGATCCAATTTTCAATTTAACTTTTTAACCCTTAATTTTTAAACTCTTAATTATTTGATCCTTAACGTTCTATGGTAGTAAGAGGTAAGTATCAAGAGTTTAGAGCCCAGAAACAAGAGCCAATTTGACTTTTTAATCCTTAACCTTCACCACGTGGACACCCGTCATCCGACACCCCGTCAATTTCATAAATGCGTCTGTAGGAGGATGAATAGATATTGTCCGTCTCTCTGGGACTTTCCCAGACCATATTGTCATCAATTATTATAGAGGTTATAAACCTCTGGCAAGAGGATGAATCGTTCCTCTGGAACTCATATCGAATAGTTTTGACAATAATGCCGTATGCCAGCCTGATCTATAATTCCTGCTGTTCCCTACACTTGATATCAACCTCTGATATCCCACATCTCACCTCTAATCTCTATCATCGATCACGACTTTTTCCGTCATCCGACACCCCACACTCCATATTTTCTAATTGTTACGGAATTCGATTTTTTTCAACTGTCAAATTAACAAACTGGTAATCAGTAGTTAGGTAGTCCATTTTTCAAATGGGAAGGTAGTAAAGCTGAAGGTACAGCCTATGGAAAATCCAACTATCAAGGAATTACTCGAAAAATTGTCAAAAGGAGAGCTATCCCGGGATGAGTTTGATCTTTTTCTCGAAAAGCTAAAAAAGGAGAAAGGAACAAACCAACTGGATCAGGCCTTTTTGGAATTTTTTGAAGGATTGGCTCCACCGGAAAATGAATGCTCAAACCAAAAACCAAAAAAGTAACTAAGACTAACCCAAAAAATGATTATGCGTATGAAACAATTTTCCAAAAACAAAAAGCCAAAAATTAAGTGGGGGCTCCCCATGATTTTTGGATTGGTGCTGTTCCCGCTGCTTGGGGGGGCAGCCATGGCTTCTCCACTTCCCAATCTGATTGAAGATGTCTTTCAGGTTCACCGGGTTCAGGGTAAAATAGTCTCCAGTGTGGACGGGACTCCAATTCCGGGCGTTACGGTGCTTGAGAAAGGTACAGGCAATGGAACTGTCTCTGAGATAGATGGAACCTACTCTCTTAATGTTGCAGGTCCAGGTTCTTTATTGGTTTTCTCTTTTGTGGGGTTTGATTCACAGGAAATCACAGTAGGAAACCAATCTATCATTAATATTGGTATGAATGAAACTGCCACAGATATGTCTGAGGTAGTGGTGACAGCCTTGGGAATTAAGCGGGATCAACGTTCTCTGGGATACGACGTCTCCAGTGTAAAAGGAGAGGAACTTACCCAAGTGTCCCAAGAAAATGTACTGAGTTCCCTTTCCGGTAGAATGCCGGGAGTGACCATCAACCAAACAAGCGGGCCTGGATCTTCCATGAGCATGGTCATTCGGGGTGCTACTTCTTTGACTACTGATAACCAACCATTATTTGTGGTGGATGGTGTGCCTATGTCCAATTCCCTGAACAACGTAAGGGAAAACGGAGATGGGAACCAGGTGGATTATGGAAATGCCATTTCCGATATCAATCCGGACGATATCGAAAGTATTTCAGTACTGAAGGGACCCAGTGCTGCGGCCTTGTACGGGACCAGGGCAGGAAATGGGGTGGTGATCATTACCACCAAGTCCGGCAAAGCCGGTAAGACTATGGGGATTTCTTTTAGCACAAGCAATGTGTTCGAAAGACCGACCCGATTGTTGGATTTTCATTACAAATATGCCAATGGCAATCGCACAGGAGTATTCAATGAAGGTTCAGCCTATTGGGGAGGCCCGGAGCTGAATGCCGGCAACACAGCTGTTCAGTGGAATAGTCCGCTGGATGCCAACGGAGATCCTATTCCGACGGAACTAATTGCCTATCCGAATGCGATGAAAGATTTCATGCAGACCGGAATCACTTCCACCAATAATATTGCCGTGGATGGGGGAAGCGAACAGACTACCTACAGGATTTCCTACTCCAATATGCTGCATCGCGGGATGATCCCCAACTCTGATCTGTTCAGAAACAGCTATTCAACGTCACTGAGCCATAAGATTACAGAGAAGCTTACTTTTACTTCCAATTTCAACTATACCAACAGCAAATCCAACGATCGTCCAAGTACAGGGGATAGAAGAGCCAATCCTTTGGAAGCAGTGTATTCTTCTCCTTATGTGGATTACAACTTGATGAGGGATATCTGGGTGCCGGGGCAGGAAGGTGTTCAGCAAGTCAGAACTGCTTCAGGTGACAACCCTTACTTTATCGCCTATGAAATGCAGAATTCTTTTGTCCGGGACAGAATTTATGGAAATGTGTCCTTGGATTATAAGTTTTCTGAATCCTTTGCCATTCAAGTAAGGTATTCCCTGGATCGGTCTGATGAGAATCAGGAAACCAAAATACCTTACAGTTACAGTAGAATGGCCCGTGGAGGATATTATACCGCTGATATTTTGACCCAAGAATCCAATACAGACTTTTTGGCTTCATGGAATGATGATTTTGGAAAATTGGATATCAACGCTTCCATTGGAGGAAATATCATGAACAGATTTGGCAAAAGTACCGATGTGGGAGTAGGGGGAGACCGAAACAACGGTTTGGTTATTCCAGGGATATACAATGTTCAGAATATTCCTGCCGATAACAGATCTATGGCAAATGGTTTCTCTGAAAGAGGGATTTATTCCATCTATGGACTGGCATCCTTTGGATATGCTGATCAGCTTTATCTAGACTTGACAGCCAGAAATGATTGGTCTTCTACCTTACCACGCGAAAACAGATCCTATTTCTACCCTTCCGCTTCCCTTAGCTGGTTGACAAACTATACTCTGGGCATGTCTGATAAAATAGACTTGTTGAAACTGAGATTTGGCTGGGCACAGGTAGGAAATGATACAGGGCCATACAACCTTCTTCCAAACCTTTCAACAGGGTTATACAATTCCATCAACACAGCCAGTATGCCTTCCAGTCTGTTAAATCCGGACCTGAAGCCTGAGCAAGCAACCTCTTATGAAGGCGGTATTGACTTGAACATGTTTAGCAATAGGCTTCGATTTGCAGGAACGATTTATCAGATTGATAATAGAAACCAGATTTTCTCTGTAAATCTCCCTTCCTCCTCCGGCTACTCAGGTCGACTGATCAATGCCGGTCTGATCCGAAGCCGTGGTGTAGAACTATCCCTGGGAGGAACAGTCCTCAGAAAGAAGGACATTACGTGGGATGTAGATCTGAACTGGAGTAGAAACCGGACTACGGTGGTAGAGCTTACAGAAGGTTTGGATAGAATCACCCTTTGGTCAGAGAATAGTGGGGGGGCTATCACTTTTGTGGGAGAGCAAATCGGAAATATGTACAGTAGTAGCTATGCTGAGGTAAAAGACCCGAACTCACCTTATTATAGATGGCCTGTTCTTTCCAATGCAGGGTCATGGCAGGAGCTTTCCGGTACCGAAAACCTCAAGAAAGTAGGCAATTTTAACCCCGATTTTCAAATGGGTTTGCAGACCACTTTGAATTTCAAACGCTTTGTAGTCGGAGCCAGCTTTGACTGGAGACATGGTGGAGAATTTATGTCCTTTACCTACAGATATGGAGAGTCCGACTGGAAATCTCAGAGACAATTGGATAATTTAATTCCGGGCAGCCTATATGCGACTGATGAGTTGATCGCTATGATGAAAGCTAATCCTGAGCAATACATTATCCCAAGACCGGGTAACTATCCAAGGGTAGGGGGCCATACTGCGGCATCAGGAGGATATTATGTAGATGAAAATGGAAACGACGGAGTTTTTATTCCGGGAGTGATTCAGACAGCAGGTGCAGATACTCCGGATGATTTCAGTGATGATGTATATGTAGAGCATCTGGGCGGAGAGGGCACCAATATCTATCCGATTACCAATACCTTTCCATGGAGTTTCAATGAGCAGGTGACCTTTGATGCCTCTTTTATCAAATTGAGAGAATTGAGCATAGGTTATAGAATTCCCACGATGGGAAGATTCAGAAATGCAACAATCTCTGTCTACACCAGAAACCTGATGATCTGGACCAAAGCGGATATAGGAATCGATCCTGAACGCGCTTTCTGGGCAAATGGCGGAACCCAGGGAAATACCTCCTCTCAGTTCCGTCAGGGAATTGAGCGCCAGAATGTGATGCCATGGAGCTTCCCTATAGGTTTCAAATTGAACTTTAATCTCTAATCAATGAATTATGAAATCGAGCATGATCCCGTACCTACGGGAACACACAACTTGTCCCGAACTTGCTTCGGGAGAGGGATGATGGTAAACCATGCGAGATTCCATGTGACCATTGAAAAACAATTATAAACACATGAAAATTACATCTAAACTATATCGGGGATTATTGATGGCATTGATTTGCGGGGTGGGATTCACAGGCTGCGATGATAAGCTTGATGAAATGAACATCAATCCGTACGGAATTGACCCTGCGGAAGTAAATCCCAATTTATTGATGCCTTCAATTTTGGCATCAGCTGCCCAGAGCTACGTGGATTTGGGCGTGAATAACATGGCCGGAGCGGTCCAACATACACAGAAAAATGGCTGGTATGGTGGTCATAACAATTACAGCTGGGAAAGTGAGAGTTGGGCAGGTTGGTATGCTATCCTAAGGAACAATAATTTGCTTTATAAAAGAGCTGTAGAGATGGATCATGCCTTTTTTCAAGGGGTATCTATGACCATGAAGTCTTTTGTTTTTGGAAACATCACAGACCTTTGGGGAGACGCACCCTATACCGATGCGCTGAAAGGGGATGAATTGGCTGCAGAGTTTCAATTCCCGAAATTTGACAGTCAGGAGGTGATCTACGACGGGATTATAGCAGATCTGCAGACAGCCGTTACACTATTTAATTCAGCCAATACCGGTGGAGTGACCGCTGCCAATGACCTGTATTATGGAGGAGATGCAGCTGCTTGGAAGAGATTTGCCAATTCCCTTTTACTTCGTTACTACCTGAGAATTTCCAGCCAGAAGCCCGATGTAGCCAAAGCAGGCATTGAGGCAATTTATGCCTCCGGGGATTATATCCAAAGCACCTCTCAAGACGCCGTATTGGATTATACCGGAGGGGCCAGTGACATTTGGATCACACGCCATGTTGCTTTGAATCCGAATGATTTCCAGAGGTACCAGGCCTGCCAGACCTTTATTGACCAACTGATGGGAACGAGTGATCCAAGACTTCCGGTCTGGTTTGCACCTGTCAGAGTACAATGGGTGCCGGACGAATCTTTGGATGTTGCGGCTGAGGCTTTCATCAGGAATAACGGTGAGCCTTTAGGGGTAGTCACCTATCCCTTTGATGACTTTGTAAACAACTATGCCGGTGAGAACTTTACCAGAAGGTATAATCCTGATATGGTGAGTTATAATGAAGCTGAATATGTAGGATTGCCTCCCGCACTCATGATACCGGAATCCTATAATGGAAATCCTTCACCGGGTCAGGGTACTCAAAACCAACATGTTTCGCAGTTGGCGGATATCTACCAGTCAGCAGGCTCTCCGGGAGATATTCTCAAGGCTAGGTTGATCTCTTCAGCAGAAGTGAGCTTTATTTTTGCCGAAGCTGCTTTGAAGGGCTGGAATGTAGGATCTGCTGAGGAGCATTATTACGATGGTATAGAAAAGTCATTGATGGTATGGGGAAAAGTTGCCGAATATGAGCGTTTTATTGCCGAAGAAGGAATCACTTTTAACAATACTTTGGAGCAGGTGATGGAGCAAAAATGGGTGGCAAGCTGGACTGCAGCAGCAGAAGCTTTTGCGGATTACAGACGTACCGGCTACCCTAGATTGCAGACAGGTCCACAGTCTCCACAGCCAAAAATTGCCCTGAGATTTCAGTATGGCGAGGACGAGTACAACAACAATGCAATAAGCATTGCCGCCGCATTGGACAGATTGCAGTTGACAGATTATTCGGGCGGATTTGGCAAGGACAGCCAATGGTCCAGATCCTGGTTGTATCAGGGCACTACCATTCCTTGGTAAGATTCTGACTTACTTTAGATTTAAGAAACTCCATGTCTATTACAAGGCATGGAGTTTTTTTTAACGGCTTAGATCACCGAGGCTAAATGTAGCAAGAAACAAGTAGCAAGATATAAGTATCAAGGTTTTAGAGCCAAGTATCAAGAAGCAAGAACCAAGAGACAAAGAACATGGACAGAGTCAGAAATAATTTGTAGTCACGGCATATTTCCGTTTTAATCTTTAACCTCTTAACCTTTAATCTTTAAACCTTCAGAATAATAGTATCAAGATGCAAGTATCAAGAAGCAAGTATCAAGACACAAGCTAATAGGTAACGGGGGCTTTTCGTGATCTTGAGAGCCACTTTATCAGAGTGAAAGCGCGGAAGAAACTTTCCAGCCAGGCAACAAAAAGTTGCTTCTCCCAGTCTTATACTACTAGGGTAGGATGTTTTTTGTTCTGCCGGAATTTATAAACCACTAACTTAAATTATTTAGTTATGCCATTTTTGAAAAACAATAAAGGAAAAGAAGCGGTAGAGATTTTCTATCAGGATTATGGAAAAGGAAAGCCGGTCATTCTGATTCATGGCTGGCCATTGAGCCATCAGAGTTGGGAAGGTCAGATACGGACATTGGTTGAAGAGGGATTTCGGGTGATTGCTTACGATAGAAGAGGATTTGGCAAATCCTCCCAACCGTGGGGAGATTATGATTACACTACGTTAGCAGGAGACTTGCACGAATTGATTCTTCACCTTGATCTTAACGATGTGACTTTGGTAGGATTTAGTATGGGTGGAGGAGAAGTGGTCAGGTATTTTACTGAATTCGGAACTGACCGTATTTCAAAAGCTGCTTTGATCGCCTCGATTATCCCGCTCGTAGCGCAGAAAGAAGACAATCCTGAGGGCGTGCCACAAAAGGTGCTGGAAGAGATTTTGGATGCTCTTAAGACTGATCGGGTAGGGTTTTTAAAGGGATTTCATACCAATTTCTATAATTACGAGAAAGGTGCGAAGGGAGTAAGTGAAGCAAATCTAGACTTTGACTTTGGAGTAGCTTCTCATGCATCTTCTGTTGCTACAATCAAGGCTGCGGAGGCTTGGGCGGGGACGGATTTCAGATCCGAATTGGAAAATGTGAAAGTCCCTACCCTGATTGTTCATGGAGATAAGGACAATATTGTTCCTTACAGGACTTCCGGAGAACAGGCGGCAAAAGGAATTGCCGACAATACCTATCATCTAATCAAAGGAGCTCCACATGGCTTGAATCTCACACATGGGGATGAATTAAATACTCTTTTGTTGGATTTTCTGAAAAAGTAAGGGATACACTTGTCATCTAAAAAGCCGGATATCTGAATGAGATCCCCGGTTTTTCTATGAAATTTCTTAACCGCTGTCACAGAAATTAAATACTAGCACTATATTTTCTCTTTGACCGTTGGGTTTTTAGAGATCAATAATGAGATTTTTTAACTTGAGTTAGTCCGTTAGTCCACTCCGAAACCTGAAGAGATTGTTCTTCCACTTTTACAGAAGCCGGATTTAGTACAAGATGGGGTAGAATTGTGCTTTTCGGGATTTTTAGTCCCAAAATCAGCTTTGTCCCCTTACCCAAAGTCTGATCTTACTTAATCCCCCCAAATGCCCCAAAACACATGTTTTTGTGTAGGATTTCTACTTTTTTGAAGCCGACTTGTTTCATAAGATCCAATTGATAATTCATGGATCTCGGGGAGTCCTCCTTTTCAACATAGTCTAGGACATTCTGACGGTATATTTTTCCTCCCAAACCTTCCAAATAGTCCCCATATCGCTCCCAAATATAGTCGTTCAACAATTCAGTGTCTTGTCTGATCAAATCTGAAATCATCAGACAGCCACCCGGTTTGAGTAATTTGAACAGCTTTTCGAAGGTCCTTTCCCAATCCGCATCATCCCTTAAATGATGCAAAACAGCGCCTGCCAAAATAATGTCATAATGGTTTTCTCTTAACCCAACTTCCCGAATGTCACCCTGCAAAATTGTGACATCGCCCTTTGTCATTTCGGATACTCTTTCAAATGCCCTGTCAAGCATGGGTTTACTCAAATCTACCAAGGTGCAGTTTAGGTCGGGGGTTTTTGTCAGCATCATCAGTGAATAATTCCCGGCACCACAGCCCACGTCCAATAAATTTTGGGCATTTGGTACAATTCGCTTTGCCGCTTCGGTTATTAGCTCCAAGGAGATTTTTGCATCTATCGTCGCAACCTGCCCTGTATCCAAATTTGAAAATCGCTCCACATCCTTGTCAAACCGCTCTTTGATCTCTTCTATCGTTGATTTTTTCATTTGTCTTTTAATTTAATAAGTTCATTTCCCTGATTTTTTGTTTGCCACAAAACTAGGGTTGGCCGTAACTCCGTTTTTTGCCATAAGGCAAAAAACAAGACTATTTCACTCTTCTGATTCTACTCAAAGTATATGGGGTGATCCCAAGAAAAGAAGCAATTTGACTTTGGGGAATACGCTGTATGATCGAAGGTTGTCTTTGAACCAATTTGTTATATTTGGTTTGGGCATCATCGACAAACATTTCACTTTTAAGCAAGTATTTTTCGAGCAGTGCTTTTTCTTTTATCCGGCTTATGATTTTGGGGAAATTTGGAACTGCTTTTTCCAGCAATTCATACTTGCCGATTGTCAATGTGATCAGCGTGCATTTGGTCAATGCTTCTATATATTCCTCCGAAGGTGTCTTGTTTGTGAAACTTTCCAAAGCAACTGCAAAATGTCCTTCATTCGTAAAATACTGGATAAAATCATCCCCATTGGCATTGGTCCTTACCACCTTAAAAACACCTTCCAGCACAAAGCCCATTTTTTTGCAAGTTTGTCCCTGCTCACAGTATTTTTCTCCCTTTTCTACTGTCTCTTTGTAAGTATTTTGGATGATCAAAACTTTGTCAGAATCTGAAATTGGCAAAATCGATTCAAATAGTGCTATTAATCTGTCCATTAAATATTTTGTTTACTTCTGAATACACAATTACTCTCTAAGAAAAACCTTTTCAATTAATTTTTCTATAGCTCCTATTTCATCGCTTTTACTGTAAGCGTCAAACCAAAGTTGTCCTTCCGGATCAATAGACAAGTCGCCTAAATGAAATTTCACTTTTGTGCCTTTAGCTGTTTCAATTAAGTGAAACTCGTAGGTAACAGTTCCCTTTGGTATTTCTGCTTTCCAGCTTATGTCCTGCAAGGAAATCACCAATTTTTGGTTAGGAACAAAAGCTATCACTTCTCCTGTGAGATAAACAGTATTTTTCTCATTAATCCATTCGATTTTGCTTCCTAAACCAAAAGATCTATTGTCTTTAACTTTTCCCGGAACAAACATCCATTGATCAAAATAGTTAGGAGTAGTGAGTACTTCCCAAATTTCATGAGGAGTACTAGGTATCAATTTTTCTTTGTTAACTATAAGTGTGGTATTCATCTTTCTTGTTTGCATGTGGTAATTTCTTCTATTCTAGGGAGTTACATGCTGTTGCTGTATAAAAGGTTGAACTTGTGACCGTCAGGAT
The DNA here is from genome assembly GCF_031457395.1 of Algoriphagus sp. 4150. Taxonomy (NCBI): domain Bacteria; kingdom Pseudomonadati; phylum Bacteroidota; class Cytophagia; order Cytophagales; family Cyclobacteriaceae; genus Algoriphagus; species Algoriphagus sp. 4150. Next base: position 130,975 of record NZ_JAVDWS010000010.1, read on the forward strand.
CTGCAAATACACAAACGTGAAATCCATTTTCATCGTAGTAAGCCTTCCTGTCCTTATTGGAGTCGAAGAAAACCGTTCCTCCCGCATTTTCTATTTCCTCTATCCATTGATCAAATTCACCTTTACTGCCTGCAGAGAGGGTAAACATAATTTCATTTCCCTGACTTAGGTCAGATAATTCCCCCTCCAAACTCGTTTTCAATTTTTCCTTTTCGAAGAAATGAATAACGAACTCATCAGCACCAAAAAAGAAACTCACAAGCTCCTTGGTAGGATGACCATTTAGCTTAAACCCCAGTGCGAGGTAAAATTCTTTTGTCCTTTCGATATTCTCTACCCCTAAGTTTGCCCAGATTTGTTTTGGTGTCATAGCGTATTTGTTACGGTTAACTTATTGAGTTTATGTTTCTGCTTAATTATCCTTCGGTGCCTTATTTCAGTAAGGTCACAACTAGTTATTTTTCTAAAACATCTTCATCTGGAGGTAATTTCTAAAATAATTATTGATGACAATAGACAAAGCGGCGGGTGTCATTAACGCTGCTGAAATACCTTCAAGAAGCCTGGCAAAAATAAGCACTTCATCGGTCCATGAAAAACCACAGAATACAGCTGACAGAGTAAAAAGGACTACCCCTATTGTAAATATTCGCCTTCGCCCAAAATAATCGGAGATGCGACCGCCTAATAATACCAACCCTGCAAAAATCAACATATACATAATAATTGCCCATTCGGATCCGCCTAAAGAAAGCTCAAGTTCTTCCTCAATGGAGGGCAGCGCGGAATAAACACTGGTAGAATCCGTGACTACCATGAAAAAGGATGTGCAAAGTAATGTCAGTACCCACCATGGGTTTGATTTTTCTGATTGATTCGTTTGGTACATAGTGTCTATCTCTTTTTCTAAATATGGTATAAAGGTAAAGCGTGTCCGAAACAGTCAGTTAGTGCTATTTTGACAATATAGGGTGTTGAATGCGACAGGAGGCTTGATTATCTTTGGGCTTACTCAAAAGTAAAGCGATGCATATTTCCATTCTACTGCCAGAAGGCAACATTAGCGTAAGCAATTTAGAAGCGACCTATAAGATGTTTACCATGGCAAATGATGCACTGACGCAATCGGATAATGTCCCAAAATTTGTAGTACAATTGGTAGCAGTAAATCGAGAGAAGAAATCAAGCAATAACATATTTGATATTAAAGCTGATATTACTATACAGAATCTCAAAAAGACGGATTTGATTATTATTCCTGCCGTACACGGGCCATACGAAAATGTAGTTGATTCTAACAAAAACTTGGTTCCATGGCTGGTCGACCAATATCGAAAAGGAGCAGAAATTGCCAGCTTATGTATTGGTGCCTTTATATTGGCCAGTTCGGGTTTGCTGGATGGAAGGGGTTGCACGACGCATTGGATGGCTGCCGAAGAGTTTAAGTCTATGTTTCCCTTGGTGAATTTACAGGACGATAAAATAATTACCGATGAAAATGGGATTTATACCAGTGGAGGAGCCTATTCCTCACTCAATCTCAATTTATATTTAATCGAAAAATTCATAGGACGTGAAATGGCTGTCAGGCAGTCAAAAATTTTTGAAATAGACATTGACCGTCACAGTCAGTCGCCATTTATCATTTTTAATACCCAAAAAAATCATGATGATGAATTGATGCAGAAGGTACAGTTATATATAGAGCATAATTACAGCGAAAACATAACCGTAAGTGAGCTATGTGCAAAGTTTAGTATAGGCCGTAGAACTTTTGAGCGTAGATTTTCAAAAGCAATCAATAATACAGTGATAGAATACTTACAACGGGTGAGAGTAGAAGCGGCTAAAAAAATGTTTGAAAAGAACTACTTGAATATCAGCGAGGTCATGTACAGCGTTGGCTATACCGATGCAACAGCTTTTAGAAAGGTATTTCTTAAGATTGTAGGGCTCACCCCATCTGCATACCAGAAGCGTTATGCTAGGATTAACTAGGAATGACTCTCACCTAGTCGGGAGGGGACAGTCTGTGAGCCTATTTTTTTCATGCTTGTCTACTCGTCTATCTCCTTTACTTTAAATGTCAGTTTTTTCAACTCTCCTTTGTCAATAGTTCCATTTAGATTTCTGTCAATCAAAAAAGCAATGTAGAACTCTTTCAATTTGGTGTCTGTCATCATAACTTCCATTGTATCATAGTATAAGGAGTTTACTTCGAATTCAAGCTTCAAAAATTTCCCCGAGTCTTCTAAAAGGTTGAGTCTTTCACTTTCCGGGTTTTCATAAATCGTGTAATGGTGTCCGTTATTATTGAAAATCAAAGTTTCATATTTTCCGCTTTTGTCGGGAGCCATGCCTGATCCAGGTTCAAAACAGGGTAGATCAATCTTTGCTAGGCCGACTTTTACTTTATCAAATTCAGATTTGTCAACAAAAGCTGCGATTTGAGCCGAATAAAATTTATTCTTTTCGGGGTTATATTTCTTGTTGTAAAATCTCAATGAGAATTCTTTCTTGTCAATTTCTATCGTTTCCGAAAGATTGTTCACAGAAGTTTCTACGCCATTTTGAAAAATAATCAATCCATTTTTGGTGTTTTTTTTGTTTCCATTAGTCCTTTTTGATGTCTTACAAGCTTGAACAAGCACTATGGTAAGAGTCAAAATAAAAGCTAGTCGTAAATGCTTCATTGTATTCATATTGTGTACATCTATTATATACGCAAGTGCATATATTCTCCAATTATCCTTGTTGTCCTGCTTCTCCAGAAGCTGGACTTAATCTAAATGTTAAGTAATGGACTTATAAATTTCGAAAATTACTGATCTGTATTCCTTCTCGTTCATGATTTAGATTTCCTGCGTAGATGAGTTTTGCAGCACTTTCAGGAGCTGTTTTTTGGAAGTATTTCAAGCCTTTGAGAAAATCTGAATGATAGGTTTCCGACGATTTTATTTCTATGGCCGTCAATTTCCCGTCTGCTTCTTGCAAAAGATCCACTTCGTTTTGATTGCTGTCCCTCCAATAAAATATGGACAGAGTATTTCCTGCGTTAAACCCTTTTTTCATAAGTTCTAAAATCACTAGGTTTTCGAACAAGGGACCGCGTGCAAAATGCACATTCAAATCGTCTGGACGTTTGATTCCCAATAAACTACATAGTACACCTGTATCGTAAAAATACACTTTCGGTGACTTCAAAATTCGCTTATTGAAATTGCGATAATAGGAAGGAAGTCTAAATGCTATAAAGGATGTTTCCAGTACGGAAAGCCACGCATTTACGGTTTTTTGATCGATTCCGAGTTCATTTGAAAAATTGCTTTGATTGAAGATTTGACCAACTCTTCCTGCTAACAATTGGAGGAATTTTTGGAAATTCCCCAAATCCATCACATTCAGGATCTGTCTCACGTCACGCTCGATGTAAGTTTGAATGTAATTGGGATAGTAGTCGTTAGGCGCGATGTCAAACTGATATTTTCTTGGATAGCCACCATTTACGGTCAGAGTTTCCCAAGATTGGATTGGGATATGCTCGGATAGTTCTGCCTTTGAAAATGGGAGTAAATTTAACATAGCAACCCTACCCGCTAGGGATTGGGTGATTTGTTTAGATAGAAGAAAGTTTTGGGATCCAGTCAGAATATATTCGCCAGGAATATTTCTCTCGTCAGTTAATACCTGTAAATAGGAGAATAACTCGGGAACCCACTGGACTTCATCTAGAATAACTCCATTTTGGTATGCCCTAAGAAAAGCTAATGGGTCAGTTTTGGCAAAATTCCTTGCTTCTGGCAGCTCCAGATTTACATAGGTGTAATCTGGTTTCAACCTTCTGGCAAAGGTGGTTTTCCCGGATTGGCGGGGTCCTGTAATGGCTATTAGGGGGAATTTGTTCAAAAGCGACAAAGCCTTTTCTTTAATATGCCGATCAAAATACTCCATTTTATGTAAATTAGGAATTGTATTCCAAAAATACATAATAAATACAGTTGTGAAAATAATTTCATTGAAAATGAGTGGTTTGATCTTTTATTTCTTTGTGTTAATCCTAATCACTCTCGGTTTTTCCAATCCCTCCAAGATGCGTATGGTGAAAGCTGTTGTTGAATTTCAAGCCATAGCCCATCATTCTATCAAAGGAAATGTGAGCGAATAGTATTGGAGTGGGACTTGGTTGAAAAGCTCCTTATTGTACCCAAAGAAATGCAAATACCGTTCTTCTGCTGTCATGGACAAGTGGGTGAAAACCCGGTCTTCCAAAAAGGTAAAGCATTTGGCGATTGGATGCTTGGGCTTGAGAAGTCCGAACAAAAGTCTATACAAAAAAGGCTTGTCTCTGACCATACTCCAATCATAATCATTAATAGCAGTGGCATGGATTTTAATCAAAACCTCATTTTCCTTAGGAATAGGCATAGCCAATTCTTTCAATTTCAGTACCTCTTCAGGTTTTCCGTACTTCTCAAAAAATATAGCTTTCATCTGTTTATAAGTTGTTTTTTTAATGGTCAGATAGCCTGTCCCGTCCGCCGCGGCGGATCGGGAGAATTTCGCATCACGAATGATCATTCCTCCGTGTGACTTTGGGTCATGCCTGCCTAAAGGCGGAAGGCAGGCTCGATTTCATATGGTTTGACTTTCTTTAAAAAGTAGATTTGTGGTGGAAGTTATGCCTAAATATCAGCTAATTGGAATTATGTTGAAAATCCAGTTTTACTTTTTCTCACTGAAATTATTCTGGATGAAGATAGCTGATTTTAAGTTTCGGCATTTCTATAAAAGTTTAAAAATGAAAAAAGGGGAGCCGTTAAGCTCCCCTCTAACCTATTAAATCTTAACCTTACTTTTTCACTATCGGCAATACAATCCTACTCAAGCTTTTTCCGCCATGGTGAATAGAGTTGGTAGCAATAACGCCTTCAGTTTCATCGTAGGTATTCCCACCGGTATTCATGTTTCTGTCGAAGCGCGGGAAGTTGGAGCTGCTGACTTCGATGCGAATTCGGTGACCCTTGTCAAAGTAGTTGGAAGTGCTCATCGGGGTCATTTTCACTTCATATACGCTTCCCTCTTCCATCCGGACTTCCTTGTCATAGCCTTCTCTGTAGCGAACTCTCTGGATTGTCTCATCGAGATTGAAAGCCTTTCCGTCAGGGTAAACATCGATCAGTTTAATGGTCACATCAGTGTCTTTGGCATCAGAGGAGAGGTAGAGGTAGGACTCTATAAAGCCGGAAACCTCAATTCCTTCTTCCAATACATCTGATGTGTATACCAAAATATCTTCCCGCAATTCCATTTCACTTTGGTCATAAGAACCGCCGTTTCCATCGATGGCATTTCCGGTACAGCAGACGTTTCCTCCATAGGAGGTCACCGGATTCATCGGATCGTATTGGAAGGTGTCAGGAGTATCTTTTCTTGGTTTTTTGACAGAAAGCTTCCCGTCTCCATTTAGTGTATTTGCTTTTCCTTCAGAATCCAGATACATCGTGGTCATTACAGCTTCAGCCGGGGGCCACACCTCGGAAGTTTGCCACTTATTGGAACCCATGGTATAGTATTGAATTCTTGGCATTTCTGCCATAGTTTCAGATTTTTCATCTTTCAACCACCGATCAAACCATGCGGTGATGATCTCGTCGTAATTCAATCGCGCATCACCTACGTTCAGATCACCTATCATGGTGTTTTCCGATGCTCGGGTATAGGAGCAATGAAGCACGGGAGCGATGACAAGGTACTGATTGTCTCTCGCCAGTTGGGAAACAGCATTTTCTCTGGCGTGATTGAAAAGGGCAATGTTTGGCCCGGCAGAGACATCAAACCAGGAAACAAACCAGAAGCTGGGCTTGTCAAATGGCATATCATCATGGTACAATCCGCCTTCAAACCACTTCGGGTCATCCGGCTTACGGGTGATCATTTCTTCATAGATTCCCATTGGGCCATGCTGATTCTTGATAATGTCCTGAATCGGAAGGTGTTTCAGTGCTTCTTTGGAATCGATTCTCGGATACTCGGGAGACATGTCGTAGAAGCGTTGAAGTCTCAATAGATCTTTTTGGCCGATGTCTTTAGGTAATTTTGGAGCCATAGGGTCATGCTGTACGCCATAAAGCCAGTTGGTGAAAAGCATTTGCCCTGCACCGCCACGGTACCAGTTTCCTTGCTCATAGAACTCACCAACTTTACCTACACCTGCGCCGTAGCCCTGTGGAACCAGTGCCGCCAAAGCAGGATGATCCAGGGATGCGACAGCCATTTGCCATTCTGCGGTGGACGAGCAGCCCAAGAGTCCTACTTTTCCATTGCTCCAGTCTTGTTTGGACATCCAATCAAAGGCATCTGATCCGTCAGTCAAAGGCACTCCGAGAATATCCCAATCTCCTTCTGAGAAGTATCTTCCGCGCTCATTCTGGACTACGTAAGCATAGCCTTTTTCCACCCAGGTAAGTGCGGTTTCCATGGTGCGGGTATTCATTTCTCCATTCCCCCAGGTATTGAAATTGTAGGGGGTTCGGGAAAAAACAATGGGGTATTTCCCTTCGCCCTTGGGACGGTAAATATCCGTGGCCAGTCGTACGCCATCCCGCATGGGCATCATGACTTTTTGATCTACAATAGCTACTTCATCCAGCCGATCGATGATGCTTTTTTCCTGAGAAAAAGAAACAGTAACGACCATGACCAGCAGGAGAGTCAGGAAGATGTTGTAAAGATTTTTCATATGATGAGATATCAATTTCAATCTAAGTTAGGGAAGAGATCACTTAGATGGTAAGGAAAATGATGATTGGTAGATTTAATGGGTGAGAATTAATTGAAATTTAAATCTATTATGCCAAAGTCCAACTAGCCAAAGACTTATGTGATGGATTTAATTGTGAAAGCCCCTCTCTTTGGTTTTTAAACTTTTCATTTCATACATAAAGGCTAAATTTGCGGTCACAACGATTTTTACCTAATGAGCGACAGCCCGACCAACACCCTGATTACCTGGGTGGAAGTATCAAAAAATTCTGATTTCACGATTTACAATCTCCCTTTTGGGATTTTTGAAAACAAAAGACTTAGTCCACGTGTTGGAATTGCAATCGGCGATAAGATAGTGGACTTGAGTATTCTGGATCAGGAAGGCTTTTTTTCTGATATGTTTTTGCCTGAAGGAGTATTTCTGAGCAAATCATTGAACGATCTGATCGGATTGGGTAAAGTCATCACAAAAAAAATCAGGGAGCGTGTGCAGGACCTCCTGTTGGCAGACAATGAAAAACTGAGAGATCATTCTGCAAGAGGAAAGGTGATGGTAAACCGAAAGGAAGCGACCATGCTCTTGCCTGTGAAAATCGGTGATTACACGGACTTTTATAGCAGCATGGAGCATGCTACCAATGTGGGTAAACTATTTCGTGATCCTGAGCACGCACTTTTGCCAAACTGGAAGCATCTTCCCGTAGGCTATCATGGAAGGGCATCTTCTATTATTCCTTCAGGAGTACCGGTGACCCGTCCCAAAGGCCAAATAAAGGATCCTGAATCTGATTTGCCTGTATTTGGGCCAAGCAAAAAACTGGATTTCGAAGCAGAGTTGGCATTTATCACCGGTAAATCCACCAAGCTGGGAGATTCGGTTTCCACTGCTGATGCAGAGGATTATATTTTTGGCTTTGTTCTTTTCAATGACTGGTCTGCGCGTGATATACAGGCTTGGGAGTACGTACCTTTGGGACCGTTTTTGGGAAAAAGTTTTGCTTCTTCTATTTCGCCTTGGGTGGTGACCTTGGAAGCTTTGGAGCAATTCAAAGTAGAAGGTCCCGTACAGGAACCTGAAGTTTTGGATTATTTGAAATGTGAAAAATCCCACAGTTTTGATATACAATTAGAAACATATATTCAGCCTGAGGGTGAGAAGAGCAGCAGAGTTTGCGCTTCTAATTTCAAATACATGTACTGGAATGTAGCCCAGCAATTGGCGCACCATACGGTGAATGGCTGCAATATCAACGTAGGGGACATGATGGCTTCCGGTACGATCTCCGGCGAGGAACCGGATTCCTACGGCTCTATGCTGGAACTTTCCTGGAATGGGAAAGAGCCCGTAAAGCTTGAATCGGGCACAGAAAGGAAGTTTATAGAAGATGGAGATACGGTGATTATGAGAGGATTTTCGGAGAAAGACGGTATTAGGGTGGGATTTGGAGAAGTAAAAGCCACGATTCTTCCCGCGAAGTGATTTGCAAAAAATACTAAATTAAAACCCTGACTTTAGTAAAAGTCAGGGTTTTTTTATGCTCATTTCCATACTGTTTTTTCATTTAGTTGATAGCTTTGCTAAGTATTGGATATCAGGTTGTTGAGTTATTTTTCTCATGTGTAGATGTCCGTAGGTTCCCGATGATTGTATGTCTTCTCATGTGTAAATCGGGATTGTGATTTTCATGTCTGTCTCACTTTTTTAGAGACAATTTTTCCTTACAAACTTTCTTAATTTATCAAAACAAATGGCTAAGCTTAGAAATTTATCTATTACAACTCCTATTATTTTTGCCATGCCTCTGCGCAGCGAGTGGGCAGTGAACCCTGTTGACATCAATAAGCCTATTATGGCCGGTGATTGGGACGGGTCGGGTAGCCTCAAATTCACACGTGGTTATGTAATGGCCAAAAATGACGCTAATTTTCTCTACCTCACGCTGGATGTAGTGTCTGATACAGGAAATGATGCAGGTACGAACGATTACTTTTGGTTGACGTTTGACAATAACCGCGACCGTGCGATCACTTCGGGTGTAGATGTAAACTATGGCTTGTATCCGGGCCAACCAAACAAACTGGGCAGACAGAAGTACCTTGGACCAGGGCAATGGACGGGACTGCTTGCGGATCCATCCAATTCTGCTGTAGTTCAGGAGTTTGGACCCAGCCCCAATTCTGATGTATCTCACAGAATCTGGAAATTCAGGATAGAACTCAGTGAGATCAATGTGGCGCTTTCCTGGCCATTGAGTACTCCTTATACCTATTTTGGGTTTAGGGTGAAATCCAGCAATCCCGGGTTTACGACTGACTTTCCGGGAGATTTTTTTAAGGACTTCACAAAACTTCGTCAATTGGTTCTGAGCAGGAAACCCACAATACCTTCTAAAGACTTGGGACCATTGGTAGGAAGTGTGGGATTGATACCGACGACTAAAATCTCTGCATCGGGCCGGGCAACAACTGATTCTGGATATTACCATTTTGTAGAGAATGCGGCATTTGGAGGTACGTTGAATCTGATAGGTAACCGTACGAAACTTCAGCAACTCTGGACAGCGGAAAACAGGAAATACAAAGTGGAAATAGCCGCTCCCGGTGGTTCGTTCGTCAAACTGATCAGTAACTGGTCAAATTATCGCTGGACAGGATCAACTTATGCGTTGGAATCATTTGCCCCCTCGGCAAACGGGTACTACCAGATGGCCAATCCCGGGACGGATTACTCGATAGATGACTTATTGGTTCAATTTCCTACTACGGCGCTATTGCCCGGACTATATAGAATCAAAGTGACATTCTTTGTGGGAGCCAGTACCACTACTGTGGCAGCGGAACAGGAATTGCGGTTGTTTATCGATAACCATGTGCCCTCTTCCATTATAGAAAGTGTGAAACATGGCAGTGGTGAAGTGTCTGCCTGCGCGATAGAAACTATCGGAGCAGCTCCTGATGGGTTGAATTTCCGAATTACTGCCAATGATCCGGAAGGGAATCTTCGTTCAGTTAATTTTTATGCAACTTATGGAGCTGGCCTTTCTGCCTCTATCTATAGCGAAGGTTATACTCCTGCAAAGGGTAACTGGGCCGGATTTGTCAACAAACTAATTCCTGCATCCGGGAACTGGAGACCCCCACAATCTTGTGCGTATAGTTTTGTGTTGTCTGTTTCGGCTAGAACAACTAATGGCTATTCTTGGGTGGGTTATAATAGTACCCATCGCAATCTGACTCTTTTAATAGGTTAAAGAATAAATGGTCTATAATCGAAAGCCACTTCCGGTAGGGAGTGGTTTTTTTATGGAAGTTGCTTTACCACAGTGGGCACAGTAGTTCGGCAAGCTCACCAACCAAGGATTTCGCAGAGGACGCAGTTTAGAAATAATTTTCCGGCTGTCCGACTGCCGTGGATATAGCTCGTCTCTCCGTTAGATGGGAAGTCCTAATTCATGGTTATTTTTTCTTGGAAGAGCTTCCTCCGGATAGTTTATAGATCAAAAAACCGATTCCAACCACAAAATGGGCAATGACAATTCCGATAATAATGTAGATGAGGGTGTCAGACATGATTTTAAAAGTATGGTCTTCTAATATTTACTATCCAAAAAGCAAAAAGCCATCGTTTAGGATGGCTTTTGTATTGAAGGTAATGGGCAAAATCTTATTTGAATCCGATTTCTTCCAGACCTTTATGACTGATTTTGATGGCTTCCATAGGATCCAAACCGAACGTCTGATCTTGTTCTACTAGGTAAAATTCCATTCCTGATTTATCTTTTTCTGCCAAAATTCTTTTGAAATCAATCGAACCTGTACCTACAGGAGCGAACTTTCCTTCCTCATTCATGTCTTTCACATGCCAAGCTTTGAAGCGACCTGGGTATTTTTCGAAGTAGTCCAAAGGATCTACCTCTGCTTTGGTTACCCAGAAAAGATCCATCTGGAAGTTGACAAATTTGGGATCACATTTTTCCAAAAGTAGGTCTTCGATGATTGTTCCATCTTCCATCGCCTTGAATTCAAAGTCGTGGTTATGGTAAAGGAGTTTAATTCCGGCTTGAGTACATTTTTCGCCCAGGGTATTCATGATAGTAACCAATTCATCGGGAGTACCTTTCATACCCATGCCTTCAGGACCAAAAGTAAACATGCCCATCGGAGGTACAGGAATAACAAAATATTCAATTCCTGCTGCTTTTACGTCAGCAATCAACTGATCTGCGTTTTCCATGTTTACCATTCCCATGTGGGCGCTCTTGACAGTCATGCCGAGTGATTCCACGTAAGATTTGAACTCTGTAGGAGCCATGCCGTAGAATTTTCCATCTTCATAGTTTGCTGACTCTACATAAGCGTAACCGGCATCGGCTACAGCCTGTAGCGTGTTTTTTGGATTGAGAGCCATGGAGTCACGGACTGTATAAAGGGCCAATCCGCCGAAACTTGTGCTTTCTACTGTTGTTGTTGCTGTTGTTTCTTCCGTTGCTGTTTTACTGTCACAGGCTGTGAAGCCAAGCGATAGTGCCAGAAGAAAGCTGATACTAAGGTCTAAGTGTTTTTTCATGTGTTTATAATTTGTTTTTCAATGGGCACATGGAATCTCGTTCGGTGAATAATCATTCCTCCGTGTGACTCTTGAGTCATGCTCGATTTCATGTGTTTATAATTTGTTTTAAAAGGTCATGCCTATCTGCCTTAGGCAGAATCGATTTCTTGTTAGGTTTTTATCGAGTTCAAGTTAGCTAAATCACGTTAATATTAAATGTCTGTCATGATATACTGTTAGGTAGAGCTTGCTAAGAAGGATCAAGTGCCTTAAGCTGCAATCATCCCATCTCTTAGGCGGGTAGAGGAGTTACTTTTCTTTCCTGATATTTGGTTCGGTATTGCATGGGGGATAAGTCGGTTTCCCTTTTGAAAATTTTCCGGAAAGCTTCCGGGTCTGTATATCCTACTTCATACATAATTTCACTGACGGTTAAGGTTTCCTGTTCCAGAAATTTTTTGGCCGCCTCCACCCTTATTTTTTGGATATAGACTATCACTGTATGATGTGTTGCGTTTTTGAATCTTCGCTGAAAAGTACGATGTCCCAAATTGGCTATATCTGCCAGCATTTCCAGGTTTAGCTGATCTTGGTAATGACGCTCAACGTATTCCTGAACCTTATGGATAGCGTCGTCATTGTGAAACCTACTGCCTTCGAAAGCGGCATAAGGGCTTTGACTCTCCCTGTCCATGTCCACCTCAAAATATTTACTTGTCCGTATGGCAATTTCGTGATTTGAAAATTTACCCACCAGATAGATTAACAGATTCCAATAGGAATTAGCCCCTCCGCTGGTATACAAACCCCTGTCATCAGTGATCACTTGATTGACAAGTCGAACCTTGGGGTAGGTTTCCCGAAATTCGTTAATGGATTTCCAATGGGTAGAACACCATCTGTCATCCAAAAGGCCGGTTTCTGCCAGTAGAAATGCACCCACGCAAAGGCTGGCCACCTGAGCACCGTTTTGGTATTGTTGCTTGATCCAGGGGATAAAATCCTTATTGAGGGCTATACTTTCACAAACATCCCCGCTTACCGGGGGAATTAGGATCAGATCGGTTTTCCCAAGCTCATAAATGGTGGTGTCAAGTTGGATGGTATAGATCCCATTGTCAAGTTCCACTTCCTTGGAAAGTCCGACAAGTTGCACATCAAACAAAGGGGGTATCCCGGCCTCTTTCAGGAAATCATTCACGCTACTGAACATATACCGTGTGTTGCCTATTGCGGCAATCAGGGCTTTATTCGTGACCAGTATGGAGATATGCTTCATAAGACCAAAGTTATAAAAAAAGCAGGGGTGGCATTATTGGAAGGTAAGTTCGTCGTTTTTGCCTACTTTGTTTTGCAGGGAACGTGTTACTTTTGAAATAAATAACCGGCATATAATTAATTCCCTATGAAAAAGGCACACTTCATCATGCTCCTATTACTTTTTTTGGTTGGCTTCTCTGCTTTTGGCCAAACGGGCAGTTCAAACGGACAACCAAACCTTATCAATACAGAAATGTTGAAAAAAATGACGGTTGCCATAGAAAATCAAACCTATCCCAACGTTCATAGTGTATTGATACATTACAAAGGAGACTTGGTTTTTGAGAAATATTTCTCAGGCAAAGATGAGTCTTGGGGCACAGACTTGGGAGTGGTTGAACATGGTGAAAACACCCTACATGATTTAAGAAGTCTGACCAAAAGTATCGTATCTATTTGCTTTGGACTTGCCATTCAAAATGGGTTTATAGAAAATGTAGAAGAAAAGGTATTTACCTATTTTCCTGAATATGGGGACCTCAATATTGGCCTTCATCAGGAGATTACCTTAAAGCATCTCCTGACAATGACTTCAGGGTTGGAGTGGAATGAAGACCTCCCTTATACCAATCCGAAAAACTCGGAAACTGCCATGGTGATGAGTGATGACCCTATTCGCTATGTTCTGAGTAGGCCTTTGCAAGAATCGCCCGGTAGTGTGTGGAACTACAACGGGGGCACTACTGAATTGCTTTCTGTCATTTTGCATAAAGCTACCGGATTGAATATAGAAGAATTTGCTGTTGAGTATCTGTTTAAACCATTGGAAATAGCTACTTATTATTGGACAAAAGCGCCTGGACAAGAGCATCCTATAGCTGCATCCGGTTTAAGAATGCTTCCTGCGGATATACTGAAAATAGGTGTGGTTTTATTACAGGATGGTTATTACAAAGGAGAAGAGCTATTAAACAAGCAATGGATAGAAGAATCCTTTACCTCTCATGTAAAGCGCGGAAAGAACGGTGGTTATGGATATCAATTCTGGGTAGACCAATCTCCCGATGGAAAAGAACCGAACAAACTTGTGACGGCAGTAGGAAACGGTGACCAACGTATTTACCTAGACAAGTCAAAACAACTGGTAGTGGTAACAACTGCGGGGAATTATAATATCTGGGATCTTGAAAAAGGGTCATTTCAATTGTTGACAGATTTTGTTTATCCTGCATTGGAGAAATAGAAGTGGGTAAAGGATGGCTTTTTTTAGGTGACGAAGAAGCAAAATGATTAAAATTCCTTCCATCAATATATGCCTTCTTTGGTGGGCTACCGAAAAAAGCAAACACCAAGCGTTTGAGCTTAGAATTAGTATATTAGGTGTATATCAGCTGATACTCATAATTTTTTCAAGGCTTAGCTTTAGCTTTTAGGCGAATGTTGAATTGTTTTCTTATACTTAAACAAGAATAAACAGGTAAAGAAAATGGACCGCTACTTCGATATAATGTTTGCCTATATCAACCAAATCTGGGATATCCCGGAAGGGGACAAAATGGTATGCCGTTTATTCTTTAAACCAATCCAGGTGAAGAAAGATACGATTTTGGAGCCTGCAGGTAAGGTACCCATGTACCATAATTTTATTGTTTCAGGGTTTATGCGAAATTTCCATCTTGATGAAAAAGGGAATGAAGTGACTGTAGATCTCAATGATGGGCCACGGTTTTTTACCTCATTTTTTCATTTTATGAATGGTTCTGTTACCAATGAAAATTTACAGTGTCTCACAGATTGTGAATTGCTTAGAATTTCCCGTGAGGACGTAGATCGCTCAGCAGCCATGGGCAAAACGCAAAAAGATTATACCATTAAAGTGCTTCAGCAAAAGATGGAGCAGGATAAAGAGAGAATCAATGATATGGGGAATCTGACTGCCGAACAGAGATACCTGAAGCTCATTAGGAACCAACCTAATATTATTCGACATGTGCCTTTGAAGTATATCTCATCCTACTTGGGAATCAAGCCGGAGAGCTTAAGTAGAATCAGAAAGGAAATTACTTAACAATTGTTAGGTGGAAATGGACTGATCTTGCGCTAGGTTTATAAAAAAAAGATCACGTCAAAATATAATTCCTGTGAGTTCCACAAAAGCCTTATCCCAATCTCTACCAAATCAGGTTTTTCAATTTTCGATCCGAACTTGGTTCATCGTGGTGTTTATGGGCCAATTGATTTTTGCTTATTACATCATCAGGCTTTATGGAGAATCCGGACTGCAACTCAATTTCGAACGGTGGAATGCGCAGACCACTCACGGGTATATAGCTAAGGATTTGATGGGTAATGTGTTCTTTGGGGTACATGTATTTTTTGCTGCGGTTATTACGTTATTGGGGCCTTTGCAGCTAATTGCTAGAATCAGGAAATTATTTCCTCTTTTCCATAGATTTTCTGGGAGAATTTACCTTGGATCAGCATTTTTGATCAGTTTGGCTGGCTTTTACTTGGCTTGGGTTAGGGGAGCGGCTGGTGGTTTGATAGGTTCTGTTTTCATTTCTATCAATGGTTTGATCATCTTGATTTGTGTTTTTTTTACACTGAGATTTGCCCTTCAAAGACAATTGGATAAGCATTACAGATGGGCAATTCGTTTGTTTTTGGCGATGAGTGGAGTTTGGTTCTTCAGGGTGTTTTTGATGCTTTGGCTGGTAATTCATCAGGCACCTGTAGGTTTTGATGTGGAGACTTTTGAAGGACCGTTTTTAAATTTTCTGTATGTTTTTGTTTATATTTTACCTCAAGTTTTAGCCGAAATTTATTTTATCACCAAGGCATCTACTATACCTAGCTTGAAATTTGTCACGTCGCTATTTTTAGGAGTACTTACTTTGGGGATTGTAGTAGGAATAGCTGCAGCTACGATGGGAATGTGGTTACCGGTGATTTAAGGCTGTTTTCTTAAAGCACTTTTTAATAAAAGGCTGATAGTCTATCCCTGTATAATGTTGGAGGAGATAAAATTTGAATATGATACCCGTAGCGAAATCACCTCGATTTCGTAGCATCATAAAGGGCAGGCACCCGGTTCCATGGTACCTGCCCTCGTTTTTTCTTGGGATTCGTAGTTGAAATGGATTATTAGAGTATCGCTATTATGCCATTAAGTCTAAAACGACATAAAATCAGGTAAGCTCAGCAAGTCTTCTGATTCTCCCGTCTCCCGTCTTCCATCTTCCGTCTCCCTGCCACTATACCAAAGAAAAGGAGGCTGCCGGCATCACTTCGGATATTCATATTAACTTTTATACCAATCGATTTTTCTTGAAATAAACATCGTTGCTGCAAGTGCCACAAACAATCCAATACTTCCGATCAACAAAGCGTAGTCTTGCTGCTTGATGATTACGAATATGAAAATGTAAAATAGCGCCAGTATTCCCGTGAAAATTCCGGTTGTTTTAAGCAGAGGGAAAATACTTTTGGAATACAAAGACAGAAGTCCCACCGTGGCTACACTGGCAATCAGATAGGCAGTCGAAAAGCCTAAATGCTCGGAAAGTGCGATTAACAAGGTATAGTACAAAACCAACCCGAACCCTACCAAAGTATATTGAAGAGGGTGGATTCTTTGCTTGGTAAAGGTTTCCATTAGGAATAATGCGAGAAAACTCAACGTGATGATCAGTACCGCATACTTGGAAGTTCTAATACTCTGTTGATATTGATCCACCGGCATTTTGAGACTTAGGCCAAAGGAACTTTCCCGAAAATTTGGCAACGTGTTGGTGAATTCCTGACCAAATGGCCTGTTGAAATGAAGAATCTTCCAGGTGCTTTCAAAACCATCCTTGTTCAGCACTCTATCTTCAGGCAAAAAATCCCCCTGAAAGCTCGGGTTGGGCCAGTTGCCGGTCAGTTTTAGTTTGGTGGTTTTACCTAAAGGAACAAAGTGGAAATCTTTACTTCCTTTGAGCTTGATTTTGCCTGAAAATGTGAAATCCTTTGATGTGGAATCAAGTGATACAGGGAATTGAAATCCCTTTAGATTAGTTTGAGTATCAGTAAATGGCTCTGAAACAAGCGGGATATTGTTGAGCGTCACATCCGGATTTTCACCTATTCCTCTAAGATCACTGACAGAAATCAATAAAGATGCCTGGTCCCAAAGAACATGTTCGGCAGAGATATCCAGTTTTTCCAGCGCAATGGCACCAAAATCCGCTTTGAGCTGAATGTCACTTTGATAGACCGCCACATCGAAAATCCCCCGATGAAGTGATTCTGCCTGAAGATCTCCCGTGATATCCAATAGATCCGGCAAGAAATAGGCAGTTCTTAGCTCCTTGATTATTTTATTCTCTCCATTACTCTGTACTTCTATGTAGTGGTGATAGGGCAGTGCCAAATAGGGGCCGATGACAGTTTGGGACCTGGACCATTTACCTGTTACTTCATTTTCAGTTTCTTCCAGCCGGGCCTGTCTTTCATTGATAAGATCAGTGGTCAGCGCTTGGGGAATCAGTAAAATAAGAATGATAAATCCGATGATTAGTAGTTTTAGGCTAGTTGATCTGGAGATCCAGTTTTGAAATTTGTCAAGTAGCGAAAGATTTGTGTTTGTTTCCATAGTGTGGTTGTTAAAGTACTTTGAAATTCAAAGTGATTGAATAAATTTTTTTAGCTTTTGTTCTCTTTAATTAAATTTTCGAGGAATTTCAGATGTTCTAGGAAAGCCTGCTTGCCCGCTTCGGTTGCCGAATAGTTGGTCATAGGCTTTCTTCCGACAAAGGATTTGCTCACTGAAATGTATTCCTGCTTCTCCAGATTTCTCAGGTGAGAAGCCAGATTCCCGTCCGTGACCTCCAGGATTTCCTTGAAGGAGTTAAAGTCATACTCGGTATTGACCATCAAGATGGACATCACACGGAGTCTAACCACATTCTCAAAAGCCTTATCGTAAGTCCCCTTCACGTTATCGGTCGTATTTGTAGTACATTATCAATCCATAGATGATGTGCAGCACACCAAATCCCAAGGCCCAAAAAACAAGCCCGTAACCCGGAAAGAAAGCTGATAAAACTCCCAATCCCAATTGGCAGAATCCTAAGTATTTGATATCGCTTAATGT
This sequence comes from Algoriphagus sp. 4150, assembly GCF_031457395.1. Classification (NCBI taxonomy): domain Bacteria; kingdom Pseudomonadati; phylum Bacteroidota; class Cytophagia; order Cytophagales; family Cyclobacteriaceae; genus Algoriphagus; species Algoriphagus sp. 4150. The sequence goes on from NZ_JAVDWS010000010.1 coordinate 148,683, forward strand.
GAAGTGAGAGGCATTGACTAAGGCTAAGCCATAGAAAATTAAGGTGGCTGGGGCAATAATAATGACATAGCCCCTTGTGAATAAAGCAAGACAGAATAACCCTCCCATGATTAAAGGAATGGCCAATGCCATTACAAACCGTTTGCTTGCCGAAGTCCAAAATTTGCCTGCACTTCGTTTGCTTTTTTGTTGGCTGAGTATCCATGCAGTACCAATAGAGAGTACTAGCACGACAAGTGCTGTAGCAAGTAATTTGAAGAGAATAGCTTCTTCGGTGATGTATGAAAATCTATAGCCAAAGGGAGAGTTTGGATAATAGATCCAAGCATAAGCCATGCCCGCGGCGATCAGGGCATAGGTGCCGGCCAATATTCCGGAAAGTCCGCTGAGGGACAGAAAGCGGGTGCTCCGCTCCATCATGGATTTGATTTCGGCAAGTTCTTGTTCGGGCTTTCTCATATGTAAAAGTACTTTGAGTTACAAAGTAAATTTAAATAATTTATATTTCACTATTCTTGAAAAAAAATATCCCGATATTTTTATCGGTTACTCTTATTCAAACTGGGAAAGTCTCTTAAACACTTCTTCCTTATAGGATCTGCTAATAGTTAGGGTTTTTCCTCCTATGTCCAGATATTCATGGGTGTAGGAGTTTATCGCTGAGATGCTGGCGATGAAAGATCTGTGAAATCGGATAAATTGATTTTCAGGAAGTTTGTTTTCGAAATTTGAAATGCTTTCCCGAACTACTAGGCTGCGTGCATTTGTGTGTATCTTGATATAATCTGCATAGCTTTCTATATACAGAATATCTTTCAGTGCAATTTTCTCCATTTTTCGATCTTGGCGCACAAACAGGAATTCAGGCTTTTCAGGAATCGCGGTTTGCCTGTTGTGGTCAAGAGATTCTCTGACTTTCGTGACAGATTTTAAGAATCTACTATATGGAATAGGCTTCAGCAAGTAATCCGTCGCTTCCAGATTGAAGCCTTCTAAAGCATATTCCCTATGGGCGGTGGTGAATACTACATGAACTTCTTTAGGGATGATTTTGGCGAATGCCAAACCATCAATTCCAGGCATGTTAATATCCAAAAACGCTAAATCTATTTCCTGTTGCTGAACTACATTAAACGCCTCATTTGCATTGCTACAGCAAGCCACCAAGTCCAAGAAATCCAACTTGGCGATATAATCTCTAAGGATTTCCTGAGCGATTGGTTCGTCGTCCACAATGATGCAATTCATGATTCCTTAGGTTGGGTAGTAAATATCTGTAGCTCCACTTCGAAATAACCGTCCGATTTATGAATAGTCAATGTATGAGAATCAGGATATAAAAGCTGCAGCCGTTTTTTAATATTTTGAAGTCCTATTCCGGAGGAGGCCAAGTTTCCTTTCGCTACTGAATCATCATAAGAGTTTCTCAGAAAAAACTCGACTTTATCTGCATAAGCCAAAATTCTTAATTCTACAAAAGCATCCCTCCCCAGGGATTTACCATGTTTGAAGCTGTTTTCTACCAAGGGAAGAAAAAGCATGGGAGCAATCATATGATTACCGGATTTCTGAGGGAAAGTTGAGGTCACCTTTAATTTATTTCCATGCCTCATCTTTTCCAATGCCAGGTAGTCTTTTAAATGATCCATTTCGTCTTCAAGAGGTACCAGCGTTTTTTGGGTTTGGTATAAAAGGTAATCCAATAGGCTAGAAAGTTTGAGAATCAACTCGGGTGTTTCTACACGATTTGCAATTGCTGATCCATAAATGGTATTCAGTGTATTGAATAGGAAGTGTGGCTGAATTTGCATTTTAAGGTAGGATAGTTCCTGCTGCTTAAGCTGCAGTTCACCGTTTAGCAGGGCATATTGAAGTTTCTGATTGTGCAGATGCATTTTATGGCTTTCCCGAAAGGAAGAAAAAAGTGAAGTAAATAAAACCACGATATACACACCTATAATGATCAGGTACAGGTTTTTGCTTAGCATGAAACCTGTATCCATACTTTCCCACGAATTAATAAAAATGACTCCATAAAAGGAGGACATTGCAATCAGGAAAATGGAGATGACAAGGGTATACGCTGTATATAAGGCAAACCAAAAATACCTTTGTCTGAATAGGTATTCAGGGATAAGGTGAAAACTAAAAACATTGACCATACCAAGTGTGGCAGGAAGCAAAAAAACACCAAATGTAAACGCAGGACCCAAATCGGATAGGGTGATGCCAAAGTAAAAAGTAAAGAAAAGAAGGGCTCCTATACAGATCGAAAGCTGCATCAACAATTTTTTGGAGAGTTCTATAAGTAGCTTCTTCTTTGTCATTGAAATAGTCAAGGTCATTCAAAAAATCTTATTTGCCAAGAAAATGCGATGGATGACCGGTTTTGGAGGGTGGTTAACCCGGTTTTTAGATTAAAGCCCTAAACAGGGGTAGTTTTGGTCGAAATCTTCGTTTTACCGGTCATTGATCGCAAAATTTAAGAGCGGAAATTTATTCTGGGTACACTTGTTCCGTAATCAAAAACTAAAACACATGAATTTAATGGGAACTGTATTAGGACAAACATTTATTGGCACCCTGACCGAAAGGTTTGTAGAAGGTGGATTGAATGGTATGCTACTGATTTTAGCAAGTTTGCTATTGGCGATATTTTTTACAGTCAAAGCCTTTGCTAGCCTGAAAAGGGATGCTGCCACCTTTTTGAAGTATAAAAAAATGATTAACCAAGTGGTGCTTCTTGGTTTGGTGATTTCTTTTGCCAACAGTCTATTCGGATTGATTCAGGGATTTGATGCACTTGAGGCATCTGGGGCAGCTGATCCGGGGATCATCGCCGGAGGTTTGAAAATCACCCTGCTTTCTCCTCTTTTCGGCTTGCTCGTATTTATTCTTGGCCACACAGCAACGTTCGTCCTAAGTTGGATGAGAAATGCGGATGCTCAGTAGGAAGTTATATTTAGACCTTCCCATTATTCTAAATCTTTACGTGAATAGAATGAGGAGAGTTAAACCTCTCTCATAGTTGTATTTAATCAAAACATGAAATGAAGACTATTTTTAATGCAATTTTATCGGCTGCATTTTTTTTTACGTCCTGTAACTATGGGGCTAAGGATTCAATAAATTCTGAAATTGAAGAAATCGAAAAGAGCCTAATAACGACTATTCAAATTGAAGGTGTACCGTTTGAAAAACACACTTTATTAGATCGGATGGATCATTACAATGTGCCAGGCTTAAGTATAGCTGTTATAAAAGATCGGAAATTACACTGGGCTAAAGCATATGGACTAGCTAATGATAAAATTGAGGTTAATACCAATACACTTTTTCAGGCGGGTTCTATCAGTAAACCATTGGCCGCACTATCAGTTTTAAAACTAGTTGAAGATGGTATTCTTGATCTTGATGAAGATGTTAATTCTTATCTAAAGAATTGGGAGATACCATACAACGACTTCACCAAAGAACAAAAAGTAACGCTTAAGAGACTACTTTCCCATACTTCCGGATTGTCAGGACATGGCTTTCCTGGCTATCAGCGTGATGAATCTCTTCCTTCCCTGATTCAGATTCTGAATGGTGGAGGTAATACACCTCCGATAATTTTAGATACCATACCGGGTAGTATGTGGAGGTATTCAGGAGGTGGATATACTCTTATGGAAAAAATTGTTGAAGATGTTAGCGGTTTGAATTTTGAAAAAGTAATGGATGATAAGATCCTGAAGCCGCTAGGAATGACTAAAAGTACCTATGAACAGCCTCTACCAGAGGTGCTAGCGTTATCAGCTAGTGCTGCCTTCGATAGAAAAGGTGAAATACTTGATGGTAAGTGGAATAATTATCCTGAACAGGCAGCTGCGGGACTATGGACAACTCCGACAGAACTGGCAAAATATTGTATTGAAATCCAAGCTATCCTTGCAGGTAAAGAGCATGGGATCTTATCCAAAGCAACCATTGAAATGATGCTAACAAAAAGTATGAACAACTGGGGGTTAGGACCTTCGTTAAAAGGGGATAATGATTCTTTGATGTTTGGACATGGCGGTAAAAATGAGGGGTTTACAACTGAAATGATTGCTTTCGCCTACAAAGGAGATGGTGTAATCATTATGACAAACGCCGATAATGGACGTCCCCTGATAAATGAAATCGTTCTGTCCATTTCAAATTACTATGGATGGAAATTAGATAGTCCTGTAATGATAGAGCTCAAGCAATCTGACACTGAACAATTGAAAAAACTGGCTGGTAAATATAGATATAATGGCGAAGGGGGAGCTGTTCAAGCTATAGAAGGGGAATTTGTAGTAGAAGTTAAAATGGAAAATGAAGGATTAAAAATGATTGATAAAAATGGCTATTTCAACACTCGCCTTGCACAAACCGGTATATTGGAATTCACTGAATTGGATGGAGGCCAAGTAATTACATTTCAGCAGAGTGATGAGAATAATTCATACTCATTTTTATATTATGATTTTTTCCAATTTGATAAAATTGATTAACGATGTGACCACCAATCAGAGGTTGTACAAAGGATGGATAAACTTAGTAAACACAACTTCTGCATAAATCGATTTTAGTCGGTTGGAAAGAGTTGTAGCATTTGATAAGCCTACTGCAATTACAAATTTGACAAATAATAGGGTATTTGATTATTGTTGGCTCCTCGATGTTCATCAGTAGAAAAAGGGAAGTGTAGTAATTAAAAGCTTAGGGATACAGTGTGAAAGTCAGAAAGGTGAAAACTGCTACCCCTCCTCCGGAATGGCCATCGTATGGTTGCCGACTAGAAGGCATTTCCCCTCCATCTCCACATAAGTCCGCATAAAATGATATTTGGTAGGAGTGGGGCCCCGATCTACAATAGTGAACCCGGTGACGATGGCCGTGTTTCCTGTGATCGCCACTTTCACATCGCTTTGAGTTCTGGACTGGGTATCACTTGTGCCTTTTGCTGCCTGATCTTCTGCTCGCTTTACCACAGCTTCTTTGGTGTCTATCATCGAAGCATGGTTATGCACCCAAATGAAATCTTCGGCCAAGACATTTCTAAAGAATTCAGGATTTGGATCTAGGTTATTTTCTTCCCACTGGGCATCTAGGGCTATGATGGAAGCTTCTGTAATGCATTTTTGCTGAGAAGAAACAGTAAAAGCCATCATCAAAAAGGCCGATAGTATAATTAGGTGTCTCAAGTTGTCGAGGTTGTTTGTTAAGGGATCAAGATATTGATTTCCAAAGGATTTTTTAAATAGGGAAAATATGTTTTCGATCAATTCATCCAAATAAACATTAGGAAGGAATTCTCCTCCTGACTATTTTGGCGGTATAAACATGACTAAAAATGGAAGAACAAGAGCCTTCATCAGAACAGCCTCTAAAACAAAAAACTGTCTGGAATGTAGATAAGATTATCGGCCTGAGCGCTGTAGTTGTCAGCCTTGCAGCATGTCTTTTGATAGCTTACCAAACATTTCTAATGCGTGAACAGCAATTGTTGTCTGCTCTTCCTTTTCTTTCCCTTGGCAATGAAGGATCCAATACACCCCATTTCAGATATGTACTAAGTAATCAAGGTATCGGACCTGCATTCATTGAGGATGTCAAAATTACTTATAAGGGTAAAGTTTCTGATGTCCATGATCTTGCAGCTTTTTTCATTCAGAATTCCGACGAATTTAAAAATTTAGATCAGGTCTTTCATTCCAATGTTTTTCCCGGAATGCTTATTCCTGCCGGTTCTTATATTGCAATATTTGAAGTAGCCAACTCTATAGTTGATACTGAAAACCTTCATAAAATAATGAACTCTTTTTATAAGGAGGGGCTAACCTTTGAGTTGATTTATACTTCAGTCTATGGAGAGCGGTGGAGAATAACAGAAAGCTCATTGGCTCCGGAGAAATTATAGAGTGGGGCATGAATGTGCTCATTACTACGGGATCGCTTCTCCGCCTCAGGCGGATACCGATGAGGATTGACAACTAGCTTGTGGATTTCTGGCACTGACAGACGCTCATGCCGTCAAGTACTCCGAAAAAAGTACACTTACTCAAGGATCCCGTAAATCCTCATTCGCATTTCGTAAATACAATAAGATTGCTTCTCCGCCTTAGGCGGATCGCAATGACGGGTAACCGATAATGCGTGGTTCATTCTCGGGATTCATTGCTTTGTCCGTCATTGCGAGGAAAAACAAAGACCAAAGGGAATTGTTTTTGACGAAGCAATCTTTTCTGATTTTGGATTTACGAAGTATGATTTACAGTATTATTATACGGGCTACCTTCGGCATTACATTGGCGGCCTGGCCTCTTCACAGTAGTTCTAAAATAGCACTGATCACCAGCTCCGGTTCATCAAGCTGTATAAAATGTCCACTTTCTGTTGTGGTGATTACTTTAAGCTTGGGAAATTGGCTTTCAAGATTACGGTTTAGTTCCTGCTTGATTTGGATTATTTCCTCCGTCAGTAAACCTTCTTCATTTAGCCGTGCTGATTCTATAAGCACCACCGGAATTGAGAATATCCTGTCGTTTTTCCTCATATAACCATCCCATGATCTTCGGCTGGCTATTTCAGCTTGAAATCCTATGGATGAAGTTGGATCAGGGGTATGGATTAAACTGTCTAACCTGCCACGGTCTTCTTCAGGGAAAGTAAGAAGAGCCCTTTCCGTAAGGTATTCATTGCCGGGGTCTACCAGGACCATTCCAATTACTTTTTCAGGATGTTTGACAACAAAATCCCTTGCTACAAATCCACCGAGTGAGTGACCTACCAGGAGCAGCTTCTCAGTGGTACCTGTCTTATCCAGCAATGTCAAAAGTTCCGAGGTCATGTTTTCAATCGTTCGAGATTCATCGACCATTTCAGATTTCCCAATCCCGGGTTTGTCATAGGAAAATGTTCTTGTCACTTTTGAAATTTCCTCTTGAACCCGTCTGAAATCCTCAAGGTCACTTCCTGCTCCGGTGATAAACACTACCGTAGGCGCGCCTTCGCCTGCTATAAAAACATGTTGGGGTTTACCATAAAGCAGGATTTTCTGAAACCCCGCTTCTCTTTGATTCTTACATCCAACTAGACCTAAAGTGCAAACCACTGCAATAGTCATCAGAAAAGATCCTTTTATATGGATTTTAATCATATGGTATGTTTGTAAACTTGTTTTTTTAGTTAAAAAGACTTCTTTCAATGAAGAAGGTATAGTAAAATTGCGATAATCCCCAGCAAGCCTAATAAGTAGATCATCCAATAGGGCTTACGCCTGATTGGGTTTTTACCCCAAAAAGCCTTTGTAAGGTTCATCATCAGCGGTCGATTCTTTGCTATCCAATTATAGGTGTGATCGCTGAATTTTTGAAAGAACCCGGACTTTTGATAGAGTCTGTGCCAGCGTTTTTTTGGTTTTCGGAAATAGTAAAAAGTCCGGTAAGCGGAATCCGGTCCACTGAAAACAGATCCGTCAGTCTCGATTAATCTGGATGCTTTTTTAAACTCTTTGAGTGGAATATCAGGGAAGTCAGAAGCTGCCTCCTGAAAAGTAGTATAGGTCAAACCTTCTGTTTTGCTCTTCCATACAATGATCCAGTATTTGCAAAAACCACATTCCCCATCCCACAGAAACAAGGGTTGGTCGGGAGGGAATTGAGTATGTTGGATTTTTGTGAACATAAGGTGAGAGGAAGACTCTAATAAGTGTTACGTTCTTGAAGCATAAATGATTCTTTGAAAATTAAAGTCCTAAGCAAAAGAGCTTCTTTGGTCGATTTTATGGGATAAACCATCGAATTGACCGTGAAGAGATATTGGATTGAGTGTTTATTCTGCTTAATCATTGAATAAGCTAATATAGTGTTGGTATAGGTTACTTTGGCTGAATTTTTCTACAGGTGGGTCCGGTAAATTTACGCTTGTCTCGTGAGTCTTTCTGAAAGGTATTGATCTCATAATTAGAGACATATTGTCTTAAATATCAACCCAATAATAGTATGGAAAACTTTACAAAGTTGCGAAGTATCGTAGCCATGGGGGTGATGCTTATTCTTCAATGTGGAGGAGTCAGCACCTATGGTTCAATCATGTTGGAAAGACCTTTAACTACGGAAAAAGGATCTAAAGTAGGGGCCTTTAGTGCCATGGAAAAGGCTATCAAAGGCACAGTCTATTCTACAGAAGACGGGCTGCCTCTGCCCGGCGTAAGTGTGGTACTGAAAGGTACTACCAGAGGTACGGCTACTGATATAGATGGCGGGTTTACGCTGGATGTACCCGATGAAGGGGCTGTGTTGGTGTTTAGCTTTATCGGCTATGAAACCCATGAAGTAGTGATTACCAACCAGTCTACGATTGAAGTCCGGCTGAAGCCCGACATTACCTCAATGAACGAAGTAGTGGTAGTAGGCTATGGCACGATGCGAAAGGGAGATGTGACCAGTTCTATCGGTGGAGTGAAGGAAGAGGATTTTGTCAAAGGGGCAGTCCGTGATGCCGCACAGCTGATTCAGGGGAAAGTAGCAGGTCTCCGTGTGACCACGCCCAGTGGAGATCCAGCAGCGGGGACACAAATCAACCTACGTGGAGTGAATTCAATGAGAGGAACGAATCAACCTTTAATACTGATCGATGGGATTCCGGGTGACATGAATACCGTTGCTCCTGAGGATATAGAGTCCATAGATGTATTGAAAGACGGTTCAGCTGCCGCGATCTATGGTACCAGGGCTACAGGAGGCGTAATTTTGATCACTACGAGGAAAAACTCAGCAGGAAGAAATACGGTCAACTACAACAGTTACGTGAGTGTACAGACGATCCAAAGAAGACCTAATCTTTTGACGGGAGACGATTACCGAAGATTGATTGCCGAAGAGGGGATTGGCTATACGGATTATGGCGGGAATACAGATTGGATAGGTGAAATGCTGCAGACACCCATAAGTCATAATCATAACCTGTCATTTTTCGGTGGTAACAGTACTACCAATTTTACCGGATCAATCAACTATAGAAACTGGGATGGTATTTTCCTGAGAACCGGTCAGGAAAGGCTGACAGTCAGGGCAGATCTGAACCACAGCATGTTTGATGATAAACTTAGAGCCAATATCCAGGTGATCAATAGGGTGGTAAAGGATGAGAGAGGCGGTGCAGATGGGTATGCATTTAGACAGGCCATGATCAGAAACCCGACTGATAGGGTAAAAGATGAGCAGGGTAACTGGCAGGAGCGAGATGGATATTTTTATGAAAATCCCATATCCAGAATCCATGAGTACTCTTCCGAATCCAGATTCAATGAAATGAGGATGAGTGGTTCCTTGAATTACAATCCCATCGACAATCTGGATTTGAAGCTCTTGGTATCCAATGTTCAGAACAACAAAACATTCGGTGGTGCCACCACTTTCAACCATACCGAAACATGGCTCAACAACAGAAATGGTACTGCTTCTAGATCAGACAGTACCTATAATGAAAACCTACTGGAACTCACGGCAAATTATCATAAATCTATTGGCAAACACTTTTTTACAGTTCTTGGAGGTTATAGCTGGCAGGATGCTGTTTTCGAGGCTTTTAGTGCAAGTAACTGGGATTTTCCGACTGATCTATATACATGGAATAATCTGGGGGCAGGTGCAGCCTTAGCAAATGGACAGGCGGGTATGAGCAGTAACAAAAATAAGTGGCAACTGGCAGGCTTCTTTGGAAGATTTACCTATAGTTTCGATGATAAATACCTAGTGATGGCCAGCGTTAGGAGAGAAGGCTCGTCCAGGTTTGGAGCCAATTACCAGTGGGGGACTTTTCCAGCCGGGTCTATTGGATGGAGGATTAGCAATGAACCATTTCTCAAAGGAGTCAAAAATATAGATGATATCAAGCTTAGGGCCGGTGTAGGAGTGACGGGGACCATTGCAGGAGATCCTTACCTCTCCCAGATCAGTTACAGGTTCGAAAGGGGACAAGGAGCGTATGTAGGAGGTCAGTGGGTGCAGGGTTTTATTCCTGCCAGAAACTTCAATCCTGACTTGAGATGGGAGAGAAAAGTGGAGTATAATGCCGGGGTTGATTTTAGTTTTTTCAGGGATAAACTAAGCGGTTCAATAGATTTTTATCGCAGAAATATCAACGACCTTTTGTATGATTTCCCGGTACCACAGCCTCCATATTTGACCGGTTCGATGATGATCAACGCAGGCAACATGCAGAGTGATGGTATGGAAGTGCTGATAAACTTTACACCTATCTCAAAGGGAGATTTTGTATGGAATTCCAACCTTACCTATTCCACCAACAGAAACAAGCTTGTTAACCTTTCCAATGAGCAATTTGATGTTTCAAGGGAGTTTTTCACAGCTGGTGGTACAGGAGAGCCTATTCAGGATTACACGCATAGGGTAGAAGTAGGAGGAGCTATTGGAAGATTCTTTGTTTGGAAATCTGTTGGGGTGAATGATGACGGGCTTTGGTTGATCGAAAATCGTGAGGGTGAAGTAGTTCCCATTACAGATGCTGTTCCCGAAGACAGACAGTTTTATGGCAATGGGATTCCCAAGCATATCTTGGGTTTCAATAATACATTCAGCTATAAAAGGTTCGATTTGGAAGTGAATATCAGAGGGGCTTTTGGGCATGATATTCTGAATTTCCAGCGGATGTTTTACGAAAATCCCAAAAATACTGCCTACAATATGTTGAATACGGCTTATGATCCGGTTTATGGACAGCGCCTCAATTCAGACTTGGTCTATGTGAGTCATTACATTGAAAAAGGGGATTATTTGAAATTAGATAACCTGACCGTCGGATACAATCTACAGGGTAAAGGGATTATGAAAAATGCTCGGGTATATGCATCCGGACTCAATCTGTTTGTTCTCACAAAATATCAAGGGATCGATCCGGAAGGTGTTAATATTTTGGGTTTTGCTCCGGGAAATGATGAAAGGGATAAATACCCTACGACAAGAACATTCACTCTGGGACTAAATGTGTCATTCTAAAAGAATCTAATCATGCAAAAAATAAATAAACTACTAGTAGGCTCAGCCTTAATGATAGGTGTAAGCTTCACTTTACAGTCTTGTCTTAACCTTGACGAAGAGGTGTTTTCGGAGGTGTTATCAGAAAATTTTCAACCTGGAGAACGGGATATTCCGTCCATTATTGCCCCGGTATATGGATCCTTGAGGGGATTGATGATGGGATGGCAGGGACATTTTGATGTGCAGGAAGAATCAGCTGATGTCATTGTTACTCCAGCCCGGCCCAATGGCTGGTATGATGGAGGTACGTATGTTAGGATGCATCAACACACCTGGACACCATTGCAGTGGCAACCGACCAATTTGTGGCAGAGTTCTTATAGGAGCATCACTACAGCAAATCGGGTGATTGCCCAGATAGAAGATGAGGAGATAGCAATTGTGGAAGGAAGGGAAGAGGTAATCGCCGAGTTGAAAGCTGTCCGTGCTTTTGCCTACTACCTCTTGTTGGACAACCATGGCAATGTACCCATTGTGACTGATTTTAGAGATGGGAGCCTGCCTGAGCAAAGTGACAGAGTAAGTCTTTACAATTTTATAATAGAGCAGATGAATGAGGTCGCACCATCTTTGAGTAAGGATGCCGATGCAACTTACGGACAAATGAACTATTGGGCTGCAAAAACGTTGTTGGCAAAGATTTACCTAAATGCGGAAGTCTATACCGGGACCCCTCAATGGCAAAAAGTCATAGAAGTTTGTGATGAAATCATAGCGGGTGGAGCTTATTCTTTGGATCCTGTATATTCGAAAATATTCCATTGGGAGAACCAGAAAAATCAGGAAATCATCTTTGCTATCCCTTACGATGAGATTTTTGGTCAGGGAAATACCGTTCATATGAAGACCTTGGATCCGCTCAGCAGGTTTGTCTATGGAATGCAGGCAGGGCCGTGGGGAGGTAATTGTGCTGTGCCTCAGTTTATTGATAGCTATGACCAAGAAGATGGCAGACTTTACGACACTTGGATCATGGGACCACAAATCCATGCCAATACCGGAGAGGTGGTGATCAATTATACCAAGGCGGTACCGGGCATCGCTGCCACAGCATCCAACGAAGGCTACAGAATAGGCAAATACCAAATTAAACCCGGAGCTACAGGGAGCTTGGACAATGACTTCCCCTTCTTCAGGTATGCGGATGTTTTGATGATGAAAGCAGAAGCCTTACTCAGAACGGGAAATGGAGCGGAAGCTGCAAGCTTGGTCTCTGAAGTACGTGCAAGAGCATTTGCCGGCACAAACCCGCAGAAAGCAACTGTAACTGCTGCAGTACTGGAAGGAAACAGCAGATATCAATATGGTTATCAGAATCCTGATGGTAGTATAGTGCCGGATTCAGGGGTTATACCTTATGGAGGGTTCTTGGACGAACTCGGCTGGGAGTTTGCCGCTGAAGCGCATAGAAGGCAGGATCTAATCCGTTTTGGAGTGTTCCAGACCAAGAGTTGGTTCAATCACCGTCCTCATCCCCAGGCTGAAAGCAAGATCATCTTCCCAATTCCTGAGGGTGAGTTGAACAACAACCCCAACCTCTCACAAAATCCGGGTTATTGACAACTTTTGATTGAGACTTGACAAAGCAGCCATGTCATAGTTTAACATGGCTGCTTTTTTATGGGATGGGATATTGTTTTTGAATGTAAAATGCTTTGTGAATAATCATTAAAAGGAGATATTTATATCCGAAATGATGCCAGTAGCTATATTTTCTTTGATTTATTGGACGGAAGACCGATACTTCGACTACGCTCAGCACGAGTGACAGAAGACCTGCCTTTGCCGGCAGGCAGACAGGCAGGCAGAAGTGACCTAAATGATAAAGTTCACCAAATCCTTTGATGCTTTAATTTCTTAAGTGGTAGAAAAGCGGTAAAAGGCGTTATAGGGTTTGGAAAACACCAGCATTCAGGTCTCTAGCCAGAGTAGTTAAGCAATCACATCCAAGTATACCTGCTCCAACTCGCTTACCATTCTTTTCACGCTAAACTGCTCAATAACCCGCTCCCTGGCAGCCAGCCTCATCCTATCATGCAGATCCGGTTTTTGGATCAAATCACAGCAATACCCACTTAATTTGTCCCAGGACCCAATCTCTGCAAGGTAGCCCTGAACACCCTGTTGGATCACTTCACCGATTCCTCCGGCACTGGTGGCTACCACGGGAACTTCGCATGACATAGCCTCAAGCATGGCGATAGGCAAGCCTTCGAATTCGGAGGTACTCAGATAAATATCCATCAGGGATAGATATGGAATGACATTCTTTTGCACACCTACTAAATGAAAATTGGCAGATTTTCCTGATCTTTTAATCTGTGCCTCTATTCTCTCTCTCCATTCTCCACCACCTACCAGCATAAAATGTGTGTGGGGATATTGCTCCAATATCTTCAATGCAACATCCACCCATAGCCATAATCGTTTTTGAGATCTGAAGACGGCAACAATTCCGATAACAGGTGCATTGTCCGGAATGTTAAGGTTAATTCTGAGAGTTCTATCAATTTCGATGCTGCCCACCTGACACTTGCTTCTTGTTACTTTCTTTTCAATTGTACCTTGTTTAGTCTCGACTATTGACTCTTGTATCCCGGCTCTTCTGAAAATATCTGTATTGACCCCATTTTGTATCACTTTCAGCTTCATTCTTCCTCCTCGCTGATAAGGATCCCAAATAGAATTTAACCGCATAGAAAGAGCTACTTCATTGGATACCGCTATGGCTACGTCCTGTTTTTTGAAGCTGAGTCGATTGCCCCAATAGGAAAATTTATTGTATCGTTCCCAAGTGTTGTGCTCGGTATAGACTATGGGGATGCTTAGCGTATTTCCGACAGACCTTGCCATAATCCCTGCCCAGGGTAGGTGGGCGTGAATAATGTCAATTTCATTGGATAGGATAAAGTCACGCACTTTTTTTACATGAAAAAAAAGACCCAGATTACCCGATGGAATAAGGTGGACTATGATTCCGGCTTTTTCCAACTCGTCTGTGATATTGTTCTCCTGATGGTAAAAGTATAGGCAATGGAATTCAAATCGGTTCTGATTATGTACCAAGGCGGTCTCAGGTATTAATTTTTCCGCTCCGCCCCGTCCAAGACTTTTTATAAGGTGAAGCACCTTGATTTTTTTCTCAACAGCTTGGAATTCTTTATCGCTCATTTTATAGTATTCATCCTTAATCCTCTATCTATTTTGCCACGGGGTGAGTATCACAAACTTCTTTGGAAAGTCAGATCCGAATCCGCCTTTTTATAACAGCACTGCGTGCGGCTCTGAATAAAAATTCATGTACTAAGGGGGAAGTCCCTTAGCCCTTTTATAAAGGGAGTCGCTTCAATGTATCCATTTTAAATTCCTCCAAAGGACAATTATTCACCTTCCACCAGTCTTCTAATCCCCTCCATATTCGTACTCTCCATCCCTAATTCAGATCTCAAATACCCGAAGTGGGTTATGATTTCATTCAATTCCGACATAGCCGCTAAAGGATCAGTTGCGAAATTATGAGGATGCCACCAGAGATGATAGATCTCATTTGTTTTAGCGGCAGCAAACATTTCCTTCTTTATCCGATTTAGTCTTACTGAATTGAAGAGTTTATTGCTTTTGGAAATAGGACGCAGAATCCTTGATGCAGGAATCAGTAGGGGTTCATTATCCAAACGCATTAGTTGTGTCTTGGGATAGGCGGTTTTTTTTCCAATCGGGAAAAAACAGTCGGCTGATCTAAACCACTTTTTGCTAAGATCTTCGTGTTGCGTCTCTTGCCAGTACCAGTTGCCGGGATTGCTTCTCACCTGTGTAAATCCTTCCTCCAGACAGATAGGTAGGTACAATTCATTGATATGGTTTCTCGGAAAGACCAGAGACTTTAATGAAACCCCGAATTTTTCCCGGGAGATTCGCTGAGCAGCCTGTAAGTCCCGGCGAAATTGCTCCGGGCTTTGGCCACGCATTAACGTATAGTAATGGGCAAATGTATGTGATGCAAGTTCTTGTCCGGGAGTGTCAATTATTGCTTTGACCAATTCAGGAGCAAAATGTACCGCCGGATTAAGTCCTGCTTTTTTCACAAACTCATAGGCGGATAACTTGGGGTCTCTATAGCTGGGAACTTGAATAGGGGAGTAGTGCCTCCATTCTTCCTCATTTTCTGCGAAAAGCATTCCTACAGTCGCCCAGGTGGCCTTGATTTCATTTCTTGCAAATACCTCAAGCATATCAGGTATAATTTCCCTTGTGTACCTGAAATATGCCGGATCATAACCGGTACCCACTTTATCAAAAATTCCCCAGAGGAGTTCGAAATCAAGGCTGATTGTAAAAATGCCGTGGGACATGGATAATGGAGTTGGGTAAGGCAATGTAGAAAACGGAAGACAGAGATTTAGAGAAGGGGTGCTTTCCTTTAACCTTCCAAAGCCTCTGATTTTTCCATTTTCCGTCAATTTAGAAGTTAATCCAAAAAAATCACATGAGACACTTCCTGCCCCTAAAATTTATTGACCAAACTCTAATCTGTAACCTCCAAACCCTCAGTCCTTCTTCTTTCTTCTTCCACGATCCTATTATAAATTTGCGCCCGCTTGCGGATCCTGTTCGTCTTTTGCCAGTCCAAAAATGCGGCGATTACAAATAGCATATAGTACATGATCTGGGATTTTTGACGGATGATAATCCCAAGGTTGGACATTACAAAAGTCATGGATATAGAAATGGAGATAAATACCACCGCTGACATTTTCACCATGGCAGGCGCTTCTTTTATATACTTGACAAAGTCCATGGTGAGGATCTTGCTAAACATGTAAATGTAGAGCGCATTCTCAAAGGAGATTGCTATTCCCAGCAAATTGGGAGAATCTATAAACAAGGGTCTGAACCAAAAAGTAAACAATTTCATAGGAAGGCTATAGGAATTCATCGCTACCCCTGAACCTGCTGATTGCAATCGCTGGGCATTAAGACCGGTTTCCTCTTCGAAGCTAGCCAGTACATTGGTCGGGTCATAACCCAGAAATGTCAATAAATCCTTATACACATATATGCTGACCAGTATAGCGCCTATAGCTACCAGATATTTCTGGTAAACAGGTACTTTTTCCTTTCCCAAAACAAAACCTACACCCATCCCCACCAGCACGGCAAAAAGGATATGAGGACGTATCATATAGCACATAAATCCACCTAAGAGGATATAGGGTATTCTTTTTCCAGGCCAGGAAAGTCCGTATGTCAGCATTCCCAATCCTGCAAATATGTAGGCACCTTTGCCAAGGGATGCAGTCCAGAAGTGCATGTTGGGAAGAAACATAAAGATGGTGATCGCATCCCATCCTTCAAACTTGGCATTGAAGCGGAGGTTTTCTTTGAAAAAACAGTAGAAATAGACAAAGCCCCAGAATCCTATCCAAGCACTGAAAAACATCATCATATCGTAGTTGAAGCCCAGCCACTTGGCAAAGGGATAGTTCACCCATTCGATGAATAATGTACCCGGCTTAAAAGCACTTGACCAATCTTTGTAGCGATGGTAGCTATTGAAGTAATTGACGGAGTCGGATCGATTGAAGTGGGCATAGAGCCAATAGATCAATCCAAAGAGCATATGGTACCAGTACAGCTGGTTGAGCATGCCGGCCTTGATCCACTTATGTTCCTTTTGGAGTCGGCCCAGGATTGGCTGGCTCACGGCAAAAAGTACTAAAATAAGGATAACTGCTCCTAACAAGGGGATCGGGGTTTTGTTAAAGATATTGAAGATAGGCAGTATTGGCAAAAATTAGAAGAAAAGCTAGAGTACGGGAAATAAAGACCTGAACTTGTCAATATCAGCAAGTTGTGTAAGGTCAACCCGGGCATATTTTAAGTAGAACCTATGCATTGTCGTGGAGGATTTTCCATAACTAAAACCGGTTATAATTCTGAGAAGTCCATCATTTCGGTATCCATATTATCTTTTTTTTAATGCCTTACTTATCTGGTATATAGTGGTTTAATCTGTTTTTGAGCCTCTTGTATTACACAAAAAATCATAGAATAGAGATATTGCTTAATACTATTACTAAATTGATTTTTTTTTAATGCACTGTCGGTTGTACTGAATCCAGCTAATTATGAAGGATTATTCCAATACCCAAGCATCCCTGAATGAGTACCGTTCTCAGCGGATGATCGATGAGGTGCAGGATTATGCTATAATTTTATTGGATACGGAAGGTAATATCCAAAATTGGAACAAAGGTGCTGAGAAGATTAAAGGCTACTTGGAAAATGAAATCTTGGGCCAAAACTTCAGCGTATTCTACCTTCCTGTAGACCGCGAGGAAGGCCTACCATCCCAATTAATTGGAGAAGCCAGAGTAAATGGAAGGGCACGTCAGGAAGGTTGGCGAGTGCGTAAGGATGGAAGTGTTTTTTGGGGGAATATAGTAATTACAGCTCTGCATGATAGGCATGATAAGGTAATAGGCTTCACCAAAGTGACATGCGATCTTACCGAGTGGAAGCTGGCTGAAGAGCAAAAAGAGAGTGATGCCAAAAGCATGGCATTGCAAAATAAGCAGCTGGAAGAATTTGCGTATGTTACCTCTCATGATTTGCAGGAACCAATCCGGAAAATCCAGGCATTTGTAGATCTTGCCAGAATAGAAATTGACAATAGGGAGGATCTGGAGTGGTGTTTGGAGAAAATAGACAGCACTGCCGAAAAGATGATTCAGCTTATTAAGGATATTCTTGCTTTTTCCAAGATTTCGCATGACCACGTCGAATTCTCCGATGTTGACTTGAATTCCATTGTAGCGGAAGTATTGTCAGAATACGAAGTACTGATAGCTGAAAAACGGGCAAAAACAGAAGTGTCAAACCTGCCTATAATCAAAGGTGTTCCTGTTCAGATTTATCAATTATTCAGCAATCTGATTAGTAATGCACTGAAATTCAATCATGGAGAGCCTCATGTCATTATATCTTATACATTGGTGAATGAACAGGATTTCCCCCAGCTGAGTTATGCACATCTTGTTACCATTGCTGATAATGGGGTAGGTTTTGATCAGAGAAATGCCGATCTGGCCTTTGAGCCATTTAGGAGGTTTTCTTCAGAGTTTAGCGGGACAGGCATAGGGTTGGCCCTTTGCAAAAGGATCGTAGAAAACCATAAGGGAATGATAAGTGTACAAACTGAGCCCGGGCAAGGCACTACGTTTAATATTTTTTTCTAGTTGTATTCACGACTTACCAATCAATTTAGCCTGTCAAGTACTCCAAATCTGGATGAATTGGAAATAAATTCAGGAACTATTGCTTTCAGGTGAGAAACCAATTCTTTCTCACAATTTTTGGTGGACAATTCCATAAATAATTCTATTTGACCATTGATTTTGTGATAGCAAGAAGGCAGTACCTGCATGATTTTGATTTTCGGATGATGGGTGATTTTAACAGTTTCAAAGTCATTCAGCAGTTCTTCATAGAGCTTTTCCCCATCTCTCAATCCTGTAAAAATCACATTAATATCTTCATCTACCTTTTTTCCGGAAAGCTGTATCATTTTATGGGCGAGATCAAGGATTTTTATTGGCTCACCCATATCGAATACGTATATCTCTCCGCCTTCCCCCATGATCCCGGCTTCCAGCACCAACTGGCAAGCTTCAGGAATGGTCATAAAATAGCGGGTAATTTCCGGATGGGTCACCGTTATCGGCCCCCCGTTGGCTATCTGCTTTTGGAATAGGGGAATCACCGATCCGCTCGATCCAAGTACATTGCCAAAACGTGTGGTGATGAATTTAGTGTAATAGTTTTTATGATTTTTGTCCAAGTATTCATTGAGTGCCTGAACGTACATTTCTGCTGCTCTTTTACTCGCTCCCATCACATTTGTGGGATTGACAGCCTTATCTGTTGATACAAAAACAAATTTGTCCACCTTAGCCAAAACAGAAATATCCGCCAATATTTTGGTGCCGAGGATGTTGGACTGAATGGCTTCTTCAGGATAATTTTCCATCATAGGTACGTGTTTGTAGGCTGCTGCGTGAAATACTACCTGAGGCTTGAAGGCATTGAAAACCTCCATTACCTTCTTTTTACTCCTTAAGTCCCCAAGTACAACTTTTATTGGACAGAACGGGTATTTCTCCTTAAACTCCTGCTCTACATCATACAGAGCAGATTCGGCAATATCAAATAAAATCAGAAGTTTGGGCTCATAATGACTAATCTGCCTGCACAGTTCAGAACCAATAGAACCTGCAGCTCCCGTCACAATAATCACTTTCCCCTGTAGGTCTTGATGTATTCTGGGGTTATCCAGTATAATCTGCTCACGGCTAAGCAAATCTTCAATTTTAACTTCTCTAATTGCTCCTGCTGTCAAACCTCCCTTTATCCATTGATCTACCGCAGGAACTATGGAAACAGAAATTTTCAGACGTAAACATTCATCAATGATTTCATTTTTTCGGGTTACCGAGATGTCCCTGACAGCGATGATTAATTCGGTGACTCCAAACTGCTTTGCCAGCTTCTCCAGATCCGCCAGTCCCCTGTAGATACGGTGCCCAAGAATGTGCTTGCCTTCTTTGTTCGGATCGTCATCCAAGAAAGCTATTGTGTTAAAGCGACTTTTGCTGTCTTGTTTGATTGCTTCCCTTGCTATAATTCCGGCATCCCCGGCACCAAAGATGACACCGTTGGCAGATGATTTGGCAATATCTACTTTTTTGAAATAAGTGAACAACTCCTTAATCAGCAATCTGTAAAAAATCAATAATACGAGTGAAAATGCACTTGCAATAATCAATACTGAGGTGGGCAAAACCAAATGTTCATATAATGCATTCCCACGGAATAAAATCAAAATAAAAAAAACTGCAAAGTTGATGAAAATAGATTTTAATATATTCACACCATCTCTATAACCGGTATGTCGAACTATTCCTTCTTGGCTCTTTGTGATCTGAAGGACCAAGATGCCCACAAACATAAAAACAGCACTTCCTGAAACGCAATCGCCAAACTTAATCTCCTGCCACTCAAAGTTAAATCTAACCATAAAAGCGAAAAGGGCTGAAAAAAACAAAATCAGCCCGTCAATGACAGTAATCACCCATCTTGGACGTATTGAAAGTTTAGCAAAAACACTCATACCAGTAATATATCCAAATTATCGACGGTATAAAATTTTTTAGTTAATAAATTAACAGTATCTGAAAGTTTATTTATACTTCTTCTTTACCAAACAAATCACATCTTACACATATAAGCATATGAAATGATGATACATGTATTTAATTTAACTAATTATTAATTGGCCTGATTAAAATAATTGGTGGACTTATATATAGTTGTGGATAATCTGTCTCCTGTTTTGATGACGGTGTGGAATTTGGCCTTTTGCTATTTTATATCCAAGGAATAAGACTTTCCAACATTTTGAAATCAGAGAAGTGAAATCTCAGGCAGAAATGGAAGTAGGATAGAGAAGGGGATTGTTACGCACCTGACAGCTGGGTGTGGTCTCAGCGAACTAATTTTTATCCAGACTACCTTCAAACTTCCCCATACTTACATGGCCTTGCTGAGTAATTCCTTTCCCCAGTAATACATTAAAAAGTGTCTGAAAAAGTATGCGCAAGTCGAGTGAGAAATTCATATTGTCAATGTACCAAATGTCCAGCTCAAATTTCTTTTCCCATGAAATGGCATTTCTTCCATTCACCTGAGCCCATCCAGTCACCCCGGGACGCACTTCATGCCTTCTGGATTGATGTTTTGAATAAAGGGACAAATAATCCTCCAAAAGAGGCCTAGGGCCCACCAAACTCATGTCTCCCTTGATCACATTGATTAATTGGGGAATCTCATCAAGGGAAGTTCTGCGTACCCATCTCCCAAATCCGGTAATGCGCTCAGAATCTGACAGCAATCTTCCCTCGGGATCGGTTCGATCGGACATTGTCTTGAACTTTATGATAAGAAAAACGACACTCCCTCTACCCGGACGTGCTTGATAGTAGAAGGGAGATCCCTTATGATGAATGCTAAGGCATAGACATAGGGTCAAAAAAACAGGAGATAAAACTGCAAACATAAGCGAAGCCAAAATTATGTCCATGCTTCGTTTTGCCAGATTCTTATACACTTAAGTAAATGTTTTCGTTAACTTCTCTTGAATAATCTCCACAATCACCTCTTGGTCTTCTAAAGTAAGATTCACGGAACTCGGAAGACATAGCCCTCTCGCAAATAATCCGGTAGCAACTCCCCGCCCATAGTACCGGCAGGAATTAAACACCGGCTGAGTATGCAAAGGCTTCCAAAGAAATCTGCTTTCTATACGCCGTGAGCGAAGCCCCAGCATCAACTCTTCATTGGAAAATCCGGTTTTCTCATTATCGATTAAAATAGCCGTAAGCCAAAAATTTGAGGCGGTTTCTTCCGAATCACTTTGAAATTCAATTCCGGGAATATCTTTTAGTAAATTTCGATACCTCAGATTTACAGCTCTTCTTTTGGCTACAAACACATCCAGTTGCTCTAACTGAGCCAGAATAATCGCAGCGGAGATATTGTTCATCCGATAATTATGGCCAATCTCCTTATGGAGGTAATAGTGGACATCTTCTCTGGCTTGGGTGGACAGATGCTTGGCACGCCGAAGAACGGAGCTGTCTTGGGAGATCAACGCACCTCCACCTCCGCCGGTAATTATCTTATTTCCATTGAAGGAAAAAACACCAATTTGTCCCAAAGTCCCACAGGCTGTCCCCATGTATGAACTGCCGACGGCTTCTGCAGCATCTTCCAAAACGGGAATTTCATATTTTTTTGAAACATCCAATATTTCCTTCATTCTAGCCGGCATTCCAAATAAATGAACTACTACGATCGCTTTGGGCTTTACGCCCTTTGCCATCCTGCTCAGTATGGCATCCTCCAGTAATTCCGGGCAAATATTCCAGCTATATTGCTCGCTGTCAACAAAAATAGGAGTGGCTCCCAAATAAAGTATGGGATTGGCTGAAGCACAAAAAGTAAAGGATTGGCATACAACTTCATCTCCGGGTCCGATTCCGAGAAGCCGCATAGCCAGATGCAAAGCAGAAGTCCCCGAATTTAATCCTATAGCCTGATGAGGAACCAATTTTTCTGCAAGCGCAATTTCTAATCTATCTAAAAATTTCCCTTTGGTGGCGAGACATCCGGAGTTAATCACCTCTTGGGTGTACGAATTTTCGTTGCCACCAAATACGGGGAATGACAAAGGAATCTGAAAATCCATCTGAATATTTTGCTGTAATTATCTAAACATACGCTTTATACGGCAAAATTCAAAGAATGCCGAATGGAATGGTTTTAAAGAATTAGGAGTACATCGTTGATGGGTAAGAGTTATAGACTAAGGATTAAAGATTAACAGTAAAGCTGATGTCTATGGGATAGCTGCAACTTCCGGCAAGGTTAATGTTCCAAAATTTTCTTAAAAAAAACCACAAAATTAATTTCTACATATAAGGGCATGGAAAATTACAATTTTAAGTATTCACAAATAATCACCCCGATATTTTGTGAAATCATTAATAATTGAGACCTTTATCTGTTCCAAAATAGTCTAATGCTATTTTTTAATGAGGAAACCAACCAACATATGACCAACTATTTACGAAACAAGATTGGGAATTTCGAGCTTTATGTCAATTCCCCAGATCAACTCCAAGAGGGAAATGAGTCCATAGTCTCAAACAGATTGAACTGGGTAAATCTTACTCTTAAGAGATTCATTGATTTATTTTGTTCGATTGGATTAATGCTGGTAATTGGTTGGTGGCTGTTTCCAATCATTGCGATCCTGATCAAGTTGGATTCCCCGGGGCCGATATTTTTCAAGCAGGAAAGGGAGGGTATTTATAACTCCACATTCAGATGCTATAAATTCCGATCCATGGTAGTGAATAAGGATGCGGATATTAAGATGGCAACCAAAAATGATCCCCGGGTGACTCGGATAGGGAAATTTCTTCGAAAGTCCAGCTTGGATGAATTGCCTCAGGTATTAAATGTAATTTATGGCAACATGTCTCTGGTAGGACCCAGACCGCATATTTTAGCCCAGAATAACTTGCATGCCCAGGAAATAGAAGGATATAAAAATAGACATTTGGTAAAGCCTGGAATCACCGGTCTAGCTCAATCCAGAGGATATAGAGGAGAAACTAATGCGTCGAATTCCATCTATTTCAGATATAAGCTGGATATGTACTACATTAAGACTTGGAGTCCCATGCTTGATTTAAACATTATCTGGGAGACAGCGAAATCGATGATTACCGGTCATGAAAATGCATATTGATTAAGCTCAGATTAACAGTATAAGATATAACAAAAAGAGGGAAGCAGCTGCTTCCCTCTTTTTGTTATATCTTTGCAGCCCCTTTTTAAGGATAAACACCTTACACGATGAAGAAAGAATTCAACTTACAGTTGAGCCCGGAGGAGGCTTATGACCCGGCCGTTTTTCAGGAAGTAGTACGCAGAAAGGCGGGCCTTCCGGCAGATACAAATGATGCTGTTGCCCGACAGGTAAAACGTTCAATTGATGCAAGAGGCAGAAATGTAAAAGTGAATGTGCAGGCAGAGCTGTTTTTCAAGGAAACTCCTCCGCCACTTTTGGATCACCGGCCGGAGTATAAAAATGTAAGTAGGGAAGATCCTCTCATTATTGTAGGAGCAGGGCCTGCAGGACTGTTCGCAGCACTTCGTGCGATAGAGCTGGGAGTGAAACCCATTGTAATAGAGCGTGGAAAAGATGTCAAATCCCGTAGGCGTGATCTGGCAGCCATCAATAAAGAACATAGTGTGAATCCCGATTCAAATTATTGTTTTGGCGAGGGAGGAGCAGGTACTTATTCAGACGGAAAGCTATACACCCGGTCCAAAAAGCGCGGGGATATCAGAAGGATTATGGAAATCCTCGTCGCGCATGGTGCTACGGAGGAAATTCTAGTGGATGCACATCCCCATATCGGTACCAACAAACTTCCTAAACTTGTGGAGGATCTAAGGGAGAGTATCCGCCAATTTGGCGGTGAAGTTCTTTTTGAAACCCGTGTGGAAGATTTTATTCTTGAGGGAAATGAGATGAGAGGTGTGGTGACACAAGCCGGAGACAAAATCACAGGAATAGGAGTAATACTGGCCACAGGACATTCTGCACGGGATATCTTCCAATTGCTGCACAGAAAAGAGATTACCATTGAAGCGAAACCCTTCGCCCTTGGAGTGAGGATAGAACACAGTCAGAATCTCATAGACAGCATTCAATACCATTGCGGATTGGATAGGGGGCCGTATCTTCCTGCTTCAGCTTATTCCTTGGTTCACCAGACGGAATACAGGAAAAAACAACGGGGAGTTTTTAGTTTCTGTATGTGTCCGGGCGGATTTATAGTGCCGGCAGCCACTGCTCCGGGGGAATTGGTGGTGAATGGCATGAGTCCAAGCCGTAGGGACGGGAAGTTTGCCAATTCAGGGATTGTGGCCTCAGTGGAGTTGGAGGATTTGCCCGAATACCAAAAGTTTGGACCATTGGCAGCAATGCAGTTTCAGGCAGATGTAGAGAAAAGGGCATGGGAAGCAGGAGGCAAAACCCAGACTGCTCCGGCTCAGCGTATGGTTGATTTTGTAGAGAAGAAAGTGAGTTCAACATTGCTTGATACCTCGTACCAACCCGGTTTGAATTCAGCGGAAATGAGGGAGGTGTTACCTGATTTTATTTCCGAACGCTTGGCAATGGCATTCAAGGCTTTTGGCCAAAAAATGAAGGGTTATTATACCAATGATTCACAATTGATAGGACTAGAGAGCAGAACGTCTTCGCCGGTACGCATTCCCCGTGATAGAGAGTCCTTTGAGCATGTTCAGATCAAACGTCTTTACCCCTGCGGTGAAGGGGCCGGCTATGCCGGTGGGATTGTGTCTGCCGCCATGGATGGAGAACGCTGTGCTGAGCGCTTGATTGAGGCCTATGTGAAAAGGTTTTGAAGTAAAAAGTCCGTGATAATACGAGCAGAGGCTACCTTAGTAAAGCGAAAAGAGGTACCATATCGCATGCTACCTCTTTTCATTTAATACTCAATGGCGAATAATGAATTTCGAATGAAGAAGTTTTTTCCCTATGGAGTGGATTGACTTATTTCTCTATCCCAACCAGACAGACCAAGGAATTCTACTTAGAATAAGTACAAGTCCGATGGCGTACATCATGTAGATACTTCTGAATCTAGCTCGGGATGCACCGGGTTTTTTCGCACGTATATAGCCGACACTGATAAGCACGATCGCAATAATATTGATCAAGGGATGCTCCAGAGCTATCAGCCTGGCTGCAGGATCTGATATAGCAGAGCCGGTTTTAAGCATATCCAATCCCAAGGGGCTCAAAAAATAAAGAATCAAACCTACCAACAACTGGATGTGGGAAAGAATAAATGCAATCAAGCCGATTTTTCGGTCTTTCTCTGTGAATTCCCGGTTGGAAAGTGAGCCGATCAGCATGTAAATAATTACGACTGCCAAAGCCAGTAAAGCCAGATAAGCGATTCCCGAATGAAGATGTTGTATTCCTGTATACATGATGAAATGTTTGATTTGCGCAAAGTTAACTAATTATAGTCTACGACAGGCAGGACGGATTGAGAAGAATTTGTTTGACTATATCGTGTGGAAAGTCGTGATTCTAGTGTGGTCTAAGACTTAGTTGTAGGGCAGAGTGTGCTACACAAATCTAAAAAATTACCGGTAAGCCTCTTCCTTTCTTTGAGTGGAAATCTCGGTCTTAATTTGTTCTATTTCCTAAATTAGGTTTAGTTTTTGACCGTTTTTTGGAAAAAGTATGTAGTATTTTTTAGTCAATGGTAAAATTGTGATGTATTGATTTTATAACTTAATTTTGATTTATTGATAGAATTAAATTTTAAAAAATGTATTTGTTGTTTTTAATTTTATAAAATTCTTTTATTTTAACTAATAGTAGTATAAAATTCCTTTTTTATCAGAAAAATGAAAAGTGTATTTTTTTATATGAGAGGGTTATTTAAGGTTTTTTTTGTTCTTACCTTTTTCACGTCAATTCACGGATCCGAATTGTATTAATTACCCCTTTCCCAAATAGCCTAATTAAGTAAAAGTTGCTATCAGCCTCAGCAGGTAGCAATGTAATGCTGTACCCTATTTTATAATCAATCCTTATGAAACACAATTTTACAAAAAGTAAAAAATCCCCTCCTTTGGGGATTTTAATGTTATTAACAGGTTTGCTGCTCTTTGCCACATTTTCGGTGGCCAATGCCCAGACAAGAATTGTCACAGGACAGGTGCTGGATGAAAATGATGCTTCTATTCCCGGAGCCAATGTCTTGGTAAAAGGCACTTTAGTAGGAACCGTCACCGATTTGGACGGAATGTTTTCTGTAGAATTGGAGGAGGGTCAGAATACGTTGGTGGTCTCCTTTATAGGATATAAAGCAAAGGAGGTTACAGTAGGAAACGAAAGTGTGCTGACCGTAAAGCTAAGTGGCGATATAGAGCTGAATGAAGTAATAGTCACTGCAGCCGGCATAGAGCGGAATACTGCCAACTTGGGGTATGCAGTATCTACACTTGGGTCGGACAGATTGGGGCAGAAGAACGAACCTGACCCCATTAGGTCTCTATCCGGCAAGATTGCAGGAGTCAATGTGCAGGGATCCGGCGGAGTAGCAGGTGGGGCGACCAATATAACCATTCGCGGTAATTCTTCCTTGGGAAATAATAACCAGCCCCTATTCGTAGTAGATGGGATTCCCTTTGATAATTCTACCTATGATGCCAGTGGCACAAGGAATACCCAGTCTTCACAGTCTACTTCAAGTAGGGCTTTTGACATAGATCCCAATAATGTGGAAAGCATGACTGTACTGAAAGGAGCGGCAGCTTCAGCACTTTATGGTTCTCGTGCGGCTAACGGCGCGATAATCATCACCACAAAATCAGGATCAAAAAAGGGTAGAAAGGGCACAGAAATAACCCTTACTTCTTCTTACAGTTTGGAGGAGGTTTCCGGTCTACCTGATTACCAGCATATGTACGGACAGGGAACCAATGGGGATTACCGTGCAGGTGTTTATGGATCTTATGGTTCTCCATATAGTTCCAGAGCTACCATTCCCCATCCATTAGCCTCCAGCGCTTATCCATCCAGTATATTTCCCGACTTCTACGAAAGTGACGGAGTGACTCCAAGAGAAGTGCCGTATCAATCTTATGCGGGCAAAAATCAAACGGATTTTTTGAGAACGGGACAATTGCTGGAAAATGGTGTCTCGATCAACACCGGAACTGAAAAGACTGGATTGTCAATAGGAGTAAGTAGAATGGACAATAAAGGTGTAGTTCCCGGAAACAGTATCTCAAGGACGTCTTTTTCTGCGGGAGGAAATGCTAATCTGGACAATGGTTTTTTTGTCAGAGGAACAATAAATTATGTGAAAACCGATCAGGAGAGTCCACCCATCGGAGGAACGGGTTCTGTGATGGGGAATCTTCTGTTCATGCCTACCAGCTATGATCTGACCAACTTGCCATACAAGCATCCCGAAACGGGTGCAAATATTTACTACAGAGCTTTGGACAATCCCTACTGGTCAGTAGAGAACAGTCCTTCTACAAGCAGTGTGGATAGATATTTTGGCAGTTTCGTTTTTGGAAAGGATATCACTTCTTGGCTGACTATTCAGAACACATTTGGCTTTAACGGTTATTCAGATTCACGTGTGAGTGTATTGGGGAAGGGCTCCAGCGAATACGCAAATGGTACGATAAACACAGATGATATTTATCGACAGGAGCTGGACAATACGCTATTGATCACTACGAGTTTCAGTCTGACAGAGGATTTGAAACTAAGAGGGATTTTTGGCAACAACATTAACCAGCGTATGACCAGACGTTCGGCTTTCTCGGGGGATGGAATTATTGTACCCGGAATTAACGATATCAGGAATACCACCACGATTACACTTTCCGAAATCCCCAGAAATCAGGCGTTGATCAAACAGCGGTTTTATGCCTTTTTTGCAGATTTGACATTGGATTATAAAAACTTTGCCTCCATAAATTTTGTAGGTAGAAATGATGTTTCCTCTACACTTCCTGCAGAAAACAGAAGTTATCTATATGGCGGTGTAAACGGTGCCTTAACATTCACGGAAGCGCTTAAAATCAAAAACAATTTTCTGAACAGGGGTTCCGTTCGGGTGGGATACACACGGGTGGGGAATGAAGCTGCCCCATACCAGACGGTCAATGTGTTTAATGCAAATGAGACTTTTGGAGGAATAGGTTCTCCCTTTTCTAACGGAAGCAATACCAACGTAAGTACTCAGACCTTGTCAAACAGTCTGACGAATTCCTCGCTGAAGCCGGAATTTATCACGGAGTTTGAAATAGGAACTGACCTTAGCTTCCTTCAAAATCTATTTTCACTTGACATTACCTATTACGACAAGCGAAGTACTTCTCAGATATTTGTTGTGGATTCACCACCTTCTTCAGGTTTCCTCACACGGATAATCAACTTGGGGGAGACTTCAAATAAAGGAATCGAAATAGGGCTCACTGCAAATCCGCTGATGTCAGACACCGGATTGAACTGGTCTATTTCGGGTAATTTCACCAAAAACAAAAATACGGTAGAAGATATCGGGGAGAACTCCCAGTTGGTCTACGAAGGCAATGTGCATATTGCAGGGATGCCTTATGGGTTGATTTTCGGAACCCGATATGCCCGTGATGACGAGGGAAATATTTTGGTAAATCCTGCTACTGCAAAGCCGATTACAGCAGCGACAAATGGCCCAATAGGAGATCCAAATCCTGATTTTATGGTCGGCCTTACCAATACCTTCACTTTTAAAGGGCTGACACTGGATGTGCTTTTTGACTGGAAGCAGGGAGGAGATATTCTGTCCACCACTATAGGCGAAACTTACGCCAGAGGTGTTTTGAAAGATACCGAGGACAGGGATTCGTTCCGAATCGGACAGGGAGTTTTGGGAGATGTGAACACCAGAACGCCGCTGTTGGATGAAAATGGCAACAAAATCCCTAACAATACCGCCTTGAATTACAATGATTACTATTTCGCAAGCGGATTTGGTCCGAGTGGTGCCTCTGCCGGCTACATAGGTGAAGCCACAGTGTTTGACGGGACGGTGTTCAGACTGAGGGAGATTTCCCTGGGATATTCTTTGCCTGCCGCACTACTTTCCAAGACGCCGTTTGGAAGAGCGTCAATTTCCGTAAGCGGAAGAAATCTTTGGTACAAAGCTCCCAATACGCCGGATGCGATGAATTACGATCCTGAGGTAAGCACTTCCGGAGCCAATAACTTAGGCAGAGATGTTTTGGGCGTTCCTTCCACCAAAAGATATGGGGTGAACCTCAGTCTTAGTTTCTAATAAAAGTCAACTACAACAAAATGAAGAAATACAGCTATATAAAAGGTTTATTGGTTCCCATATTAGCACTGACATTAGTCAGCTGTGATGATTTCATAGATATCAATGAGGATCCAAGCAACCCCACAGTTCCCCAGCTCAACTTGCTTTTGCCGGCTTCCCAGCTTTCAATTGCAGGAAATTTTGACAACATAAACAGAGGAGCATCCAATGTGGTACAACATCGGGCTTCGGGTAGTCTCAACAGGTATGACCAAACAGGCACCACCTTTCAGAATGCTTGGCTGGGATATTATACCGAGGCAATTCCTGATTTGGAAACCATTATTTCCACGGGTACTGAGCAAGGTGAATGGGGATATGTGGCAGTGGCCAAGCTTCAAAAGGCATATCTGTTTAGTGTGATGGTGGATGTGTGGGGCAATGTCCCTTATTTTGATGCGGCGGTTGCCCCAAATCCCACCTTTGACAATGGGGAGGCAATCTATGAAAATCTTCTTGCACTGATAGATGAAGCATTGGAAGATATGGAGAGAGGGTTCAATGTGTCCGCTTCCGCAGATTTGTTCTATCAGGGATCCAGAGAGAATTGGGAGAAAATGGCCAATTCACTCAAATTGAAAATGTACCTCACGATCAGAAAACATGATGAGGCAAGAGCCAAGCAGGGTATCATGGATATTCTCCAGGCAGGGAATTATATTCAGGATAATGAAAGTGACTTTACGTTTCATTTTGGCACCAACACTGCGCCGAATGCACGCCATCCTTGGTATGCTACGGGGTATGCACCGGGTAGAGATGGTTATGTGAGTATGGTGCTGGTGGACAGGCTTCAGCAGCAGGATGATCCTAGACTGAGGTATTACATCTTCAGACTGAATGAAAGAGCCGGTCTCGCCAATTCCCAGACAGGGGAAGGGTATTATGGCAGATATCCGGGAGACGGAGCTTCTTCCCCAGCGGATCAAAATACACGTGCAATAGTGGGGATATATCCGGCAGCAGGGCTGTATGATAATGGTATGATGCCAAGTTTGGGAGCAGAGAACATCTTTCTCACCAATGAAGGAGCTACCACGGGAACAACTTCAAATTCATTCAAAATTGCACTTTTTGCCGAGGGTGATGGTACCGGTGCGGGAATTCTGCCGTTGATCACCAATTCAATGATGCTATTCAGCCGTGCCGAGGCCGCCCTTACTTTGGGAACCGGTGAAGATGCAGAAGAACTGATGAAAGAAGCTGTAATCGCCCAGTTCAATGTGATCAATTCCGTATCGCCTGCTTTTCCAATATCAAGTCAGACAACGGGCGGTTTTACAGAAAGGCTGAGCGCCCAGTTTCAAAGTCTAGACGGGGAAGGAAAACTTAGGCTTGTCATGATGCAAAAATGGATATCACTCTATGGAAATGGAGTGGAAGCATACAATGATTTCCGGCGTACCGGCTATCCTGAATTGCAAGAATTGATTTCCCCATTGGATGTGTTTCCGGAAAGATTTTATTATTCCGAGACCGAATTGACATCCAATATCTCAGTCATCGATATCCGGGAACAACTGCAGCGTGATCAGCAGATCGTGCCTGTATTCTGGAGAAAATAACTTATCCCAAACTTCTGAATTATACCTAATGAAACCATACAAATATCTAATAGCAGCAATGATCCTGGCGATGGGAAGCTGCAAGACCGTGGATTACGATTACGAGAATTTTATCTATGCAGCGACCCCCAGGGTCACGTTGAATACCGAGGTTTCTGCCTTGCCCACCTTTCAGACAGCCAAAGTCTCCTTTTTCAATTTGGCTGATCCGGAATACGCTACGAGCCAGCAGTTCGAATGGGAGCTTTCCTATTACGATGCTGAAGGAAGGGCTCCTGTATCAGAGATAGAGGTATATGTCAGCTTCAACCGTAGAGAAGGAAACGTACCTGTGTATCCTATTGTGCTATCGCTTGCAGAAGTAGAGCCCAATGAGCGGCAGTTTCCTTTGCCAAGTTCCATAAGATCTACGGATATGCTTTATGAGCGGGTTACCGAGTTTCCGAAGTCATACAGTTTTACGGCTACTGAGCTGGCAGAAATTACAGGCACGGATCTGTCTACTGTTCAGGTAAATGATTACTTCCTCTTCAAGTTTATAGTGACGATGGCAGACGGAACCAGAATCGTCCAATACAATGATAACTCCTGTGACGAGTCCAGAGGAGAGCTCTGTGACTGCAGAGTAGGTGTGAGGTTTAAAAGCATGTAATTATAAAAAACGGGAGGCTGTCTCATAAGTAGATTTTCTTGTCAGGCTGAGCGGAGTCGAAGCCTTTTATGCGCTAATTAAGCCCATTTCGACTTCGCTCAATGTGACAATTACGAGTTATGAGACAAGCTCTTATAAAATCTTAAGGAAAAAATATGTTTAAAAGATTAATACCGATTATCCTGATACAATTAGGGGTAGTCATTGGGGTGATGGCTCAGTCCGTTACCTCCCCAAAAGAACATTTTGGTTACGATGTAGGAACCGATTATGAGTTGTTTAATTTCACACAGACAGAAGCTTATTTTAAGAAAATAGCAGGTGAGTCTGACCGGATCAAGCTGGAGTCCATTGGCAAAACCGCCGAAGGCAGAGAGCAATATATGCTGATCGTGACCTCGCCGGAAAACCATACAAAGCTGGAAAGGTATAAGGAGATTTCCACTACCATGGCCAGAGCAGAAGGACTGTCAGAGGAGCAGGCCAGGGCGATGTCCAAGGAAGGCAAAGCAGTGGTCTGGATTGACGGCGCTCTTCATTCCACGGAAGTCGTGGGGACACACCAATTGATAGAGACCATTTATCAGATTAGCTCACGGACAGATGAAGAAACCATGAATATCCTGGATAACGTGGTAATTCTATTTGTACATGCCAATCCGGATGGACAGGAATTGGTTTCAGATTGGTACATGAGGAATTCAGATACCACCAAGAGGACTACGAGTGGTTTGCCGGTACTGTATCAGAAGTATATAGGACATGACAATAACCGTGATTTTTATATCCAGAATATGGTTGAATCACAGAATATGGGCTACCAGCTTTTTGTAGAGTGGATTCCTCAGATCATGTATAACCACCACCAGCGTGGTCCTGCAGGATCGGTGCTGGCAGGACCTCCCTACAGAGATCCATTCAACTATTTATTTGAACCCTTGATGGTCACCGGAATAGATGCCGTAGGTGCAGCCATGTACAACAGGCTGATCACGGAGGATAAGCCGGGTTTTACGCGGATGACAGGTTCTACTTTCTCAGTATGGTACAATGGAGGGCTGAGAACCACCACCCATTATCACAATATGATCGGTATTTTGACTGAGATTATTGGAGGCCCTTCTCCGGAGGAAGTTCCATTGGTGCCTTCCAGGCTTTTACCCAATAGCGATACGCCTTATCCGGTTACTCCCCAAAAATGGCACTTTAGGCAATCAATCGATTACTCCGTCTCGCTCAATTACGCGCTTTTAGACTATGCCGCAAGGAACAAAGACCATGTGCTGTACAACATTTATTCCATGGGCAGAAGTGCAATCAATAAAGGGAAGATGGATAACTGGACACCTTTCCCCAAAAAGATAGAAGAAATCAATGCTGCGTATAAGGCAGATATGGCTGGGAAAAAACCTTCCGAGTCCGGTGATAGGGGTTTTTCCCGTGGTGGAATTCCTACTAAGTATTATGACAGTATCTATCAGCAACCTTCAAAGCGTGATCCCCGGGCATATATTGTTTCGGCAGATCAGGCAGATTTTGGCACTGCGGTGAAATACATCAATGCGCTGATCAAAACGGGTATTAAGATAGAAAAAGCGGATGCTGATTTTCAGGTAATGGGTAAAACGTATCCGAAAAATTCCTACGTAGTAAAAACAGACCAGGCATTTAGAGCGCACGTAATTGATATGTTTGACCCGCAGGATTATCCAAATGATTTTGAATATCCGGGTGGGCCTCCGATCAGACCTTATGATGCGGCAGGTTGGACATTGGCCTATCAAATGGGAGTGGAAGTGGATCGGATTCTTGATCCTTTGGACGGACCCTTTGAGACGTTGACTTATGGAGTACTGGAAGAATTGCCGCCGGTTGCTATTCCGGATTCCAAATCGGGATATTTGGTAAGTTCCTCACTCAATGAAGCGTTTCCGCTCGTCAATGCACTTCTGAAAGATAAAGCACAGGTATTCAGATCACATACGGCAGTAGAAGGCCTTCCGGCAGGTTCTTACTATATTCCGGCCAAAGATGCGGCGAAATTGAAAGAGCTGAGCAAAGAGATCAGAGTGCCTATAGTAGCTGCCAAAGGCAAACCTGCCGAATTGATTGAGCTGAAAAAACAGCGGATTGCCTTATACGATTCGTATGGTGGATCTATGCCTTCAGGCTGGGTAAGATGGATGCTGGAGCAAAACGGGTATGATTTTGAGCTTATTTTCGCCAAGGAGATAGATGCCGGAAACCTCAATAAAAAGTACGACATGATTCTGTTTATCAGTGGAGGGATTCCTGCTTATAAAGAGAGTGTCCCAACAACTAATTATTATGGAAATCAGCCTGATGCAGCTGATATACCGGAGGAATTCCGGTATCGTCTGGGAACAATCACGCCCGAAAAATCTATTCCACAACTGAAATTATTTATTGAGAATGGTGGAAAGGTATTGACGGTTGGAAACAGCGCTTCACTCGCTTATCATTTGGATTTGCCGGTGAAAGATGGACTTACTGAGATAAACAAAGAAGGAAAAGAAGAGAAACTTTCGGGGGAAAAACACTATGTGCCGGGAAGTGTGCTAAGATCAAAAACTGATCCTGCGAATCCATCAAACTGGGGTATGCGTGAGCATGTGGATGTGATGTTCAACAATAGCATGGTTTTCAAAATGAAACCGGAGGCAGAGATACAGCAGCTTAAAGTTGTCGCCTGGTTTGATTCAGCCACTCCTCTGAAGAGCGGATGGGCCTGGGGACAATCCTATTTGGAAGATGGAGTCATTGCTTTTACCGCACCTGTCGGCAAAGGGCAACTGATGGTTTTTACTCCTGAGATCACCTTTAGAGCACAGTCCCATGGTACATTCAAGTGGTTGTTTAATAACCTTTATGGGATGAATTGACCGTGAAATAATAAGTGTATCCCTATGCTTACTCTAAAAAAGAGAGTGTTTCCTAAGTAGATTTTCTTGTCAGGGTGAGTAAGGAAAATTTAGAATTTACAAAAGAGTAGTGACAGCAAGGTAATTAGGGACAAATTAAGGTCATCCTGAGCGAAGTCGAAGGGTTCTCGACTTCGCTCGAACTGACACAATACCAATACCTGCTCACTCAGATTAAATCTGTCATTGGTAGCGAATCCGAAATGGGCCTTAATTAGCACATAAAAGGCTTCGACTTCGCTCAGCCTGACAAGAAAACATGATTATGGGACAGCCTCTTTTTTGATTCTTGCCGTTTTCCGGCTTGGGATTTATAGTTGAGGGTAAGTTTTACTCCACATATAGCACCAAACCTTTGAGGTATTCGGTCTCCGGGTGGAAAATATTAATGGGATGATCAGCAGGTTGGGTGACCTGATGCAGGATTTTCACTTTTCTGCCACATTCCAGTGCTGCCGCAGTTACGGTGTTGCGAAAGAGTGCTTTGTCTACCACCTGACTGCAGGAGAAGGTAAAAAGAATGCCTCCTGATTTGATTTTTTTCAGGGCTTCCCCATTGAGTCTTTTGTAAGCCTGGACGGCATTATGCCTTGCTTTTAGATTTTTGGCAAAAGCCGGTGGATCCAGTACGATCACATCGTAATCATCACCGATTTCGCGGATGTACTTGACCACATCTGCAACCTTCGATTCATGTTTTCCTCGGATTTCCGGATTGAGTTGAATATTTTCTTCTGTCAGTTCTATGGCTTTCGGAGAAATATCCACCGAATGCACCTCCGCAGCTCCTTCCATCAGCGCCAACACCGAAAATCCGCCTGAATAGCAGAAGGTATTCAATACTTTTTTGCCTTTTGAATAGGAGGCAAGCAGCTTTCTGTTTTCCCGTTGATCGATGAAAAAGCCAGTTTTCTGACCCTTCTCCCAATCTATTTTGTAGGTGGCACCATATTCTTGTACCAAATCGGTTTTTGGCTCGCCGAGCACCCATTCATTGGAAGTGATTCCCAGGTTCTTGGGTAAAGTCTCCGCGCTTTTATCGTATACACCTGAGAGCTGATCTCCATAAGCTGCTTTGATCGCATGGGCAATTTCCTTCAGATGGGCATGCATCCCTATTTGGTGAGCCTGAATAACAGCAGTGCCATTGTAGTAATCCACAATCAGACCGGGCAGCAGATCTCCCTCTCCGTGAACCAGACGGTACACATTAGTCCCTTCATCATCAGCAAGTCCCAGACTTTTTCTCAACGAAAGTGCCGAAGCGATGCTTTCATTCCAAAATTCCTGATCGATTTCCCGCTCCCCGAAGGAAATAATCCGAACCATAATAGAGCCTTCGGCAAAATGGCCTATCCCCAAAAACTCCTCTTTAGAAGAGAAAACGGCAACTAATTGACCATTTACAAGATCAGCGTCTTTCTGAAAAATAGCTCCGGAAAATACCCAGTGATGCCTTCTTTTCAGAGAGATCTCTTTGCCGTGTTTGAGTATGATTTTAGGATAGTTCATGCTTAAATTGAGGTTTGTTGGGGAAAAGCAGGCTTCCTGCCATCATAGCGATGGCACTGGCAAGCAATCCGTAAAGGTGAGAAGAAATTTCGGGCTCAAACCCGTCAACGGTCAAATAGGTGAGCATCCCTACGACCATGGCCAGTACAGCTCCTGTCTTAGAGGACTTTTTCCAATATAATCCCGTGGTGAGCGGAACAAAAAGAGAAACGAGCAAAAGTATGGATGCACCTGCCACCAACTCATAAATATTGGCGTCCTGCAATGCCATCAGCACGGACACCAAGGCCACTGCAAGTACATTCATCCGTAAAATCCATAAGAGATGGGTGTCAGCCAATTTTTGTTTGAAAAGCGGTTTAACGAGATTTTCTGAGATTAAAGCAGCCGGAGCCAAGACACCGGAGCTGGCAGTACTCATAATGGCAGAAATTAAGGCTCCGAAGAAAATGATTTGCACTGGCAATCCCCCATGCGCGAGTACCATGGATGGCAGCAGCATTTGTTTATTTTCCAAGTAAAGTTCCGGATACAACACCTTTGCCCCCAGTGCAATAAATAGGGGTAAAAGTCCGAAAGTGAGGTAAAATCCTCCTGCCAAATAAGTGGATTGAACCGCCACTTTCTCAGATTTGGAAGCCATGACCCGTTGGTAAATATCCTGGCTGGGGATGCTTCCGAGTCCCAGAATAACCCAAGCGCCAAAGTAATTGATCCAGGAGTTCCATCCGGGATCAGGAAAAAACTGAAAACTTTCGGGTGGAGCCGAATCCAGTATGGCAGTTATTCCACCTGCTTCCCTTATTACCATTAGGGAGACCACGATCAGACCGAGCACAATCATGATGGTCTGGATAAAATCTGTAATGGAAATTGCCCACATTCCTCCCAGAAAAGTATAGATCACTACGATCCCGGCAGAGATCAGAATTCCTTCTGTCATACTCAAGCCAGTCACAGTACCAAGAATCAGGCTTAGTGCTACAAGCTGAGCAGCTACGTAACCGAAGAATACCGGAACCATAAATACAGTGGAAAGAAATTCTACTTTATCACCATAGATTCTTTTGAACACATCCCCGATGGTAAGCACACCCATTCTGTACATGGGTCGAAGGTAGAACATACCGAAAAGTATCAGACAAAGTGCTCCTCCAAACGGATCCTCTATTACTCCCTGAAGACCTTCTTGCAGATAAACGGAAGATGCTCCAAAGATCGTTTCGGATCCAAACCAGGTCGCAAATAATGCTGACGCCGAAAGGAATAAAGGGAGCGAACGACCTGCCAAAACAAAGTCTTTCGATCCCTTTACAAATTTGGAAGCCCAAGCTCCCACGGTAATCGTAATAGCCAGATAAATGATTATTGCGGTGAGTAGCAATGAATCGATTTTAAGATTTTGCGTACATCTTTTCTCTCAGCGCCTTGATTTCTTCGTTTTCCAGATAGGACTCATAAGGCATTCTTCTATCAATCGTCCCGTTGGGAGTGAATTCTACGATTCTGTTTGCGGAAGACTGCACAAATGCGTGGTCATAAGATGTCATCAAGACCGTGCCTGTAAAATCAATTATCGCGTTGTTGAAGGCGGTAATAGATTCCAGATCCAAGTGGTTTGTAGGCTCATCCATTACGAGAAGATTAGGATTCTGAAGCATCATCTTGGAGATCATACAGCGGACTTTTTCTCCCCCGGAGAGCACAGAACATTTTTTCAGGGATTCTTCTCCCGTGAAAAGCATTCTGCCCAAGAAAGTTCTTACGTAGGCTTCTTCCTGATTGCCTGAGAATTGTCTTAGCCAATCGATGAGAGAAAGATCCGATTTGAAATATTCGGAATTATCATTTGGCAAGTATGCCTTGTTGATGGTCACTCCCCATTTAAAGCTTCCTTTTGTGGATGGGATTTCTTCCATGA
This sequence comes from Algoriphagus sp. 4150, assembly GCF_031457395.1. NCBI lineage: Bacteria > Pseudomonadati > Bacteroidota > Cytophagia > Cytophagales > Cyclobacteriaceae > Algoriphagus > Algoriphagus sp. 4150. The sequence goes on from NZ_JAVDWS010000010.1 coordinate 186,907, forward strand.
TGACTTGGAAAAACTTGTTTACTGCCTGCTTGGTCTTGGAAATAAAAGCAATTTTATCGCCTTTGTCCACCATAAGATTCACATCAGTGAAGTAGGTCACCCCATCGGCTTTCAGTTCCAGATTTTCGGTCATGAAGATCTGATCTCCCGCTTCTCTTTCCGGCTTGAAAATAATACCCGGGTATTTTCTCATCGAAGGCTCGATCTCATCGATATTCAGCTTTTCGATCATCTTCTTACGTGCGGTAGCCTGCTTTGACTTGGCTACGTTGGCGGAGAACCGGTCGATAAATGCCTGCAATTCCTTTTTCTTGTCTTCGGCCTTCTTGTTTGAGTCAGAGCGCTGCTTGAGCGCGAGCTGGGAAGATTCGTACCAGAAAGTATAGTTACCCGAGAAAATCTTTATTTTCCCGAAATCAATATCTACGATATGGGTGGATACTGAATCCAAAAAGTGTCTATCGTGGGATACCACGATCACCAGGTTCTTGAAATCTAGGAGGAAATTCTCCAGCCATTCGATGGTAGATGCATCCAAATCATTGGTAGGCTCATCGAGAATCAAAATATCAGGATTACCAAAAAGAGCTTGTGCCAGCAAAACCCGGACTTTCTGATTACCTGCCAGATCCTTCATCTTCATGTAGTGCAGATCCTCTGTGATGCCCAATCCCGAGAGTAGTGCTGCTGCATCGGACTCAGCATTCCAGCCATCCATTTCGGCAAAATCAGCTTCCAATTGTGATGCACGAAGACCGTCCTCTTCGGAGAAATCCTCCTTCATATAGATAGCATCCTTTTCTTCCATGATGGCATAAAGTGTTTTATGCCCCATAAGTACAGTTTTCAATACCTCGATTTCATCAAAACCGAAGTGATTTTGGCTTAGCACGGCCATCCTCTGACCCGGAGTGATGCTGATGCCGCCACTGGTACTTTCCATTTCTCCGGAAAGGATTTTCAAAAAAGTTGATTTCCCTGCGCCGTTTGCCCCGATCACACCATAGCAGTTGCCTGGGTTAAACTTCAGGGAAACTTCGTCGAAAAGTGTTCGTTTGCCAAATTTTAGTGATAAATTATCTACTGAGATCATAAAATCGTTGTAAGTATTTAAAAATCAGATGTTTGTAATCTGATTTTGTTGTTGCGTATTGTGTAATAGCCTTTTTGTAAGTTCCCGTCCTGCACCTATATAGGGTAGAGCCTGGGTGGGTTAAGGAGCTGACAAAGGTACAGGTTAGTAAAAGAAAAGCCAACTTAATGTGAGCTCGCTTTAGCTGGATGGGAAGGAATTTATTCCTATCTCTTCAAATTTATTTCCACTGTTCCATTGAGTCTGCTTACTATAACCCGTAATTGTAAACTTTCAAGTAGAACAGTAGAACCAAGTGAAGTTTTTGATGGAGCTTATGGCTTTCAGAAAAAAGTAAGGAAGTGGTGTAGGGATTAATGGGAATTGGGGTATCTTGGATTCAGGGTCCGTAGTAGGGGATTCACTTTTAAATATTAATCAATTAGGTAATGGCTAATCAGTTTTTTGAAATTATAGATGATGAATTTGGACAAGTGTGGGGATATAATTTTAAACCTAAAGTTTTATACAATGCTTTTGCTGCATCTGGTGAGAAATATCAAGATTTAGATTTAAGTAAGCCAATTACTTTTACTAAACGTGAATTCACAAAAAAGGAATTTGATGCTGTTTTTGATTCACCAGTATTCAATGATGATAATATTGGTGAAAGGGTAAAAATCATTTTTAAAGACTGTGGCTTTAGGATTCAAGAAGCAGTTTCTTTCAGTAATGTAGCTATTGAATTTAAAAATTGTAACTCTCATACTGGTAGTTTTGTGTTTTCGAAATGTACTGATTCAGAAATAGAGATTACAAATAGAACTGTATTTGGTCTCATTTCAATGATAGAATCGAATGATGTACATCTTAAATTGAAAGATGTCATAGTTAGAGAATTGAAATTAAGAAAAGTAAAAGAACTGAATTTTGAAGCTGAAAGAGTAAGTGAGCCTAAAATTGCGGTGGATCGGTGTTTGATTAAAGAGTTTAAAATTTATGGCTCTAAAATTAAGGATTTGCAGTTTGAAAATTCAGAAGGTGATTCTATTACACTTAGCGGTGTTACTGGTGGAGAAGTCAGTTTGTTTAAAATACATGAAGTAAAGGGGATTGGGAATAAAAAATCCTTTAGATACAAAACTTTACATATATTAAGTTGTAGCTTTATAAAGTTGCATTTGACCTTTTATCAATTTGACGTATTTATAGATAGAATTTTTATAAGCGAAACGTCTAATCTTTCACTAGCTTCTATAAAAACTGAGTTGTTATCTGTTTCAGGTACCAGTCTCTCAAATCTACTAATATTCTCTTGTGATATTCAGAATTTACACTTTGGTTATTTCAAAATTAAAGAGAATGTGGTTTTTAATTTGGGAAATTATGGTAATGGGACTATTAGTTTTGATAACGCTTTATTAAAAGGTGTAGAGGTTAATCCTAGCTTCTTAGATAGATTTGAAAATATAAGCTACAAACATTCATCTATAGAAGGATTGATAGCTCATTCATTTAAGTTAATCAAGTCAAAAGTTATAAAAGAAATGAATGTTAGCTATGAAAATAAAATAGGCTTTTGCAGAGAATTAAATGCCCTAATGATTGTTCAAAATAATAAACACTATGCAACCGTTTATAGGGCTTTAGAACTCGAACTTAGAGCAAAATCCAATGATACTTCAATGGACTGGTATGATAAAGTAGTGTTAAAGCTTAATTATTGGTCTAATGATAATGGAACTAAGCCTCAAAAGGCTTTATCAATGATGTTAATAATGATAGTTGTAATGTTTGGTGTTATTAACCTTGATTTGGCTTGCCAGACTAATCTCCCTTATGAAACTGGTTTTGACTTTCTTTCACAGAACTATTCCTACTTCATCAAACCATTTACTTTCTTATCCGATGTAGAGGGTTCATACAATCCATTTCATTGCGAGAATATGCAAGCTGGATTTCATCCGATTACTAAAGGCTTTGATTTCTTATTTAAGATATTTTATGCATATTTGCTTTATCAGTTTATTGCAGCATTTAGAAAATTTAATAAATAGCTATATTTATCAGTTGTACAGATACTAAAAGCAAACATAAATATATCTTACTATTTTGCTACTTTAAATCCAATATTTGAGTTTAGTTCGAAGACTAATTCTATTTCTTTAATTAATTTAATTGTTTTATGGTTTATAAAACAATTCCTTATTATTGCCTGAGTGGCGTTTGGTGGTAGTGACCTGTCGTATAAATTAAATATTATTTTTTCATTCTGTAAAACAAATCCAGAATTGGCATAAATTATCTCGATGTTTTCATTATTAATAATACGTATTTTCTTAAATCCTCTATAGTCTAGAAACTCAAACATGCAATCGTAATATAACTCATCGCTTATACTTTTAATATTGTGTGCTATGTTTACTACGTGATCAAATAAATAAATATTATAAATGTAGAGCCCTCTTTTTAAAGGAAGGACATATTCATCTTGTCCGCAAAATGTTATTAAATATATTTCTTCAAAACTACTACCCAAAATCGCTTCCGATATGGAGTTCTTAGAAAAAAAGTTTATTACAGTGTTTGATTCGAATTTCAATCCTGAAGTATTATCATGTATTATTAGATTATGGTAATTTAAATTTTTATTGTATTGTTTTGATTTCGATGACTTTTCTATTATACTAAGTTCTACAAGCTTAAAATATTCTTCAAATCCTGCTGCTTTTGTTAAGACTGATGGGATATTGACTTCTTCTTTTCGTGATTTGTCATAATAAGAAATATTAACCTTTTTCAGATTTTCTTTATCATGCTTATGGATGTATTCTTGTAGATTGATAATTTTGTTTAGATATCCCTTTACATTATTTAATCTTGCTTCAGACTGATCTTTATATAGTTCTGTTATTTCTACTCCGAAGTTTTCTCCTTTTAAATTGTCAACCCAAATATCTGGTTTATCTTTTGGCATGGCAATTAGGTCATTTTTATTGCCATAGACCATGTTAAAAATTTTTAATTCTTTCGCATGTTTTTCACTTTTAATATTCATAGTAACTTAAACTATACAATCTTCCCAAATTCACTAAAATCATTCTCTTCCAACAACTCATTCACTTTACTTTTCCTGCTCTTATTAGCCTCCATTTGCTCAAAGGTAAGTAAGAGCTTCATAAGCTTTAATCTAAGGTCTTTACCCCTTAAATTCAGTCCATTCTGACTCAATAATTCTTCAATAAATCCTTTTGCATTATAGTGATACTCTGCTTCACCTTTAAAAGCTACATCTGCTGGATGTACCACTTCATTATACATATTCATAAGAACTATTCCTTTATCTGCTTTATCCAGCATTATTAAAGTATTTTCTATTACTTTTTTAAACTTATGGGGTGATACTAGCCACTGTTCAAAAATAAGAATTTAATTGATATCCAGATCCTTTGCCACTTGAAAGCTTTTGGAATATGTGAGGCACATTTAGAGGGATTGAATTAATTGGGATTAGTTGCTTTAATGTCATCGCGTTAAAACTATCCAGAAACTGATAAAAGTGCTAGTATCCGAAGACAATACCGATAGCTTTGTAAGCGGCAGTAAATCTGCTATGGCAATTAAAAAAGAATAGTAATGGAAAACTGGCTTTTGTTACTATCGTTTGCTGCTTTGTTCACAGGAGGTTTTCTGCTTAGGAAATTGTGGCTGGGAGCATTGATGGGATGTGTCATACTAATCCTAGGGAAATTGCTCCTTACCCAAGGAGAAGTCTATGCCCCGTTGGCAAATGGTGCCATTGTTTCAGTGGAGCTGATTCTTCTTCTTTTTGGTGCTTACCTCTTTTACAACACATTGGCATCCCTGGATCATTTTGGGGATTTTGTGAAATCAAGCGCTGCCTTTTCTTCGAGACTTACAGTGGCTATACTGTTATGTTGGTTTCTGGGAAGCTTTATGGAAGGAATTGCGGGCTTTGGAATTCCGGCCATGCTGATTGCCCCTCTTATGTTGGCAGTGGGCTACAAGCCGCTTACAAGTGTGGTACTTCCTCTGGCTGCTGATACCACAGCGGTGACCTTCGGGGCATTGGGCACACCCGTCAAGGTTGGCTTAGAAATCTATTCCAATAGTCCTGAGGTAGACTATACGGTGATCATGAATGTACTGCCCGCCCTTGCCGTGCCGCTGGGATTGGCTTGGTTGTACAGCAAAACCGAGGAGGAAAAGGTGAATTGGAAAGTGGAATGGAAGATGTTGCTAAGCGCAGGGATTTGTTTTGTCGTGCCGTATGGGATCGTCGGCCAATTCAGCGTAGAATACCCGTCCGTAGTTGCCGGCTTGATGGGAATGATCCCATTTGTGTGGTTGTCGGTATCCAAAAAGGAGAGACCGCCTACACGGGTTTGGTTAATGACCTTTTATCCTTACCTGTTATTTGTAGGGATGCTTATTGCCTTAAAATATTTGTTGGGCGGGGTTGAGTTTTCCCTCGGTGAGGACTTCAAAGCAATTTCACTGTATCAGCCCGGGCTGGTGTTTATCGCTGCAGCTATTCTGTATTTGCGAATTACTTCCCAACCTGATCTGTTTGCGTATACGCTAAAACAGGCAAAAAGCACCCTCTCACGTCTCGTACTGCCAATTTTTACCATTCTTTTTCTTGTTTTCTTTGCGCAGCTACTGCGCCAAAATTTGGCCATGTTGGCAGGGCAGGTCTTTGCGGGAGCTTCAGGAGTAGCCTCACTGGGTTTTGTTTCTTTGGCCGGTATTTTAGGGACTTTTGTCACCGGTAGCGCGACCATGAGTGTGTTGTTATTCAATAGCTCGGTTATGGCACTTTTTCCTCCGGGCGACCCACTTTACCTTAGACTAGCATTGCTGCTCACCGGCGCAGCAATAGGAAATGCCATATCCTTTCAAAACATTGTGATGGTGCAATCGGTAGTCGCCCAGCCGGTAAGCATATCCAAAATACTTTCGAACAACCTGAAATTTGTTCTTTTATATATTTTAGTGGTATTTATTCAGGGGTTGGTGATTTCCTATCTTTATGGATAAGTATGAATCGAATGCAATATATGAGAACCTTGGCAGTGACATGCATTTTACTTCTAATTGGGACTAGCGTATACGCTCAACAGGGAGACTTTTGGATAAGATTTTGGGATGATACAGAAGAAAATTTTGGCTTCAAAGACGAAAGCGGGCAAATTGTAATCCAACCAAAATTTGGTTTTTTCTCTTATGTGAACAGACTTGAGCATGTGTTTATCGCTTCTGAATTCAAAGATTGGAAACTTGATATTTACTATTTGACAAAATCAGGAAACGAGTTTGGAAGGGATAGTATTTATTCCTACGACAATACTCCTGACTGTGAAAGCGAAGGGTTTATTAGATTCAGGGACCGTAAGACAGATAAAGTGGGAATGTTTGACAGAAATGGAGAAGTTGTAATTCCCGCCGTTTACGACGACTTGTCCCAAGTAAAAAATGGACTTGTCACTGCGCTGAAGGATAAAGAGAAAAAGTTTTGGGAGGAGCATAACCATTCCGGCTGCGAGCATTTCAGTTGGACGGGAGGCAAAACAATGCTTATCGACACGGCTAACAGCGTGTTGATTGACAACTTTACAGATACCTTATACCTTGACCTTTATTCCCACCTGCATCAAGACTTATTGGACGAAAAACCCAACAGAGAATATTTCCCGGGAGTGGATGGAGGATTTCATTCATTTGTTAACTATGAAACAGACTTTTCGCTATGGTTAGATCAAGCCATACTTGATGACTTTAGTTTGGATAAGTTAAAAGCGGGTTCGGCGGACAGTCTTGTTTTCTGGAAAGAGGGGGAAGGTTGGGTAAGTAAACCAAGTGACAGAATACTCGAAGATAATTTTCTCTTGATAAAAGATGCGCTTTCTCTAAGGCAAATTCAGAATCAGGATTTTTTTATATCCATCAATGGGCTTAATCAAGGAATATTTGAAGCTGAAGCATATAATGTTTATTTCGATAATTGTGGACAAGCATTGACCGGAAAATATCCTTTGATGTCAGTAATAATAAGCCACAAAAATGGGGACGATTTTTATCAGAACCATTTTGACTTCCTCAAAACTGAGGAAGGGTACAGATTAGTAAGTATAACTTTAAGAAGCGGAATGATAACTGATTAGGTGAAATCACCACTGGAATATTAGTGAGGGGAAGAAAAATGAGTGTACTTTCTTTCAAAAAAGAGGAGTGGACTGCATACAGTGTTAACTTAGTTTGTGAATTAATGCTTTTTTAAAATTCTGATAAAATGACTGGAGTACCTTTTGATTTTTGGATGTTTTTAGCCGGACTTGGCCTCTTCCTTTTCGGGATGCGCCACTTGGAAGACGGTATTAAAGGTCTGGCGGGGAAATCATTCCAGCACTTTATCAAACGCTTTACCAATAAGAGTTGGAAAGGTATTCTCACCGGAACTTTTGTAACAGCTATTCTGCAAAGCAGCTCAATGGTGACTTTGCTAGTTCTTGCCTTTCTGGGAGCAGGGATGCTTACCTTGAAGAGTGCACTTGGGGTTGTTCTCGGAGCAAATCTGGGAACCACCATCACCGCCTGGATTGTAGCTGCTCTTGGTTTCAAAATGAACATAGCCGATTTTTCATTTCCGTTCTTGGCGGTTGGGATTTTGTCTTATTTGTTCTTGGAGAGCAGACCGGTTTTGAAAAATATTGGCGGGTTTTTAATTGGATTTGGACTGTTGTTTTTGGGTCTTGATTTTATGAAAGACGCACTTGATGCGGTGGCCGATCAGCTTGACCTTACCGCTTTTTCACAGTATGGGCTTTGGGCGTTTTTACTGCTGGGATTGATCGTCACGGCTTTGGTACAATCGAGTTCTGCGATGATCGTAATTATTCTAAGTGCGCTGAATGCAGGTTTGATAGATGTCTATCAGTCCTTTGCCATGATAATCGGGGCGAATATGGGGACAACCTCTACCTTATTGCTTGGGTCTATTGGAGGCACGGCAGATAAGAAACGTCTTGCCATCGCCAATGTGATATTTAATTCGACGGCGGGTATCCTCATCTTTCTGTTTTTAGAGCAACTGGTTGATGGGGTATATACTTTTTTCAATATGACGGATCCCCTGATGGAGCTGGTATTGTTAAATACCCTATTGAATCTGGCGGGGATTTTACTTTTTTTACCGTTTTTGGGTGCTTTTCAGAATTTCTTGATGAAACGTTTCAAAAGTGCTGAACCTCCGGGTGAAACCTTGTATATAAAAAATATTACTGCAGAATTCCCCGATGTGGCTCTTAAAGCAATAAAAGATGAATTAGATCAGATGTACCTGTATGTTCAGGATTTTATACACCATAATTTTGCCCTTGGGCCCATTGCGGTGAAATCTTCCGGATGGAAATCAATCTTCCAAACCGCAATAAATATCACTGAGAAATACGATAAAATAAAACGCATAGAAGATGAATTGACCGGCTTCTACGCACTCTTGCAAGAGCAAAACCTTGATACAAACGAAGCTGAAGAATTGACTTCAAGTATGCTTTCTCTTCGTTCCATGGTGTATGGAGCCAAGGATATCAAAGACGTGGCTCATAACATCAGCTATATGACCGAAAGTGAAGATCCATTGGCTCTGGAGGTTTTGAGCAGATTACAGGCATTTGTCAAGACTCAGACAGAAGAGGTAAGCAATGATAAGCTCAATAGAGAGGAATACACCGTGGTTTTGAAGAAAGGGATAGAGAGAAATGAAGCTTTCTATGAAGAGATGATCGCTTTTCTATACGAGAATATAAAAAACCATGCTAAAAAAGGAGTGCCGATTTCCACGATGACAAATGTGATCAAACAAACCGTTTCGGCTATGAACAACCTATGCATAGCGCTGCAAATAAAAGAAGCTGATCTAAAAACGGCTGAAATCTTATAGGCCTAACATTTTAATTTCAGAATACGTACATCCGCTTTTCTACCGGTAAAGCCATAAAAGCATCTTAGGATTCGGGAAATATTGACGTCCGTCATTGCGGAGAAAAACCAATGACCGAAGGGAATTGTTTTTGACGAAGCAATCCTTTCAGACTTTGAATTTACGAAGTACGATTTACGGCATTATTGAATCTAGGTACATTAACTCTGATCCCATTTGAATTCTCCAACAACTAGTTGAGTCAACTTCCTAGAATAAATCTTCACTCTTCGTTGATCCCGTAAACCGTCATTAGCATTTCGTAAATACAATGAGATTGCCTGTCCTCCGGTAGGCGGGCTTCGGCTTCGTTCCTCAGCTTGGCGATGACGGATAACCGATGATGTATGGAGTCAACGTCACTTCGGACTGGGCTGCCTAGACGAAGAAAATTATGTAACCGGCATAATTGCGGGCACTCATAGTTCAAAATTAGGAGGATGATTTATAAAACCGGCAAGCAAATGCGCAGCAGAGTTTTCATATTAAATTGATAGGATATATGCATTTACTTCTTAAATTTGGCCTGTCAAAAAGAGATTTCACATCCCGATAATCCATGCAAAAATTTATATCACGTTTGAAGAGTGAACCATTCTGGACTATGTTTTTTGCCTTTGCGGCAATGGTGTTTGTCCTGATGATCACACAGACGATCACACAGTCTATCAAAAGTTGGGAGATAGATACTGAAATGTTTTTATGGTTTTTGCTTGTTGGTTTTGTGGCGCAGAGTATAGATGGAGCTTTGGGAATGGCCTATGGGGTGAGCTGTAATTCTATTTTGCTGGGAATTGGAATTCCTCCTGCGTCGGCTTCAGCCTGGGTTCATTTTGCCCAAGTATTCACTAGTTTGGCTTCAGGGATTTCTCATTGGAAAATGGGGAATGTGGATTGGAAGTTGGCCAAAAAATTACTTGTTCCTGGCGTTATGGGCTCAATCATCGGAGCATTTTTATTGTCCAATGTAAATGGGGATATGGTCAAGCCCGTCATTGCACTTTACCTGTTGGTGATGGGAATTGTGATCCTTAGAAAGGTTAAGAAAAAGCATACCCCTAACTTCAACCGTGATAGTAAAAGTCTTCCGGTCTTGGCGACTACAGGTGGATTTGCAGATGCTATAGGCGGAGGTGGCTGGGGACCTATTGTCAACAGTACGCTGCTCAGCAAAGGGAAGATCGCCCGATATGCGATAGGTACGGGCAATTTCGTGGAGTTTTTTGTGTCTTTGGCGAGTGCGTCTACTTTTTTGTTTTTTGTCAAAGAACTAAGCCTTGCCCCGGTATTGGGGCTGATTTTGGGAGGTATTATTGCCGCACCGTTTGCAGCATATATCTGTAAGCTGGTAAAGCCAAAGTATCTGATGATAGCCGTCGGGATATTGATTATTTTCTTGAGTATCAGAACGTTTTATCTGGCACTGGTTTAGATCGGGATCCGGTTGTCTTTCGGCTTATTGGATAGGCTTGATGCGTGATGTATTATGGCAGGAATTTAATAAGTGGCAGATGTTTTGCCAGTCCGAGCGTCCGCCTCCCGGAGGGACAGGGAGGTGAGTCAAACCTTCTGCTCCGCTCAGGATGACCCCAACTTTGTTCCTAAATCCCTTACCGTCATTTTCCTTAATGTGTACTCGTAATTTATGAACGTACTAGAATTATGTCTTGTGCTAGCTGACTCGTCCTGAATTGAGTTTACACAAAGTAAACTACTATGAAACGACAAAAAGAAAAAAAAACAAGGGGCATAGGATCTCTGAGTTGGGCAGA
>NZ_JAVDWS010000011.1:0-189161 GCF_031457395.1 Algoriphagus sp. 4150
AGCATGAATATGAAAATTTAACTTCTTAGCGTTTTCTTACCCTTACCTAAAAATATAAAAATGAAGTGACAGAAAAATTATAAACATATGAAAAAGCTCATTCTATCAACTCTTATTCTATTGAGTTTTGCAGCAATTGCAACCGCTCAAGACACGGATGAAATTCTAAAAAATTATTTAGTGCTGAAAGATGCTCTAATAGCCAGTGACAATGAAAAATCCGGCAATGCTGCTTCAGTTATGGCTAAAAGCATTGCTGAAGCCGGGGATTTTCCCAATAAAAAAGAGTTATCCAAACTCGCTGATGAGGTAAATAAAAGCAAAGATTTGGAAAAGAGGCGCGCTGCTTTTGCCCCATTTTCTGAAGCCATGTACACGTATGCGAAAAACCAAGATTCTATCCCACAGGTGCTCTATTATCAGTATTGCCCCATGAAGAAAAGCTATTGGCTAAGCGCTGAGGCAGGTGTAAAGAATCCATACTATGGCTCTAAAATGCTGACTTGTGGTAGTGTGAAAGAAACAATCGGCTTCAAAAATTAATTAATTCCCCTGCTATCCGGCATGTCAAAACTATCGATCAAGATCCTTGCTTTTTCCATTTTAAGTATACTTCTGAGCGCACCGGTAGTGGCGCAAAAGCTCGTAGAATATGACCTCTATGTCCGTGACACGCTGGTAAACTATACGGGAAAAACAAAAAAAGCCATTTCCGTAAACGGCCAAACTCCGATGCCTACCCTGCATTTTACAGAAGGGGACACGGCTGTGATCCGGGTGCACAACAAGATGCATCATACCACTTCACTGCATTGGCACGGACTTATCTTACCCAATGAGCAGGATGGTGTACCCTATTTGACTACCGCCCCCATTGAGCCGCACAGCACGCATACATTTGAGTTTGTACTGAAGCAGAGTGGTACCTATTGGTATCATTCCCATACCATGCTACAGGAGCAGATAGGAATGTACGGGGCACTGATTATCCACAAGAAAAATGAGCAACCTGAGAATGAAGAGGTCTTGCTGCTAACTGACTGGAGTGACGAAAATCCGCATCAGATCGAACGCTCCCTACACTTTGCCACAGACTGGTACATGATCAAAAAAAATTCAGTCCAAAGCTATTCAGAGGCAATCAAAGCGGGGAAATTAAAGACAAAGCTAACCAATGAATGGAAACGTATGCATGCGATGGACGTGAGCGATGTCTATTATGAGCAGTTTCAGATAAATGGACAAACAAGCATTGAGCGAAAACAGTATAAGCCCGGAGAAAAAGTACGTCTTAGGGTCATCAATGGAAGTGCTTCTACTTATTTCTGGCTGAGTTATGCAGGAGGCAAGTTCAAAGTAATAGCCTCTGATGGGATGGACGTGGAACCGGTAGAAGTAGACCGCCTTATCGTCGGAGTATCGGAAATCTATGACTTGGAAGTCACTGTTCCCGAATCAGGTGAGATGGCGGAATTTCTGGCAACTTCCGAAGACCGCATGGGTTACGCTTCCTTTTGGCTAGGCAACGGCCCCAAGCTCTCTGCCCAAAAACTTCCCCAACTGGATTATTTTGAAGGAATGGACATGATGAACAGTATGATGACCCTAGGAGGAAAAATGGATGATATGGGCATGGACATGGCTCTTCAGAAGATGGACATGAATGCGGTCATGTATCGGGAACTAACCGATGATAGTGCTCCTACTTCAGAAGATTCCGCATCTATGGATCATTCCCAAATGGATCACAGTAAAATGAATTCTGAAGACATGGAAGCTATGCATGCCAAATCCCCAGCAGAATTGGTCACGCTAAACTACAACATGCTCAAAGCACCCCGGAAAACCACACTTCCCGATGTCCCAACGAGAACTCTCAACTTTGAGCTGACAGGAAATATGAACCGGTATGTGTGGACGCTTGACAATAAGACCATCTCCGAAAGTGATAAAATTCTGATCAAAAAAGGGGAAAACGTTCGGATTGTCCTGACCAATAATTCCATGATGCGCCATCCCATGCACTTGCACGGACATTTTTTCAGAGTGGTAAATGATATGGACGAATATGCTCCGCTCAAGAATGTCCTCGATATTATGCCCATGGAGACCGACACCATCGAGTTCCATGCCTCGGAAGAATACGGGGATTGGTTTTTCCACTGTCATATCCTCTATCATATGATGGCAGGTATGGGCAGAATAATCAGCTACGAAGACTCCCCTCCCAATCCTCAGATAGGAGATCCCAGAGTGGCTTTGCGAAAAGTCAAAGCAGATGACCGCCGCTTTTATCTTGGAGCAGAAGTAGGTGTGGAAACTAACGGTACAGACGGTGATATCACCCTTATGAACACCCGCTGGATGCTACAAACAGAGTGGAGAGTCGGATTGAATGCCAGAAATGGTTATGAAACAGAAAGTCACTTCGGGAGATTTCTGGGGAGAAATCAATTTGCATTTGGCTATGTAGGGTGGGATTTTCGATATCGTGAGGGTAAGGAACTTGAAAAAAGCGTGTTTGGGCAAGCCAACACCAAAGACGATAGGAATGTTTTTCATTTAGGATTTCAGTACACGGCTCCCTGGTTTATCGTGACAGACCTGAAAGTAGATCATACCGGCTACGTAAGACTTCAACTCCGGCGGGACGATATTCCCCTTACCAAAAGAGCCAGACTTTGGGGAATGGTGAATTCCGATCTCGAATATGCCGTAGGTGCCAGATACATCCTCACCAAATACATTTCAGCCTCCTCACATTATGACAGCGATATGGGATTAGGTGCAGGTATCACCTTTACTTATTGATAACCAGGATAATCTTACTTACTGAGCAGCCTTATAAATGGCATCCAGTAAACTTCCTTGCTCCTTGGTGTCATTGCCCAATTCCCAAAACATGATGCCTCCTATTCCTTTGTCTTTAGTGTATTTTGTTTTCATTGCTACGGAAACGGTGTCATCATACGATACCAATAAGCTATCGGTAATATTATACATGTATGGGGCTTTGGCCTTGTCATCCCAAAACCGGTGAAAACTAGAATCCTGCTCATACTTGTCCCGAATTTGATGATAAGCCATCCATCCAATGTGTAGTCCATTGCTAAGCTGGTACAAGCCGTTGTTTACGGGAGGTACGCCTTTCCAGACTCTGCCGTAAAAAGCAGCACCGATCACGATCTGCTTAGGATCAACCCCTTCTTCGATCAGGAAGTCTACGATTTTCTCCGCCGAACGTGGATCTGGATCCAAATTCTCACCTGACTGATACAAGCTGTCCAGATGATCACGAAAAGGAGTTCCCTGAATGTCTTCGCTATTCACATTCCCTAGCGGAGTATGATGGCCTGTGTAAATCGAAACCCCGGAAACTTGATCATACGTCATTACATTGGTGTAGTCGGCATATTTCATTACCTCATTCACCTCGATAAAATCATAGTATCGCTTCCATCCGGCTGAAGCAAAAGTCAGAATTTTGTGGGAATCGAACGTATTCAACATCTCACGCAATCCTTTCATCAGTGAGGTAAAATTCTGTGTGTCTTCCGGCCTTGCCATAGTACCCTCTCCCGAAATTCCAGGATATTCCCAATCCATATCCATACCGTCAAGCTGGTAGGCTGCTATAAATTCCCCGGCACTTTTGATAAATTTTGCGCGACTTTCTTCTGTCAATGCCATATCCGAAAAGCCATCCGCTCCCCATCCTCCACATGCAATCATCACTTTTAGGTCAGAATTACGTGCTTTTTGCCCGACAAGGGCCTCCAGCATTGGCCCTGACACCTCTGGATTCCTGAATTTCATTTCACCATCGATTACGTGAGTGAAAGAGAATATAATGTGGGTAAGCTTTTCTACAGGTATTTCTTCTGGCTTAAAATTCCGCTCAGGCACATAATAGGCCATGATGACGGGATTTGAATTTAGTACATCTCCGGATTCTTGGGATAGGTTATCAGTACTTGATGTACAGCCCGACGCAAAAACTAAAACAAGGAGTTGGATTAATAAAGAGAAGTTAGATTTCAATGGACGTTCTGGTTATTCTTTAACAATTATTTCTCGAAATAGATTTTACTTTATCTAAATTTTAGATCAAGATAAGCAAAGTAAATTCAATCTCGCTGTATGATTAAGAATAGGACCATAAAAATTACATGACAGGTAGTACAAACTCAATTATACCAACTTCATTGTTTATTGATCATTGTCTGTTACAATTGACTGATGACAGGAGGTTCTTGTGCTTTTGGATCCATTACTTTTACATAATTCTCCAATGCCCGTCCCATTCCTTTCCACTCTACAGTCATTTTATCCCCATTTTCTAAGGCGATTTTATTTCCAAAGCTAAAGGCATCTGCTCCAAAAAAATGAACGTGCGCCTGAAGAGGGATTCTATGGGATTCGTATTTAAAATGATGAAAT
Organism: Algoriphagus sp. 4150; assembly: GCF_031457395.1. Classification (NCBI taxonomy): domain Bacteria; kingdom Pseudomonadati; phylum Bacteroidota; class Cytophagia; order Cytophagales; family Cyclobacteriaceae; genus Algoriphagus; species Algoriphagus sp. 4150. The sequence goes on from NZ_JAVDWS010000011.1 coordinate 4,441, forward strand.
TCCAGATTCGCCAAATTGTGGCACATATTCTCTTGGCCGGTATTAATTGCAGAACTCCAAACATGCCGACCATTACGCGAGATGGCAACCTCACCTGAATAGCTTTCGAAATCCGCATCGATCACTGCTTCCGGTCCTATGGAGCAATTCCTTATTTTTGATGGCGCCAGGTAGAGGTAATTGGTTTTTTCCATGATGTGGTCGGAAAATTCATTACCTGTACTTAAACCGATTCTCCAAGGTTTGCCCGCTTTATCAATGATATACAACCCGGCAATCTCAGGCTCCTCTCCGCCGTCATTGGCATAATAAGGTACAGAAAGCGATTCTCCATGAGCTCTTAATACCTCGCCATTCCCTTTATAAAACCATTCCGGCTGAACTCCTATTTCCCCAGGTGCCGGAGATCCTCCCTTCACTCCCATTTCATACATTTTTAGGCTATCAGTAGGCTTTTCTTCAAGCTGCCCGTGCATCATTTGTCTGTTCAACGCACTATTATGATGCGTCAAACCTGTACCCGATACCATACAAAGAAAAGGAGACTTCGGATGATCGAAAGAAGGAAGCAACTTCCATTCACTTGTACCTTCATATACAGAGGAGTAATCCAATGTTTCAGTTGTCAAGCTAGCTAGGATCAATTCCTTTAACTTTTGCCCATTCTCCAAAGCACTTATGGCAAGTTCATAGATAGACCCAAACTCTTTTAAAAATACCAATTCCGGCTCTTGAACCATGGCAATACTCCGTCCATAAGTGGGATGGATCAGTTGTACAAGTCGTGTTTTGTTTTCCATGATAATGTAAAGTTCTATGGTAAAGTTAACGTTAAGGCCACCCCGAAGTATCCTGTCCTGTTTGTAAATGTGTTTTCAACGCCGGTTAATCCTTCTACAAAGCTCTTCATCCTATGAGACTTCTACAGCACTATAACAAGTAATTTTATGACTGGATTTGAACACCTTTGAGGCAATATAGAATAGGGAAGATAATTCATTGTTCCTTCAAAGCGATAATTCATGCATTAAAATCCATTGAACAACCCATCTAAAAGAAAAGCAGCTCAAAATGACGCACACGAAGACTGGATGATCTATAAAAAAAGCCCTGAAGTTGATCAGGGCTTTGGGAAATAGTTGGTTTGTTTCTGCTTTAGAAGAATAGTGTTTTGCTTCTTCCCTGACTGTCTATCACTTTCAGATAGATATCGTTTGATTTCATATTATTGAAAGAGTAATCCTTCTTAAAACCTTCAGCCTGATCGACATATTCAGAATAGATGACTTTTCCAGATTTGGCTGAGTAAGCCTCCACCTTGACACCGGGCTCAGTCAATCCCACTACAGTCAAGCCAACGGTGTTTTCATTAACTGTTTTACCATAAGCCATCAAAGGTAAAGCCGCAGCAGGTATCGGTGCATCACTAGTCGTTACTTTGTAGGTTACTTCTTCCAGATCAGTTACGATTTTGACTTGATACTCGCCTGCGGGTAAATTATCCATATTGTAAGGCACCATCAAATTCTCATCTTTTACACGTACTTTTCTATTGCTAAGGACTTTACCGTCCTGATCCAAAATAGAAATTTTTGCGTTTCCTACGCCTTCATTCAGCATCACATTGACTTTCTTATGCGTAGAATTTACGGTGGATAAAGCCCTTAGGTCTTCGCTTGCGTTGGCTACCAAAGAACTTAAAGATAATGCGCCTGCTAATGCTACTGTGAATAGAGTTTTCATAATATGTTGGTTTTAAATTTTTAGATTTTGTGTTATGCTTTCCTTATTGCCAAGCGCATACCAATCCAAAAACAAAAGCTTCCCCAGAGCCCAAATAATTTTTCGAAACATTATACTTTCAGGATCATTTCAAAATTTAATTCTGATCAATTCACAGTTTTTTAACAAAACATGTACAATATATGGTCACTTCTATGTCCGACTGTATTACAAGCGGACACTTTTTGTAAGTTTCATTCATTTCTTGGGTTGCAGCAAACCAAGCTTGTTAAGGAAATTTAATTTTGAAAAAGTTTAAATTCCGTGAATTTGATTTGGACGGCATACAATCACCTGTACACTTTCGTACACACTTCGTCCGATAGAATACAAGCCGGCGATCACTCTTCAGGAGATTACTGCAAAATAGAGTAAGGTTTCAAAAGACCTACTTTGGAAAGTAGCTTGATTTTCCTGTAATTGTCATCATGATACAATAGGGATTTGATTAAGCCTACACTTAAGTAATCTCCTGATTTCAACCCAAAAAAACCTAGCAATGAAAAAAATTCTACAGCTTTCTATCCTATTCTTTTGCCTGATAGTAAGAAGCTCACACGCGCAAGAAGCTCTATTTAGCCCGCAACAAATCACTTCACCAGAAATTCACGACGATGGCTCTGTCACATTCAGAATATTTGCTCCGGGAGCAGCTGTCATTCAGGTAACAGGGGACTTTCTTCCTACACTAGAAATGGACACCCCCATGGGCAAAATGGACGGCCCCGGAAAAGCTGAACTTACAAAAGATGACAAAGGAGTTTGGTCATATACCACAGCTCAGCTTTCCCCCGAGCTCTACAACTACTCCTTTATAGTAGATGATCTCAAGACTACTGACCCCAACAATCCCTTTCTGATCCGTGATGTAGCTTCTGTTACCAATGTATTTATAATAGGTGAAGGACAAGCTGGCCTTTATCGGGTTAAAGATGTACCGCATGGTACTGTTGCCCGCCGCTGGTATGATTCTCCGGGATTGGATATGAACCGCAGACTTACCATCTATACCCCACCCGGATATGAACAATCCAAAGACAAATATCCTGTGCTATACCTATTGCATGGGGCGGGCGGCGATGAGGAGGCTTGGATAGCTCTGGGAAGAACTGCCCAGGTTATGGATAATCTCATCGCAGAAGGAAAAGCCAAGCCTATGATCGTTGTAATGCCAAACGGCAATGTAATCCAGGATGCTGCTCCGGGAGAAGGAAAGGGAGGAATGTACAAGCCGGCTTTTATGATTCCAAAAACTATGGATGGAACCTATGAAGCAAATTTTATGGACATCATCAACTTTGTGGAAAGCAACTATCGGGTTAAGGCAGATAAATCAACTAGAGCTATCGCAGGTCTATCCATGGGCGGCTACCATACGATGCACATCTCTAGATTTTATCCGAACAAGTTTGATTACATCGGTCTTTTCTCCGCTGCTATTATGCCACGGGAAGATGCTACCAACAGTGTCTACAATGACATAGATGGTACTTTGAAAACTCAAATGGACAATGGATATCAACTCTATTGGATTGCTATTGGAAAAACTGATTTTCTCTATGATGCCAATAAGGAATATAGAGCAAAACTAGATGCCATGGGCATGCCTTATGAATATGTAGAATCTGAGGGCGGCCATATCTGGAGAAACTGGAGGATCTATTTGACCCAATTCGCTCCGCTCCTTTTCAACTAAAACGAATAGGAATAGCATTCAAAAAAGAAGCGTGGATGCTACCTGCGCTTCTTTTTTACATTCTGACAGCTTTACCCTAAGAAAATAGCCTTTAAAAATCCAATCTTTACCCCCCTTCAAGGGTTAATACTCATTTGAAAGTAAACGCACTTAATTTAGCTGATTTATGACCTAGTTATTAGCCAACCCGTGAAGGTTTTTTAGTAAAAGCGATTCCTTGAGTATCACTATCCAACCGGTAATTAAACTGGTTCTTTTTTGTATTTTCAAGGCTCACTAACTCTGAGATCTATGAAAGAATCCAGCCGAATAGAAAGCCTTTTTGCAAAGCAATACAATGGAAATCCTTGGCTGGGGGTGAATATGGTAGCTAAACTCAGCCAAATCACACCCGAACAAGCTGCTTACAAATTTTCTCCTCAAGCCAATTCCATATGGGAAATTCTTAATCACATGATAGGCTGGCGAGAACTTGTACTGCAAGGAATCCCCCAAAACAACTATTCAAGCCCAAATCATAATTTCATTCAGCCGATTACAAATACTACTAAAGAAGAGTGGCAAAAAACTCTTGCTCATTTAGAAAAATCCCAAGAGGATTGGCAGCAATACTTATCGACCTTGGACGAAATGATTTTGGATGAACCATTTGGGGAAATGAGCTACTCCTATTACGAGTTGATTTTAGGAGTATTGCACCACGACATTTATCATTTTGGGCAAATTTCAATTCTGTTTCGATTAATAACTGAAGGAGTATAATAAATAATGTGATTATCCGCAATGATGCCAGTAGCCTCATTTTCTTTGGTATAATGGCAGGAAGACCGATGACAGAAGACCGAAGTGGCCTCGACGCTAGTGTTTTCCAAATCCTATAATGCTTTAGTCTCTTTTACTGGCAGAAAAGCGGATAAACATAATAACATAAAGACTCTTCGTCAATTGAGATTTTGTAAATAGACATGGAATTAACTTTTGATAGTCAATTTCGTTTTCCAAGTCATGAGAATATTGCTTTTGGCCTTTTTCTGTTTTCTCCTTATACCGGTGGATTCCGTAGCTCAGGATATCATCTTGAAACTAAATCCTGCTGAAAAATCCTCCCAAGAAAAGAATTACACTTTTGATGAAGTCATCGACTTGCGTGTATCCAAAACAGTTGGCGAAATCTATGATTCCGGGAGAAAAAAGCATAAAGCTACCTTCGGTGCAAAGCTTCCCGAAGAAACACTGGAATTATTCACTTCTAAAATAACTCCTTCCCAACAGCTCCTCCATCGAATTTCAATCAAAATTTATAACCTAGACCTTAAGGAAATTTATCAAGCAGACCGCAATGCCTACAAAGGAGACTTGCAGTTGGGGCTGGGTTTCTTTATAAACGGCAAAAATGAGCCCGTTCACCTGGTGGATTTCAACGGTAAAATCCAGTACAACAGACCCGCTTCCCAAATGCACCATGTGGAAGCATCCATCCAGCGATTGTTTGAAAATAGCAGGGAATACTTTGATGCTTGGATCTCCACCCAATATCAGAGCAACAGAGCACTGGTAAAAAAAGTCAGGTTGAATATCATAGATCCCATAAGACCGAGCAGCAAAGACACCGTGTTCTATGATCCTGACAGACCTTTGTCCTGGTCCGATTTCACTGAAACTCCCAATCCCAGAAGTTCTTTCAATGCCACAATTTTCAGTAGTCTCTCTATAGAAGGAAATGCTACTATAGAAGAAGGTGAAATAGTGCAGACGCTGGAGATCAAAGTATATATGCTACCCAATCAATCTTGGGTGAAAAATGCCAATGACTATGCAAGCAATCATGAGCAAAGACATTTTGACCTTACCAGAATCGCTGCTGACCGTATGATAGCCAGGTTGAAAAATACGGAATTGGAACCGGAGCTATTTGAAGCAAAGCTCAATACTATCTACATGGACTCTTACAGAGAAATGAACCGCTTACAGGAATTATACGACGGCCAGACGAGGCATGGCTTAAATAAAGAGATGCAAGCTAGATGGAACTTGATCATTACCCAGGCATTGGGGGGAAATTGGGAGAAACTCGACGCGCTGCTATCTGGGGAGGAGTAATTTGTAAAGAAACCTCACAAGTTTAATTTTCAAAAAAACGCCTCTCCATTTGCATATTTTCTATCCATCCCTATCTTTGCCAACGAGAATGGAAAACAGCAATAGAAATATTGATTTTTTAGCAACTGCACATCAAGGCAACTTGATGCACCATTTCCATCATTCCTCCTGAGGAATAGTATTACACACCCGGTGAAGCCGATGATAGGGATTCCGCTTTTCGCCAACATTTATTACATCCTTTTATTTCTTAGCGTAACTTGCCAACATGGAAAAAATAATCCGTATTGCCGTACAGAAAAGCGGCCGATTATCTGACGACTCACTTAGCCTCATCAAAGAATGTGGCATCAAATTCTATAACGGAACGGGTAAACTCAAGTCCACTTCCACCAATTTCCCTATCGAATTCTTATTTCTCCGCGACGATGATATTCCCGGATATGTAGCCGACGGAGTGGCGGATCTTGGAATCGTGGGTCAAAACGAAGTAGTGGAGAAAGACAAAAATGTCACTACACTAAAGGCTTTGGGATTTTCCAAATGTCGTCTTTCCCTCGCTGTGGCAAAAGGTCAGCAATACAGCGGAGTAGAGTTTTTTGAAGGAAAAAGTATAGCAACCTCCTACCCCAAAATTCTTGGGGATTATCTCAAAAGCCAAAACATCAATGCTGATATTCACGAAATCTCCGGTTCGGTAGAGATCGCCCCTAGCATAGGGTTGGCCGAGGGAATATGTGATATTGTGAGCTCGGGATCCACACTGATGATGAATGGCCTGAAGGAAGTAGAAGAAATCTTCAAATCCGAAGCTGTGCTGATCGCCCATAATGACCTACCGGATTGGAAAAAGGAAATTGCAGAAAAATTGTTGTTCAGGATCAATGCAGTTCAAAAAGGCAAAAGCAGCAAGTATGTGCTGTTGAACGCACCAAATGAATCCATTGAAAAAATCACCAACTTGATTCCGGGAATGCGTAGCCCTACTATTCTGCCGCTTGCACAGGAAGGTTGGTCATCTGTCCATTCTGTTTTGAATGAGGATCAATTCTGGGAGAACATCGAGGAACTCAGAGCCGCAGGAGCAGAGGGCATCCTAGTCGTTCCCATAGAAAAGATGATTCTTTAACCCTGCAAAAATTAATTGCACTACCCTAGACCGGAAATCGAATGAAATCGAGCCTGCCTGACGGTAAGCAGGTCTGGCCTTTGAAAGACTAATTATAATCATATGAAAGTCCTGGACAATCCTAGCAAGGAGACTTGGAAAAAACAGTTGGCCCGGCCAACCTTTAAAACCAAGCAAATAACTAAAATCGTAAAGCCTATTCTGCGAAAAGTGAAAAGAAATGGCGATAAAGCCCTTTTCAAATTTGCAATGGAATACGATCATGTTGAATTGGAGTCATTGTTTCCTACCGAAATAGAAATCCAGTCAGCTTCGGCGGCTATTTCCCCTGAATTGAAGGAAGCTATTCATGTGGCCAAAGCCAATATTGAACGGTTCCATATGGCCCAAGCCACTCCTGAATTAATAGATGAAGTAATGCCCGGCGTAATTTGCAGGAGAAAAAGTATCCCCATCCAGAAGGTGGGCCTGTACATTCCAGGAGGAACTGCTCCCCTTTTCAGCACGGTTTTGATGCTCGGAATCCCTGCAGTATTGGCCGGCTGCAAAGAAATTGTGCTTTGCTCCCCTCCTAACAAAGAAGGTGAAATCCATCCGGCAATCCTTTATACAGCAGGATTGGTAGGCATTACCAAAATTGTGAAAGCGGGTGGAGCACAGGCTATAGCTGCTATGACTTTTGGAACAGAGAGCGTACCGAAAGTCGACAAGATCTTTGGTCCGGGAAACCAATTTGTGACAGCGGCAAAACAAATGGCGACAAAATACGGAGTAGCAATAGACATGCCCGCAGGACCCTCTGAAGTATTGGTCTATGCGGATGATTCCGCAAACCCTGCTTTTGTAGCAGCCGATTTGCTTTCTCAAGCAGAGCATGGCGTGGACAGTCAAGTCATTTTGGTCACAGACACAGAGAAATTTACTCAGCGGGTGATCAAAGAGATCGATGAGCAGCTGGAAGAGTTGCCCAGAAAAGACATCGCAAAGAAAGCGCTGGCAAATTCAAGGGCAGTAATAATGGACAGTACAGAAGAAGCCATGGAACTGATCAACTTCTATGCACCTGAGCATCTGATCATCAGTGTGGTCGAAGAAGAAAAAGCTGTAGAGGCTGTCTATAATGCAGGCTCAGTCTTCATCGGAAACTTCACGCCTGAATCTGCCGGTGACTATGCCTCCGGTACCAATCATACCTTGCCTACCTATGGCTATGCCAGAAATTACAGCGGCGTGTCTCTTGACAGCTTTGTGAAGAAAATCACCTATCAAAAAATCAGTCCTGAAGGATTGAAAAACATAGGACCTACCATAGAAATCATGGCGGAAAACGAGCTGCTGTACGCTCATAAAAATGCCGTAACAATCAGACTCAAACATCTCAAAAAACAAAAGAAATGAAGTTTGACCTAACCCCACTACTAAGACCGCATATCGCAAACCTTCAGCCGTACACATCCGCCCGGGATGAATATACCGGCAAGGAAGGGATATTTCTGGATGCAAATGAAAATCCTTACGGATCTATCACAGATGAGGATCACAACCGCTATCCTGATCCCTATCAACTTGAGCTGAAGGAGGAAATCGCTAAAATAAAGGGAATAAAGCCCTCTCAAATATTCCTTGGAAACGGCTCTGACGAGGCAATTGATTTGCTTTTTCGGGCATTTTGCAATCCCGGTATAGACAATGTGATTCTCTTGCCTCCAACTTATGGAATGTATGAAGTAAGTGCCGGAATCAATGATGTAGAAACCAGAAAAGTCCCTTTGACCGCTGATTTCCAACTTCAGCCGGATCTCATCTTACAAGCGATAGATGAGCATACTAAAATCATATTCGTCTGCTCTCCCAACAATCCAAGTGGGAATAAAGTAAAGCGGGAGGATATTCTGAGATTACTCAGAGAATTTAATGGCCTGGTGGTCGTGGACGAAGCCTACATAGACTTTAGCGACGAACCGAGCTTTACCGACTATTTGAATGACTATGGAAATCTTCTGGTCATGCAGACCTTTTCCAAAGCTTGGGGACTTGCTTCTCTCAGACTGGGGATGGCATTTGCCGGGAAGAAAATGATCAAAATTCTGAACCGGATCAAACCTCCCTACAATATCTCAGGCTTGACTCAAAGTACTGTCCTGAACGCTATTCAAAAAGTAGATAAGGTCAATGCGATGATTGCTGATATACTTCAAGAGCGTGAATACTTGAAGGAGGAAATGGGCAAACTTGATTTTGTGGAGAAAATCCATCCTTCCCATGCGAACTTCCTTTTGGTGAAAATCCCCAATGCAGGTCATGTCTACGATGATCTCATTGAGGAAAAAATCATCGTCAGAAACAGATCGAAAGTTCAGCTTTGTGAAGAGTGTCTAAGAATCTCCGTAGGCACACGGGCAGAAAATGAATCCTTCATCCAAGCACTAAAGAAAATATATACAGAAAGCTTTAAGTTATAAACCATGAAGAAGAAAGTACTTTTTATAGATCGGGATGGAACTATCATCAAAGAACCGCCTACTGATTTTCAAGTTGATAGCCTGGAAAAATTAGAGTTTTTGCCAAAGGCAATTTCCAACCTTCGCAAAATCGCCGAGGAAACTGATTTTGAATTGGTAATGGTAACTAATCAGGATGGATTGGGCACGGATTCCTTTCCTGAAAAAACCTTTTGGCCGGCACAGTTCAAGATGCTCAAAACACTGGAACAGGAGAATATTTTCTTCAAGGAGATCCATGTGGACAAGACATTTGAAAAAGACAATGCTCCCACCAGAAAGCCGGGCACAGGTCTTCTTACCGCGTATTTTTCCGATGAATACGATCTGGCAAATTCCTATGTAATCGGGGATCGGCAGACCGATGTGAAGTTGGCGGAAAATCTTGGAGCAAAAGCTATTTTCATAGGCCAATCAGCTGAGAATACTGCTTTGGTTACCACCGACTGGGACGAGATCTATGAATTCCTGAAAATGCCGCCCCGTGCAGCAGAAGTAAGTCGAAAAACTTCTGAAACTGACATTTACATCAAACTGAATCTCGATGGAAATGGAACCTGTGACATCAAGACAGGTTTGCACTTCTTTGATCACATGCTGGAGCAGCTAGGCAAGCATGGCAGCACAGATCTTGAGATCAAGGTAAATGGCGATTTGCACATAGATGAGCACCATACGATAGAAGATACGGCACTGGCTCTTGGAGAAGCATATTTGAAGGCTTTGGGAGACAAGAAGGGAATTTACCGCTATGGTTTCCTTCTTCCTATGGATGACGTGTTGGCGCAGGTAGCAATTGATTTCGGAGGAAGGCCGTGGATGGTGTGGGATGCGGAATTCAAGCGGGAAAAAGTCGGAGATATGCCCACTGAGATGTTTTATCATTTCTTCAAATCTTTCTCTGACACTGCCAAATGCAATCTGAATATCAAAGCAGAAGGTGACAATGAGCACCATAAGATTGAGGCTATTTTCAAAGCATTGGCAAGAGCTATTAAGATGGCAGTGATGCGTGATCCCAGAAATATCAACCAACTTCCCAGTACCAAGGGAGTACTTTAATAGTCAGCAGATTACAGGAAAATCTCTCCGTGAGGGAGATAATTCCTAAAATTTCGTAGGGATTAGGAAAATTTCGTAAGAAATATTTTTCCTAATCCTTATTTTTTTGTTCATTTAGTCATGAAACGACTTTTACGTATCCTGACTATGCTTTTATTAGTATATATAAGTAGCTCATGTTCAAGTAGCATTCAAGACATTGAACAGCTATTTAAGAATGAGAAATATGAAGATGCCATCTCTAGTTTAAACCAATACCTATTCTTTCATGTAACAGACGTGAAGGCACTGCACATACGCGCAAGATGCCATGAGGAACTTGGAGAAATCGAAAAATCAAAAGCTGATTATGAGCGAATCATCGCCATTGATAGCAAATATGCACAGGCTTACGTGGGTCTGGGCAAGTTACTGTTCGAGCAAAAAGATTATAAGAATGCCGAGCTGAAGCTCCTTCGCGCTGCGACACTTGGAGCAGATGATTTTGATTTTATTTACCTACTCGGACGCACTATGATCATGACTGAGAATTATAGTAAAGCCGAAGAATTTCTAAGAAAAGCTTCTGAATTAAAGCCTGATTATGCAAAAGCCTACTTCTATACCGGAATGGCTCTTGCCTATCAGGGAGATGCATTGGGCTGTGCTGCTTTATTCAATATTTATGTAAAGCATGAACCGGACAATATAATCGGAAGATACAATCGCGGATTTGCTTACATGAATGCAGGATATTTGGAATGGGCCATAGAGGATTTTGATGAGGTACTCAAGCATAACCCCAATCACTTGGAGGCTATGGCTCACAAAGGGCTATGCTTGACTTCTATGGGTGATTCAGAAGGTTGTATCCTCATCCAAAATGCTGCTAAAAAAGGAAGTAATTATGCCAAATCCCGACTGGAATTTTGTGCTTCCTGAGATAAATGGCTGTACCAAAAACACTTCTTCATTAACCCAACTTTGCACTTTTTCAGCATATTTTTCCCAATCCCGGCTTTCAAGTTTTAATGTATTTCAGATAGCATCTGATTTTCTTCCGCAGAGGTAGAATCATAAGCTCCTACCGAGAAATAACTGACAATAGCTAGGTGCTGCTTCATTGTTTGTTTTTTGCGTAAATCTAAACTTTAACCAAAATTTATACGGTCTGTCCTTCTAAAATCGGTCTTTAAGCTTACTTTTGGCCTTTGCTTGACTATGGACCATAAAAAACTCGTCATTATCCCCACTTTCAATGAGAAAGAAAACATCCTGGAGATGATTCAATCGATCATGGATCTTGTAGGTGGATTTGAACTTTTGGTGATTGATGATGGAAGTCCGGACGGTACAGGGAATTTAGTAAAAAGCAAGAAATCAGACTTCCCTGACCGACTTCACCTAATCGAGCGGGAAGGTAAGCTAGGACTGGGTACGGCATACATTACCGGTTTTAAATGGGCCCTGGAGAGGGGTTACGATTATATATTCGAAATGGATGCCGATTTCTCCCATAATCCGGAAGACCTGATCCGCCTTTATGAAGCTTGTGCTGATAGACATTTTGACTTGGCCATCGGCTCCAGATACATCACAGGAGTGAACGTGGTAAACTGGCCCATGGGAAGAGTTCTGATGTCTTACTTTGCCAGCGTTTACGTGAAATTCATCACCGGACTACCTGTCAAGGATTCTACAGCCGGCTTCAAATGTTATCACAAATCAGTCTTGCAAGGGATTAAACTTGATGAAGTAAAGTTCGTGGGTTACGCATTTCAGATCGAGATGAAATTCACTTCCTGGAAGCTGGGATTCAAATTGGTAGAAGTTCCTATCATATTCACAGACCGCACCAAAGGAACCTCAAAAATGAGCCGGGGAATCTTCAAAGAAGCAGTATTAGGTGTGATAATGATGAAAATTAAAAGCATTTTCAATCCTTATACCCTTAATCAAAGCGGATTGATCGAATAGGATCTACCTTAGATATCACCATTACAGGTATCCACAAAATTGCCGCTGTCAGCGCAACAATTCCCAAGTTAATCAGAATGAACGCCGGCCAGTTCCAATCAATCGGCACATAGCTCATGTAATAACTTGCCGCATCCAGAGGGATCAATCTGAATTGATCTTGCAAAAAACCCAGCCCAAGTCCTATCGCATTTCCAATGGCCATGCCCCGGAGTAAGATATTGATTCCATTCCAAAAGAATATTCTTCGGATTTGTTGATTGGTAGATCCCAGCGCTTTTAGCAAACCAATCATTTGGGTACGCTCCATGATCAAAATAAAGAGAATCGCTCCCATATTGAAGATTGCCACAAAGCCGATCAATCCTATAAAGACATAGACATTATTATCCAGAAGCTTAAGCCAATCAAAAATCTCCAAGAACTTATCCTGACTGCTAATCAACTTTAAATCAAAATCCATAAGTTCCTCTATTTTTGGAGTATATGAATCCATATTTTTCAGATCGTCGATAAAAATCTCCAAACCACCGATCTGATCTTTAGTCCAGTTGTTTAGATTTCTGATTGTCTGCAATTCCCCGATGATAATCTTCTCATCAAAGTTTTCCAGATAGGTCTGAAATATCCCGACCACTTCCACTCGCCTGTATCGTGGTGGATCCTGGACAAAGTACAGTGTGATTTTATCTCCTACTTTTAGCAATAGCTTGTTGGCAATATGCTGGCTTAGCATGACTTCATTGCTGGTACCTTCGTCAGGAATGCTCAGCATTCTGCCTTCAACCACATACTTCTGGAATGCAGGCATATCAAAGTCCTGCCCCACTCCTTTCATCAAGACGCCTTCTACCTCTTCATCACCTTTGATCAATGCTGCTTTATGGGCAAATGCCTGCACCTTAGTTATAAAAGGAAGCAGTTGATATGTTTGGCTAAATTGAGAATTCAACGAGAAAGGAGCCTCTTCAAAGGCATTGCTCATGGTGAATCGCTGCACCTGATAGTGACCGGTGAACCCGTAAACTTTTTCAGAAACGGTACTTTGAAAACCGCCCAGTACCATAAACGAAATAAGCGACACAGCCAAGCCTAAGGCAAGGCTTCCTACTGCGATTTTATGGATGGTGGCAGAAAATCCCCCAGCTTTCTTAAAACTGATTCTTTTGGCGATGAAATAGGAAAGGTTCAAAGGACTGCTTTAATTTGTTCGATTAGACCGCAAAATAGCATGAAGCAAACGAAACTTACTTCCTTTATTTACTTTTTGAGCATAGCGCTGTTAATTCTCATCAATTCATCTATCACTTTGGCAAGACAAAGCACTCCCTTGCCCGGAGCTGAGCGTCCGGAACTCTACTTGGACCAGCTTCAGGGAAATAGTATAGGAATAGTCGCAAACCAAACCAGTATTTTGACCCAAAGCGACAATAAACATGTAGTGGATTATTTGTTGGAGAAAGGCATTAGAGTAAAGAAAGTATTTGTGCCCGAGCATGGATTTCGTGGTCAGGCTGATGCCGGGGAAAAAGTTGACAATACGGTGGATTCCAAAACCGGTCTTCCTATCATTTCTCTCTATGGAAATAATAAAAAACCCAAACCGGAGCAGATCCAAGATTTGGATATTCTGATTTTCGATCTGCAGGATGTCGGAGTTCGTTTTTACACCTATATCAGCACCATGCATTACCTGATGGAAGCTGCCGCGGAAAATGGGAAAAAGGTAATTATTTTCGACAGACCTAATCCAAACGGGAACTACATTGCAGGGCCGGTTTTGAAAAAGGGTTTTGAAAGCTTCGTGGGAATGCATCCCATTCCTGTAGTACACGGACTGACCGTGGGTGAGCTGGCACAAATGATCAATGGTGAAAAATGGCTGAAAGGCGGATTGCAGGCCGATTTGGAAGTCATCCCTGTGGCAGATTGGGACCATGGCAAAGCCTATAATCTTCCCATAAAACCCTCTCCCAATCTGCCAAATGATCTATCCATTAAACTTTATCCAAGTACCTGCTTTTTTGAAGGGACAATTGTTTCTCTGGGCAGAGGCACTCATTTCCCTTTTCAGGTTTATGGCTATCCGGCCCCTAAATTCGGGGACTTTACATTCACTCCTGTAAGCGTAGACGGCATGTCCAAGAATCCTCCCCATCAGGATAAAAAATGCTATGGAAGGGATCTGAGAGGAGAATCGATGGCGCACGAATTCACGCTGGAGTATCTGCTGGAAGCCTATCACAAATCAGGAAAGGACCAGGCATTTTTCAACAACTTTTTCAATACGTTGGCGGGTACTGATCAATTGAAAAAGATGATTATCGCCGGAAAATCTGAAGCAGAAATTTCTGCAAGTTGGGAGGAGGATTTGGTAAAGTATAGACTGCTTCGTGCTAAATACCTGATGTACAATTGAGTTTGGAAACTTTAAATCCTAAATTTCAAATCAACACACTAATGAATAGAGACCTTAGAATCATATACATGGGCACACCGGAATTTGCGGTGCCCGGGCTAGAACTTTTGGTAGAAAATGACTGGAATATCGTAGGTGTAATCACTGCTCCGGATAAGCCCAAAGGCCGTGGACAGAAGTTAATCCCTTCTCCCGTAAAGGAAGCCGCACTCAAGCTAGGCTTAAATATCCTCCAGCCAACCAACCTTAAGTCTTCTGAATTTCAAGAGGAACTGCGGGCGCTGAAAGCAGATTTACAAATCGTGGTAGCATTCAGAATGCTTCCCGAGTCAGTATGGAATATGCCTCCTTTGGGTACATTTAATCTTCATGCCTCACTTCTACCCAATTATCGCGGTGCCGCTCCGATCAATTGGGCGATAATCAATGGTGACAAGGAAACCGGTGTGACTACTTTCTTCCTAAAACATGAGATAGATACAGGCAGTATCATCCATCAGGAAAAAACAGCAATTCTTGAAGAAGACAACCTTGGCTCTGTCTATGAAAAATTGATGAACATAGGCGCAAAGCTGGTTCTCAAAACGGTACAGGATATTGCCGACGATAAAGTGCAGGCTCTCCCCCAGGATGAATCCAAAGCGATTCATCATGCACCCAAAATATTCAAGGAAACCTGCGAAATCGACTGGAGCAAGTCCGCAGAATCTATTCATAATTTAGTACGTGGCCTTTCTCCCTACCCTGCTGCGTGGACACGCTTTGATGGTAAAATCTGCAAAATATACCGAACCGCATTTGCTAAAGATCAGAAAACAGCCAAGGGAATCGGAGAACTGCTGACTGATGATAAGACCTATTTGAAAGTGCAGACAGGAGAAGGGGTTTTGGACATAGTGGAACTTCAGCTGGAAGGGAAAAAGCGTATGAAAGTAGACGAATTGCTTAGAGGATATAAATTTGTATGATTATCCGAAAATCCAAGATCGTAAAATTCCTGCTAGGTCGAGTTGTATCCTGCTTCGTATCTCACGGTTGTAATGATGTAACCGCGGCATGATTTACCATCACTCTCAATGAATTACATACTTTAATAAAAAAGTGGAAATATTTCTTTTTTACCCTGATTTTAAGGAACTTGTATCTATAATTTCACCCTATTTTTAAATTACCGACTCATGAATAATCTCCTCCGAAGTTCTATCCTTTTGGTTGTTGTTTCTTCCCTGTCCTTGTCTGTGGAAGCCCAAATCATGAGAAAAATCCAAAATGCTGCAAATCGGGGCGTAGAGAAAGCTCTAGAGAGAAAAGTAGAGGATGAGGCCTCCAAAATGACTGAGAGGCAGGTAGAGAAAATATTCTCTGATATGTATGGAGACAGTGAAGACAGGGCATCCGGAAGCATCGACTTCAGTAAAATCATGAAGGGCTTAGGCGAGCCGGTTGACACAGAGGATCAATATGATTTTTTTGGGCATATAGTACTGGAAATGACCAGTAGAGATAATAAAGGAAAGACGAGTGACCCCGTGCTATTTAAATCCTATCTGGCAAAATCTTCGAATTACACCGGAATGGAGCTTGTGGATCCGAAAAAACCCGAAGCAATGACCTCCATGGTTTTTGACATGAAAAATCAAGCTTCCATCGTATTTCTGGAAAATAAGGGAGAGAAATCCAGTTTTGCTTACAAAATGGATTTGGATGCCATAGATGATGCGGTCTCGGATCACTTGGATACATTATCCGTGGGTGATGTGGTGGTAAAAAAGACAGGAAAGACCAAAGATATATTAGGCTATCCCTGTGAAGAATACCACGTTAAAAATGAAGATGGAGAGGGATACTATTGGGTCACCAATAAGGCTATTGGGGGCTATTCATCATTGTGGAGCAGTAATAATCCTATGATGAGCTCAAAAGCACAGGAAAAGTATGCACAGCATTACAAGAACTTTCCGAAGGGCAATTTCATGGAGCTTACCTACAGCACAGAAGATGCAGGTACTATGGAGATGAGAGTGATCCAAATAGACGAGTCAGCTCCCAAATCACTTGCCATGGCCCAATACCCCAACATCATGAATTCAATGAAAGAAAAGTAATTCTGTACCATTTTATTTTTTCCGGTGTTCAGGCCTATTATCTTCAAGCCAAGAAGCATTTTGCATGAAGATATCACTAATAGCTGCTCTGGCTACCAACAATGTCATCGGTCGTGAAAATGACCTAGTCTGGCGATTACCCGATGATTTCAAACGTTTTAAAACGCTAACCTCCAATCATTACATACTGATGGGGCGCAAAACGTTTGAATCACTGGGCAAACCTCTGCCCAATCGGACTCACATCGTCATCACCAGAAATAAAGACTACACTGTCCCTGAAGGTCATTACGTATTCGAGAGCGTAGAGAAAGCATTTATATTTTGTCAAAAGATGGGAGTTGATCACCTCTATGTGATCGGAGGAGGAGAAATTTATCTTCAAACGTTGCCTTTGGCAGATGAATTGGTTCTTACAGAAGTAGAGGCTACTCCAGCGGGTGATACTTATTTTCCCGAGTTCAACAAAGACGACTGGAAAATTACATTCTCCGAGTTTCATCCTTCAGACGAGCGTCATCAATACGCATTCACCTACATCAATTATAAAAGAATCCGTCATTAGCATGTCCCAACAAGTAATCTGGATCACCGGTGCTTCCTCAGGAATAGGCGAAGCTTCTGCATACAAATTTGTAAATGAAGGCTATCTGGTGATCCTGTCTGCCAGAAATCGAGAAGCGTTGGAAAGGGTCAAAGCTTCAAGTTCCAATCCAGGGAATTGTAAAGTCCTATCGCTTGACTTGATAGATCAGGCTACTTTCGAAGAAAAGACTAAGGAAGCTATAGCAGCTTTTGGACATATTGATCTCATGCTCCACAATGGAGGAATCAGTCAACGCTCGCTGATCAGGGATACACCGATCGAAGTGGACCGCAAGCTGATGGAGGTGAATTTCTTTGGAACTGTGGCACTGACAAAGGCACTACTCCCCCATTTCATAAGTAGAAAATCCGGGCAATTTGGAGTGATTTCATCTTTAGTCGGGAAATTTGGCTCACCATATCGATCAAGTTACGCTGCTGCCAAACATGCGCTCCACGGTTTTTTTGAGTCCCTTAGATTAGAACACTTCAATGACCATATTGCCGTCACCATGATCTGTCCCGGATTTATCAAAACAGATGTATCCAAAAATGCATTAACGGCTGACGGGTCTCCACTCAACGAGATGGACAAAGCTCAGGAAAACGGAATGAGTGCCGGGGCTTGTGCCACAGAAATTTTCAAAGCCCTCAAACACAAAAAGGAAGAAGTATACATCGGCGGAAAAGAAACCATGGGAATTTATTTAAAACGGTTTCTCCCTACAATTTTCACTAAAATACTTCGTAAATCAGAAGTAAGATGATCTGATGAAAGTGTCACACAGTTTGTCCCGAACCTGTCCGACGATAAGTGGGCATACCGATTTTCGGGACAGGTAGTGGCCGTTGAAGAACAAATTATAAACACATGAAATCGAGCATGTCGAAAACGGCACACACTTGGATGACTATAAGCCATGCGAGATTCCATCTGTCCTTTAAAAATCAAATTATAATCAGATGAAAGTAGTCAGAGCCGAGATAATAGCCATTGGAGACGAATTGCTCTATGGACAAATAGTCGACACAAATAGTCACTGGATCAGTCAGGAACTTGATCTGATGGGTGTGAAGGTAGTACGAAAAACAACCGTAGGAGATGACAGAAAGGATATTCTGGCAGCCTTCGCTTCTGCCGAAGCCAGGGCCGATATTATTTTGATCACAGGTGGACTCGGTCCCACACAGGATGATCTCACCAAACCACTGTTGGCAGAATATTTCGATTGCCCTATAGTAGAGCATACTGCTGCGGTGGAAGCAGTCACAGAGTTTTTCAGAAAGCGTGGTAGGGAGATTACTCCCCTCAATATTCTTCAGGGACATTTGCCCGCTTGCTGCACTTACGTGCCAAATGAAGTGGGGACAGCACCGGGAATGTGGTTTGAACGCAACGGAAACTACTGGATGTCCATGCCCGGTGTACCCCATGAAATGAAAAAGTTGATGCGTAATTTTGTCCTGCCAAAACTTCCTACACTATTTTCTCTTCCCGTCATCGTACACCGAATGGTAAAAACTGTAGGAATAGGGGAAAGTTGGCTGGCAGATTTGATTAGAGATTGGGAAAATGCGCTTCCAAAAACCATTCGCTTGGCATATTTGCCTTCCTTAGGCCACGTCAAACTTCGGCTTACCGGCTTTGGAACAGATAAAACTACTATCGAAAACGCTATTCAGAAGCAAATTGACATGGTCTTGCCTAGGATAGAAAAATATGTCTATGGCTATGATTCAGAGTCTTTGGAAACGGCCATTGCCAAGCTTTTGACTACGAATAAGAAAACTGTAGCTTTGGCCGAAAGCTGTACCGGCGGCTATATTTCTCATCTGATTACCGGTATTTCCGGCAGCAGTTCGTATTTTCAGGGTGCTGTTGTACCTTACCATAACCGGTTCAAGAATGAAATTCTCCATGTGAAGAACGACACTTTGAACTCTTTTGGAGCGGTAAGTGAAGAAACTGTCCGGGAGATGGCAACAGGTGTTCGCGGATTATTTCAGGCAGATTTCGGTTTGGCCAGTAGCGGAATAGCCGGTCCGACTGGAGGAACGGCCGAAAAACCTGTGGGTACCGTTTGGATTTCCTGTGTAGGAGAGGGATTTGTTGAAACCAAAAAACTTCAGTTGACTCAAGACAGAATATTAAATATTCAATTGACGGCAGTAGCAGTTTTAAATTTGCTTCGAATTTGTATTTTAGAGAAATAACAAATAAAATTTCTATTAAAAGGTTTGGGATAGAGTTTTATAAAATTTAATTTTAAAACTTGTATATAAACCCAATAAATCATTAAATCATAACCATGGCGATTGTAGAAATGCTGATGCCCAAAATGGGCGAGAGTATCATAGAGGGTACAGTGCTAACCTGGCTGAAAAAAGAAGGGGACACTATTGAGCAAGATGAATCAGTTCTGGAGGTAGCTACGGATAAAGTAGATACTGAGGTACCTTCCACGCACGCCGGAGTTCTAAAACAGATTCTTGCCAAAGAAGGAGAAGTAATAGCTGTCGGGGCTCCAATAGCCATCATTGAGACAGCAGCTGAAAAAAATGATGTAATAAAGCCAAAAGCAGATAGCAGGAAAGAAGAACTGGTGGCAGCTGCTCCTGAAAACACAGCTACGATTTTAGCTACACCCGAAGCTACCCTGTCTGATAATTCGGGAGATGATAGATTCTATTCCCCTCTGGTGCAAAGCATAGCCAAAGAAGAAGGCATATCCAAAGCGGAACTTTCAAAGGTTCCCGGTACAGGAAAGGACTCTAGAGTAACAAAGCAGGATATGCTGAATTACCTTTCTTCTAAAACTATCGCTACCAAACAGACATCCTCGATCCCTTCTATTTCAGCCCCCAAAACGCAGGTGAGTATTTCCGGCTCGGATGAGATCATAGAAATGGACCGGATGCGTAAGATGATTGCCCAGCGCATGCTGGAGTCAAAACGTATCTCTGCCCATGTCACTTCTTTTGTGGAAGCGGATATGACTAATATTGTATTATGGCGCGAGCGAAATAAGCTTGACTACAAGGCCAAATTCGGTGAGTCGATCACTTATACCCCGTTCTTTATTGAGGCTGTGGCAAAAGCTATACGGGATTTCCCTATGATCAATATCTCTGTAGATGGAGATAGAATCATCAGAAAGAAGGACATCAATGTAGGAATGGCCGTAGCATTGCCCAATGGAAATCTGATCGTACCCATCATCCGAAATGCTGATCAGTTGAATTTGGTAGGGATTTCCAAAAAAGTGAATGAACTGGCAAATCTTGCCCGAAACAATAAATTGAACGCAGACCATCTGTCGGGAGGAACTTATACCGTTTCTAATGTAGGTTCATTTGGTAATGTAATGGGGACCCCTATTATCCCTCAGCCTCAGGTAGCTATCATGGCAGTAGGTGCTATTGTGAAAAAGCCCGCGGTGGTAGAAACTCCTACTGGTGACGTGATTGCCATACGGCATAAAATGTTTCTTTCCCATTCTTACGACCACCGGGTAGTTGATGGTTCGTTGGGAGGGAAATTTGTCAAGCGGGTTTCTGATTATCTGGAAGCATTTGATATCAATACTCCTTTATAATTTTAAAAGGCTGTCTCATAACTCATGATTGTCACATTGAGCGAAGTCGAAATGGGCTTAATTAGCGCATAAAAGGCTTCGACTTCCCGCCAAGGCGAGGCAAGCTACCAATGACGGATTTAATCTAAGTGAGCAGGTATTGGTAGTATGTCAGTTCGAGCGAAGTCGAGAACCCTTCGACTTCGCTCAGGATGACCTTAATTTGCCCCTAATTACCTTGCAGTCACTACTCTTTTGTAAATTCTAAATTTTTCTTACTCAGCCTGACAAGAAATCCTACTTATGAGACAGCCTCTTTTTTTATTCACATTTTTGATTCCTTCTTAAGGGAATACTCCTTTATTTTTTCCGCCAAGGCTACTAAGCGAATCGGCTTAGTCAGATAATCATCCATACCTGCTTCAGCCGCTTTCTTCCTATCTTCGTCGAAGACGTTGGCAGATAAGCCCACAATAAACAGCCCGCCCTTGTCTCCCATCTGCCTGATTTTCTTAGCCGCTTCCAGGCCATTCAGTACCGGCATCTGAACATCCATCAAGATGATATCAAACTCCTTCTGTCTAACCATATCTAAGGCTTCTTGCCCGTTCTTGGCTACTGCAAAATCATATCCCAGCTGCTCTAGCATCAAAGACATCAGCTGTAGGTTAAGGTCATTGTCCTCTGCCAATAAAATCCTTGCAGGATACTCTTCTGCCATACCATTCCAATTGGATCGCTTGGGCAATTCATCGGAAGGCTGTTTAGAGGTAACTTCGGGCGCATTTTTCAACAATACGGAAAACGAAAAAACAGCTCCCTGCCCAAGCTCACTGGAAATAATCAGCTCCCCTCCCATTAATTCCACAATTTTCTTCGCAATAGCCAAGCCGAGTCCTGTTCCTTGATAAGTCCTGCTGCTTGAGCTCTCCACCTGATAGAATGGGTCGGTTAATTTGGGGATCTCAGCCGCAGGAATACCGATTCCACTATCCGTGACACTGCATTTCAGAAAATTAATATCTCCGGCAATATTCTCAATTTCCAGCTCTACTGTTACCGTCCCTCCTTTTGGAGTAAATTTCACCGCATTTCCGACAAGATTGAGAATAATTTGATTGATCTTTTCTACATCTCCCTCCATCAGTTCCTTTGTTTCGGGTTCGCAGGTAGTAGTAAGAGTCACTCCTTTCTTCTGGGCTAAACCATAAAAAATTTTAACTTGCTTTTCCAACTCCTCAGCAGGAGAAAAAACAATGGAGTTAAGGACAATTTTACCAGCCTCAATTTTTGAATAATCAAGAATGTCCTTGATAATATTCAATAAGGAATTCCCTGAATTCTTGATGATTTCGAGATATTGAAGCTGCTCGGCATCCAGCTCAGTCTGATCCAGTAAGTCAATTATTCCCAAGAGTCCATTCATCGGAGTCCTTATTTCATGGCTCATATTGGCCAGAAATTCAGATTTTGCTCTACTTGCCTGATCGGCTGTATTCATCGCATCTACCAGACCTTCCTCCCAGACACGTTGGCTGGTAATGTCCTTAGTAATAGATATCATTCTAGTGGCATCCAATGGGAAGAAGCGCACTTCAAAGTATTGATTATCTTCGTCAAGACTTATTTTTAAATCTATTGTTTGGATTTGCCCTGTTTTTCTCGCCAAATCAAAAGCAAATTTTGTTTGTTCTCGCTGCTGTATTGGAACCAAATCAAACAAGGATTTCCCAACCAAAGACCGGTCTATAGATTTCAAAAATTCCTGATCCCTAGAATGAGTGTCCAGCACTATTCCATCATTATCATATGCAAATATGATATCGGGAATATTGTCAATAAGATTTTGGAGGCGCATTCCACTTTCTATCAACTCTTTTTTGCTTTGGTATTGATCGGTGATGTCGGTGCATATGCCAAGTCCTCCATTGAATTTTCCCTGCTCATCAAATATTAATTTCTCAAAAACCCTGAGCCTTACTAATGTCCCGTCCGGTTTCTGAAAATCATACTCCAAATCGATAAAGGACTTATTCTGGCTAAGCGCACTTTTCACCAAACCCTTCACATTTAAAACATCTTCATGTGTTTTTCCTTCTTTGAATGCTTCTAAAAGCTCCGATTTGGGATGGCCCAAAATCTCATCTACTTCATCACTTACTCTGGTAATTTCTCCTTTGTAATTATGAAAAAAAACAAATCCCCGAAGTTCTTTTAAAAGGATATTTTGCTGGTCAAATAACTCTGAAATTTCCTCAGCGCTTTCCTGTAGTAGCTTTTGGGACGCTAACCTACTTTGCAAAGAAAGTGTAAAAAATATCACCGTGCCTATAAGCAGAAGTACGAAGCCGGAGAATAGAAGCAGATAAGTACTATATATCCCATCCATGATTGAATTTGATTCAATCATAAATAAAAGCGCGGCATTGTCAAAGATCTCCCCAAAGTCAAAAGGATATTGTACCAAAACACCGGATCCGGAAGTTACTCCCCGTTTCCAGCCAACTTCATATATGCCAATCACTCCAATGGACGCATCGCCTTGGATCTGCTTAATAGAAACACTGTCAATTGATAATTTGGATTCACTATGTGTAAGGTCCAAGTTCTGTAACTCCTCTCCTAGCAAAAGAAGCTTACTGCCTCCTTTATTCAAGTAATAGTGGGTTACAAAATTTTTGGTAAACTGGACAGGATTTAGCCCAAAAGCAAGCTCAAAACCTTTATTGTTGCCTTCGGTAAAATACACAAAATCATTATTGCCTTTTATCGGGAAGTCACCATGATATCTATTTCGAATGAAGTCATTCCTTTCCGTTCTAGTAAGATAAATAGAAGAGTCACCAAGATTTACCCATACCGTATCTATCAGTCCCGGATAGTTGTTAAAAATCCTTCTAACTGCTTTGGTCAGATCATCCCTATAATCATCCTGATCCAAACCCGCATCTTCAAGATAGTTTATCAGATCCTTAGCATGAACTTCAAACCTATCTATTGCTATTTCAATTTCAGTAGCTGCAAGTTCAGTTTGCTTCCTTAGAAACTCGCTTCTTGACTTGGTTTCAGCATCTTTTATTGCGCTAAAAAAACTTACTCCAAGAATAATGACCAAAATCACCAGAATACTACCACTAACAATCGTTAGCCAATAATCCCTGCGATATTCAATCCTTTTTTCCATCAGGATTTAAGCTCAATTTCTATCAAATACCAGTCAAGAAACGTAAAAGGAACTGCATATGCGGCTTTAGGACTAAAATCCTCCCGGAAAAAAAACTGGTTCTCCTTGGTTAAAATTATTGCTTTGGCCATTTCTCGAACCTCATTGTTCTTACTGTTGAAAATATTAAAGTCTGATATCCGAAAATTATCAGCCAGAATGGTTTCTCTATATACATGATTTAACAATGGTGGAAAACTCAACGCTTCTATTGCGGAAGCTTTTCCCCCAACTATATCCCCTTTGTTGTTTACTATTAGAAAATCACCCTCTCTATTTTCCAAGAATCTTCCAATAAGCTCATCTACAGTAATGTCTATTCCCAACACAGCATATAGCTCTCCATCAGCTGTCACAGGATGGACCAATGAGAGAATCCAACCTCTGCCTGCGGGATCGACATAGACCTCAGGTATCCACACAGGCCCTTTCTCAGGATTGTGATCAAAATCTCCTTTGTAAAAAAAATTGAACTTAGTGAGGTCAATATTGGGATCCAAAAGGGCTTTAGCATCATAGGCGGGGAAAACCCGTGATACCTGGTCTACAGAATTATAATAGACCTGCGCCAGCATATTATACTTCTCAAATGTCTGGTGGAATAAGGAATCCATCCCATTGGTAGCCAGCACATTTTGCAAGGCTGAATCATAGTCAGGTGTGGTATTTAGAATAACCACAGAACTGAGTTTTTCTGAATTTTTGGGCAAATTGGTTGAATACCCTGCCTCAAAGCTGTATTTGTCTACGTCGGCATACTGCTTTAAACTATCTCTGTTTGCCAATAGGAATTCGAAATGATCCTTTAGCGCAATGATCTCCTCATCAAGCTGGGCAAGCTCAGATTCTATCTCAAGAATGATGGACTGATCCACCACCAAATTATGCCGGTTACTGTCTCTGGCACAGCGTCCACAAGAATTTGAGAGAATAAGTAATGGAAAAATCCAAAAGATAATAGGCTTCATAAGATTTGAGCTGATCAGGAAATTATAAATTTTCCACCTCACTACGAAATGATTCGCCCATTTCCTTAAATCTCAGTTTTACTTTATCAAAAAAAATCCCGGTCCAAAAAGTCTCTAAATCAGCTTCTGCAGAGACATCCATCTCCGGAATCTTAAAAGTCTGTTCCATCGGCCCCAATTCATACTTGATGATGTATTTGCTATTCCAGGAGAACACACTGATGCGTATGTCCTCCTGATTGAATTCTTTTACAACTCTCATTAAGCTGTTCTTACTTCTGACGAAAAGGTAATGTTAGACTTCAATGAGGAAGCTACCGAGCAATACTTCTCTACCGAAAGAGCGACTACTTTGGCGAACTCTTCCTCCTTGGCATCAGGAGAAATCAGGATGAATTTCAAGTGAATATCCGTGTAAAAAGCCGGTACCCCTTCATTTCTCTCTCCTTCCACTTCCACTATGAAATCAGATACTGTTCTACGTTTCTTCTTCATCATCAAAACCGCATCTACTGATGCACAGGATCCCAATGCCGACAGCAGCAAATCCATAGGAGACTGTGCTTTCTTGTCCTCGGGATCATACATATCAATCTGCACTATATTATTTTGTGAATTGACCGCTTCATACTCATGATCCGCTTTCATGCGAACCGTTACATTTCGTTTTGCCATTTTTCTTATCAATTTTTGAATCTTGAAATTTTTGAATCCTTCAACCCAATTACATATTTCGGCGATACTGACCCCCTACTTCATACAGTGCATGGGTAATCTGTCCAAGTGAACAATACTTTACAGCTTCCATTAGTTCCTCAAAAATATTTTCGTTGTCCACGGATACTTTTCTAAGAGCTTGCAGGTGTTTCTCCACCAAGTCCGGATTAACGGCATGCAACGTTTGAAGTGTTTGGATCTGAGCTTCCTTCTCTTCCTTCTCTGCACGTATGACTTCGCCCGGAGTCACCGTAGGTGACCCGTCCGACGATAGGAAGGTATTCACTCCGATAATAGGAAATTCACCTGTATGCTTCAGCATTTCATAATGCATACTTTCCTCTTGGATTTTGCCGCGCTGATACATGGTTTCCATCGCACCCAACACCCCGCCACGCTCAGTGATTCTGTCAAATTCCACATATACGGCCTCTTCTACCAAGTCAGTCAATTCTTCTGTAATGAAAGACCCCTGAATAGGATTTTCATTCTTTGTCAATCCCAATTCTTTATTGATAATCAGCTGAATAGCCATTGCTCTACGAACTGATGCTTCAGTAGGCGTCGTAATCGCCTCATCGTAGGCATTGGTATGCAGGGAATTGCAATTATCATAAATCGCATACAGTGCCTGAAGCGTAGTCCGGATGTCGTTGAAGTCAATTTCCTGCGCATGAAGCGAGCGTCCTGAAGTCTGTATATGGTACTTCAACATTTGCGAGCGCTCATTTGCTCCATACTTTAGCTTCATGGCTTTCGCCCAAATTCTACGGGCAACTCTTCCTATTACCGCATATTCCGGATCTATTCCATTGGAGAAAAAGAAGGAAAGATTAGGTGCAAACCGGTCGATATCCATTCCCCTGCTCACATAGTATTCCACGTAGGTAAAGCCATTGGAAAGTGTCAAAGCCAGCTGTGTAATAGGATTTGCTCCGGCTTCCGCTATATGATATCCTGAGATAGACACAGAATAGAAATTACGAATGCCCTGCTCAATGAAATACTGCTGCACATCGCCCATCAGTCTCAGAGAAAATTCAGTGGAAAAAATACAGGTATTCTGAGCTTGGTCTTCTTTCAAAATATCAGCCTGAACAGTTCCTCTTACTTTGGCGATTGTGTCGGATTTGATCTTCTGATACACTTCGGCCGGCAATACCTGATCTCCCGTGACCCCCAAAAGCATCAAACCCAGTCCATTGTTTCCCTCAGGAACTTTAGCGTTGTATTTCGGTCTCGGAAGGTTTTTCCTTTTATAAATCTGTTCTATCTTCAGATCAATTTCTCTTTCCAGTCCATTCTCCTTAATATATACCTCGCACTGCTGATCGATCGCCGCATTCATATAGAATGCCGTCATCGTAGCAGCAGGGCCATTAATAGTCATTGAAACTGAAGTCATTGGATCCACCAAATTAAAGCCTGAGTAGAGCTTCTTTGCATCATCCAGACAGCAGACATTCACGCCCGAATTACCGATTTTACCATAAATATCCGGACGATAGTCAGGATCTTCTCCATACAGTGTCACAGAGTCAAATGCCGTGGAAAGGCGCTTAGCTTCCATATCCTTGGAGACATAGTGGAAGCGCTTATTGGTACGCTCAGGCCCGCCTTCCCCTGCAAACATTCGGGTAGGGTCCTCTCCTTCTCTCTTAAATGGAAAAACTCCGGCCGTAAATGGGAACTTGCCCGGAACATTTTCCCGCAAACCCCATTTCAATAGATCTCCCCAAGCTTCATACTTAGGCAAAGAGACCTTCGGAATTCTTGTTTCGGATAGTGAAGTCGAAAAGGTCTTAATCTTAATTTCCTTATCACGTACTTTAAAAACATAAAAGTCCTCTCCATATTTAGCCGATTCAGAAGTCCATTCTTCCAGCCATTTCTTGTTTTTTGGGTCAAATCCCAATTCTACCTGAGCATACACTTCCAGGAGTTCTTTGACCAACCGATCCTTGTCCTCCACCCTTGTATTCGCTACTGCTTCTATAGACTTTGTTATGCTATAGAGCTGTTGGGCAATTTCCCGCTGCTCCTCCACCCATACATCGTAATTTCGGTTTATTTCAGAGATCTCAGAGAGGTAGCGGGTTCTGGCAGGAGGAATAATATAAATTTTCTCTGAGCTACCTGATGCCAATTCGACATCACTACGCAGTTCAGGGTGGTTTTCGGCAATCTTTGAGATCAATGTCCTATAAAGCTGATTCATGCCGGGATCATTGAACTGAGAGGCAATGGTACCAAAAACCGGAATATCCTCATCCTTGATTTCCCAAAGGTTGTGGTTACGCTTATACTGCTTCTTCACATCCCGGATTGCATCCAATGCGCCTCTTTTGTCAAACTTATTCAGTGCGATCACATCGGCAAAGTCCAGCATATCGATTTTCTCCAATTGTGAAGCAGCTCCATATTCGGGAGTCATTACATAAAGGGAAAGATCAGAATGCTCAACGATTTCCGTATCGGATTGGCCGATTCCGGATGTCTCCAAAATCACCATATCAAAGCCGGCGGCTTTCACCGTGTCTACGGCATCCTGCACATAGCGGGACAGTGCAAGATTAGACTGTCTGGTAGCCAGTGAACGCATGTACACACGTGGATGATGAATTGCATTCATCCGTATTCTATCTCCCAGCAGTGCTCCACCTGTTTTTCTCTTGGAAGGATCAACAGATATGATAGCCAGTGTTTTATCCTCGAAGTCCATTATAAACCTCCGAACCAATTCATCTACAAGGGAAGACTTGCCTGCTCCGCCGGTGCCGGTGATTCCCAATACAGGAGTTTTGCAATCCTTGCTTTGCTTTCTTACTTTCTCTAAAAGGGCCAAAGAGTTTTCAGGGAAATTCTCAAATGCGGAAATAGCTCGTGCGATATGCTCTTTATTATCCACTCCAAGAGAGAATCCTTCCGGCAATTCATCCCCAACCGCAAAATCACACTGGCTGACCAAGTCATTGATCATTCCCTGCAATCCCATAGAGCGTCCGTCATCCGGTGCATAGATTCTTGTGATCCCGTAATCATGAAGTTCTCTGATCTCCTCGGGAAGAATAGTGCCTCCGCCCCCACCAAAAATTTTTACATGTGCTGCTCCTTTCTCCCGAAGCAAATCATACATGTATTTGAAAAACTCCACATGTCCACCTTGGTAAGATGTGATCGCAATAGCCTGCACGTCTTCCTGGATAGCACAATCTACGATCTCCTGCACCGATCGATTATGCCCTAAATGTATTACTTCGCACCCGGTGGATTGAATGATACGGCGCATGATATTGATCGCTGCATCATGCCCATCAAATAGTGAAGCGGCAGTAACTATTCTAATGTGATTTTTGGGTTTATAGCTCTCAGGAATCGTAGTCATGGAGTTGAACGGGTATAGTTTTCAGTTTTTGGGTCATCGGGAGTCTTTCCTCGCTCCTATAAGCACCAGTTACAAATATAGCAATTATACAGGTGCTTCACTTTTGCTACGGAATGAATAACAAAATATAATTTGGCTCATTTACCTTGGGAGTCAGTCCTAAAGACAGACTTTTAATGAAATTTCCCGATCTTGGCTATCCTGATTTGAATTTAGTTTTATCTTAATTTTTGCTACAATGATTACCTACGTTACCCCGGAAGTTGCCGTCTCCTCTATCCAGAGCCACCAAAGAGTTTTTATCCATGGAAGTGCCGCTACACCCACCACGCTATTATATGCTTTGGCAGGCAGGAAAGATGAACTTGAAGATGTAGAAATAGTAGCCATTACTACATTGGGAGACATGCCTCTGGTGTCTGATGAGTGTAAAGGCAGTTTTTATATGAACTCCCTTTTTGTATCACAGAATGTCCGAAAGGCGGTCAATTCAGAAAACGGAGGCTATGTCCCTATTTTTTTAAGTGAAATTGGCAACTTATTCAGACAAAATATCCTGAAGATAGACGTAGCCATTGTACAGGTATCTGAGCCTGATGCACATGGATTTTGCTCACTTGGAACTTCTGTAGACGTGGCAAAACCGGCGGTAGAAACTGCCAGAACCGTGATAGCTCAAGTAAATAAGCAAATGCCCCGAACCCATGGGGATGGCCAAATACACATTTCCAAATTCCATGCCGCCATCCATGTGGACGAACCTCTCCCGGAAGTGGATTACGGTGAAAAGATCACAGAAACAGAGCTAAAAATAGGAAATCATTGTGCTGCACTCATCGAAGACCGCTCCACCCTTCAGATGGGAATTGGAGCAATTCCCGATGCTGTACTCGATTCTCTAAAGCAGCATAAAGACTTGGGTATTCATACCGAAATGTTTTCCAATGGAATTCTGGGACTGCTCAGATCGGGCGCAATTACCAACAAATACAAGAAAAAACACCCCGGAAAAATCGTCTCAGCCTTTGCCGCAGGAACCAAAGAGCTGTATGATGCAATAGACGACAATCCTGAGTTTTCATTTCATGAGGCTGCCTATGTGAATGATACAGCGGTTATCCGCAAAAATCCAAAGGTGATTTCTATCAATAGTTGCCTGGAAATGGATCTCACAGGGCAGGTGTGCGCTGATTCCATTGGAAGCTACCAATACTCCGGCGTGGGTGGTCAGATGGATTTTATGCGTGGGGCATCCTTATCAGAAGGAGGCAAACCCATTATGGCGATGACCTCAGCCACCCGAAAAGGTACATCCAAGATAGTCCCTTTTATCAAAGAAGGTGCTGGAGTAGTCACTACCAGAGCACATATGCAATATGTGGTCACCGAATATGGCATGGTAAATCTCTATGGAAAAAACCTGCGACAGCGTGCATATGAACTGATGCGAATCGCTCATCCCGATCATAGAGAAACCCTCGAAAAAGCTATTGTGGAAAGATTTGGAAGTTTTATTTATCCATTTAGATAAAAAGTGGGCAAAATGCAAATATGGGTTTTGATTTATTCGGCTTCTCTTTAGATTCGCAACTCTATCAAACCCGAAACACCTAATGTCATCTAAACAATACGCCTTTTTTCTATCCATCACAGCCGCTTTGGGTGGCTTTTTATTTGGGTTTGACACCGCGGTAATATCCGGTGCCGAGCGGGCTATCCAGGATGTATGGAAATTAAATGACCTCACACATGGGCTGGCGATTGCCATGGCACTCTACGGCACTGTCCTGGGAGCATTGTTTGGAGGAATTCCCGCAGACAAATTTGGGAGGAAGAAGAGCTTACTCTGGATCGGGGCATTATATCTTATTTCGGCAGTAGGTTCGGGAATGGCTCCGGACCCCTATTCCTTTATGTTCTTCAGATTTATTGGGGGGCTCGGAGTCGGCGCTTCTTCAGTGGTAGCTCCAATGTATATTTCCGAAATAGCTCCCGCCAAAAACAGAGGCTTACTCGTTGCGCTTTACCAATTCAACATTGTCTTCGGTATTCTCATGGCTTATTTGTCCAACTATCTGATTGGCACGGCAGGAATTGCGAATGACTGGAGATGGATGCTGGGAATGGAAGCCGTACCCGCGTTGATTTACACGGCCATGATTTTCAGAATACCTGAAAGTCCCCGCTGGCTTATCGCCAAGTTCAACGACCAAGTAAAAGCCAGAGAAATCCTTACCCGAACTGATCCAGAGGGAGTTGATGAAGCTATTCGGTTGGCAATAATAGAAGAGCAAACCATCAAGCAAAAAGGCAGCTTTTCTGCCCTTTTCAGCAAAGCCTTTCTGTCCACTACCATGCTGGCTATTTTCATCGCCTTTTTCAACCAAGTCTCCGGAATCAATGCGATTATCTATTTTGCACCAAGAGTCTTTGAAATGGCGGGGATCTCTACAGAATCTGCGCTTTTCTCCACCATTGGAATTGGTGTAGTGAATCTATTGGCGACTTTTGTAGGCTTGTATTTGATCGATAGGATCGGTAGGAAAAAACTAATGTATATCGGTTCCATCGGTTATATCATTTCACTTTCGCTTATGGCCTACAATTTCCTGATTGGAGGAATAGACAACTTCTGGTTGCCGATATTTGTATTTGCATTCATTACTTCACATGCGGTAGGTCAAGGCTCTGTTATATGGGTATTTATATCAGAAGTGTTCCCCAATGAACTACGTGCATATGGCCAATCCATCGGCTGCTTTACCCATTGGATTTTGGCTGCTTTGATAGCCAATGTCTTCCCTTATTTTGCCAATCAATTTGGCCCGGGATATATCTTTGCATTTTTCGCTTTGATGATGGTGTGGCAGCTACTCTGGGTAAAATTCAAAATGCCTGAAACCAAAGGCCGATCTTTAGAAGAAATCCAACAAGACTTACACAATACCAATGCAGCATAACGTAGTTATATTCGGAGAAATGCTATGGGATTGCCTGCCTTCAGGCCCTGTCCCCGGAGGAGCTCCCATGAACGTCGCACTCAACCTTCATCAACTGGGTTTGGATTCAAAACTTATCTCGGCGGTCGGAAATGACAATGACGGCAAAGAACTTCTCGGGTTTTTACAAACTTTCCAGCTGCCTTTAGAACTTATTCAGATCAATCAAGATCATGAGACTTCAAAGGTTCTGGTAGATGACACTGATCCTGAAAACATCAAATATACTATCGTGTCGCCGGTGGCTTGGGATTTCATTCAATGGAATAGCAAAATGGACAAAGCCGTTGCTGAGTCTGACGCTTTCGTGTTTGGTACACTGGGCGTGCGTAATGCTGAAAGTTTAACTACACTTCTTCAGTTACTCCAGCATAAAACCCTACGGGTATTTGATGTGAATTTTCGGCCTCCATTCTATGATTTTGAGATCATCGTGACCTTGTTGGGTTTCACGGATATTCTTAAGATCAACGAAGATGAGTTGGAGATTTTTGCTGATTATTTTGCTATAGATCCGGGTATAGAAAGCGTATGTAGCCACCTAGACGGGCATTACCCAATGGATCTGATATGCGTCACCCAAGGATCAAAGGGCGCTATGATTTATAAGCAAGGTGAGATAATCAGCCATGATGGCTATAAGGTCACAGTAGCTGACAGCATTGGTGCAGGCGATGCATTTCTCAGCGGCTTTATCAAAACTTATTTAGACAGTCAGCCACTGGATCAGGTACTTGACTTTGCCTGCAAACTCGGAGCTTTTGTCGCCGGTAAAAAAGGCGGAACACCGAGGTATGAGATCTCTGATATACAATAAGGTATTCAGTCGCAGTTTGTGAAAAAGTGAATAGTCGTCAGGCTAAATTAATCGGGTATTGGCTCTTGGATCTAGATTCTTTACTCGTGGCTATGATCTTTACTCTTGGATTTGGAATCTTGATACGTTCAGACTATAGTTAAGGGTTAATTGGTTGTCTAATCTTCATTACTCGGCATTCATCATTCGATATTCAATATTTCCGGACTCTTGAGCTTTACTGAATACTAACAAAAGAGATTGCCACACTCCTTCGTCGTTCGCAATGACATCCCCAACTTTACTGAATACTGAGACTGCAAACAGATAACTGAGACTGCTTACTAACTAAAACCCTCCCTTAATCTTCTCTGCAATCTCCGCCATCTCTTCATTGCTGAATTTTAGCTTGGGACGCGTAAAATTAATATCATCCATGGTCTTCAATGGCACTAAATGTACATGCACATGGGGAACTTCGAGACCAATCACTGCTACTCCTATCCGGGTGCATTTGATGGTTTTATCCATGGCTTTGGCTACCCGCTGGGCAAAAAGATGTAAGCCTGACAGCACCTGTGGCTCTAGGTTAAAAATGTAATCGACTTCCTGCTTTGGTACTACCAGTACATGGCCTTTGACCAACGGCATGATATCCAGAAAAGCAATGTAGTTTTCGTCCTCGGCAACAATGTGCCCCGGGATTTCTCTAGTGATGATTTTAGTGAAAATTGAAGCCATATCTGTAAAAATAAAAATCCCGACGTACGCCGGGATTATGTTAGAATGTGATGTCTAATATTTCGAATTGAAGTGTTCCTGCAGGTGCATTTACTTCAGCGATTTCACCTACTTTTTTACCTACAAGACCTTTCCCGAAAGGAGAAGCAAGGGAAATCTTGCCTGCCTTCAAATCAGCCTCTTCCTCAGAAACCAAGGTATAGCTTACAGTCATGCCATTTTTCACATTTTTGATCTTCACAGTAGTCAGAATCCCCACTTTGGAAGTATCCAGCTGAGAACTGTCCAGAATCCGGGCATTCCCTACTACCGCTTCCAATTTTGCGATCTTAAGCTCCAAATGGCCCTGTGCATCCTTAGCAGCATCATATTCTGCATTTTCGCTTAGATCGCCCTTGTCTCTAGCTTCAGCAATTTGGTTGGAAATATCAGTTCTTCCTTTGGTCTTAAGCATTTGAAGTTCGTCCTTCAACCGCTTCAACCCTTCTTCAGTATAGTATTGTATTGTTCCCATAATCTACTCTATTAGTAAAAGCCACAAAAACAAAGTAACGGTCGCAAGACGGGACCGTTACCTTGTTTTGAGCTTGTATTTGAACTACTTATAATTTACAGATTGATAATCAGTAACTTAGAGTAGAAATGTAATAAATTCTGTATTATTTAGATCTTTTTTAAATTACTTGAATCATTTATTACATCCCTCTTCCACTTACTTAAATGCAAATTTACAAAAAAAATCCTGAA
Source organism: Algoriphagus sp. 4150 (assembly GCF_031457395.1). Taxonomy (NCBI): domain Bacteria; kingdom Pseudomonadati; phylum Bacteroidota; class Cytophagia; order Cytophagales; family Cyclobacteriaceae; genus Algoriphagus; species Algoriphagus sp. 4150. The sequence goes on from NZ_JAVDWS010000011.1 coordinate 38,927, forward strand.
CCATTTCCGATTCAGGATTTTTACTAATTGTTAAGTTTTAATTGGGGCTTTCAGCAACTTTGCCGTTTCCTTTCATCTTCAAATTAATCATTTCTTTTTCAAATCCAAAATAAGCCGATTTAAGACGTTTTACCAGCTTATGAGGTAATGACACCTTTTATGGTCTGAAGTCTTGAATTTACCCTGTTTCTGTGGGTCAGATTTTAAGCATCCTTAGAGTAAAACAACTGAGTTAATGCAATACCTTCTGCCCTACTGATTTCACCATCTGCCAAAGCAACATTCAATTCACCAGCAAGCATTATCCAAAAAGATTCTCTTTGGCCTTTGGTAATTGATTTTAAATGGTCAATCAGAATAGCAATAGAATCATTACCAGAATCAGCATTTACAATTGCATGTAACACCAGCATTTTTTCACTGACTACTGGAAGGATTGATTTAAGTTTTTCGACTATAAGATTATCAATATTAGTAGCTGTTAGATTTACCCCAAATCCAACAGCATCAGATTCAACAATTGACTTAATATGATTAACTACCTTAATTGCTATTTCGCTGTTTTCCTGAAAAAATTGGAATGGTTTGCCAAAAAAGAATTCCTCAAATAGTTGCTTTAATTTTTTAAAAAATTTGATCATAATAATTATATTTTATTATAATTAATTATAAATCAATAAAAAACCTGAATCCAGAGGAAACAGGCTTTAGATTAAAAAAATTATGGTTCTTTTATATCTTTACTAATTTATCACCAATTAGCCTTAGTTCATATTCGTTTATTATTTCATTGAAAACATCAAAGCTATTTGAAAAATCAATCTTTTCTATTCCGCAAATTCTGGATAAGGTATTATAAAAATCATTTTCCCAGATTGGATTGATAAACAAATTATACAGCCTAATTAATTTGCCTTTAAAATTGTCGGGATTTAAATTCTTTAATTTTCTTAATCCAATAATGGCAAATTCAACATAATTTACTTCTGTACCGTCAACCAGCAATCTAAATTTCTTTGAATTCAAACTCATTACTACAGTTTCAAGAATATAATTTACATCAATCGAATGGTGTAGTGGATCAACTTTACTTTTTATCTTCAGGCTCATAGATTACAAATATATCTTCAAATATTAATTTTAATAAAAACTTTTTATATGTGACTTCATCTTGTAAGGTTATTTCTTTCATATTTATTAATTTAATATAAATACTATTGAAATCTCAAAACTTTAAGATTTAATAAAAAAAACCTGAAACTAATCAGGTCTATTTTAAAATCAGCAATATCATGTTGTTCTGATTGTCAATTCACAAAATTTGAAATAGTAATTATACTATTACTATTTTGATTCTGTATTCTCAAAGCATCTTCATCAATTATTAAATTCCAATCGGAAACAAGAACACTTGAAAGATTAACACTATCAACATCAATATTATTACACAAATTTTCAATTTCATTAAAATTTAAATCCAATGTTGCTATAATATTGTCTGCATCTCTGTCAGCAATATTATTAACCATTATCCAGCCAATGTAAAGACCTATTGGATTACTTAGATTACTATCATTATCAAATGATATAATCTGATTGTTTACGCTTTCCAGCATAGCCATTATACTATTGCGTGGTATTGCTAATGCTGAATCTATATTACTAAATTTAAATTCTTCCATATTTTAACCTTTTTTTGATTGACTAAAATATTGATCAATTACCAGCAACTTTTCTGTAAATTGTTGATGTTTACTTTTTGGTGCATTTCGCCAATCACCTACTTCGATTTTTTCCGTTTTTCTTACTTGTACATTTTTCATAATCATTATTCTTTATTTGTTTATTATAAATTATAATACTTAATTGGATCAAAAGGTATACCACAATCAGGATTTTCCTCATAGTGTTTATAATATTGCTCTTTGGTTCTGATCAAATTTCGGTCACAGTAAATTAAGAATTCTTCTTTTGTTGAGAACTTACACCCCAAAAAATCTTTCCAAGAAATCCACTCCTTATAATCAAGGTTAGGATAACTGGGAATGTCTTTAGACTTGTTTCCACTTCTCACATAAATATCCCATTCTCTTTCTGTTTCCAAATCTAGTTTTCTTACATAAAGACGTGCTTTTTCGAAAGACAAATAATTTGGTACTTCATTCATTTTAGCTAAATTATTAGCCAAAAATTTTAGTGTAACTTTTTCCATAATTTTTCAATTTTGTTTAAATTTATTTGTTTAATCTCTAATCATAACGCAAACATAATGGAAATGTTCAGAAAAAAAACAATAATAATATAGATTTATTTTCATTGTCTAACTTTCTTAAGTAACTTTTTTAAGTAATAAAATAAGTTATATAATTTAATTAAATTATGTTGCTCTCAAATTTCTATAACACTCACTTGCTGTGGCAATTACAAAACCTTTGTCTTTTAATGGAAATGAAACTGAATCAGATTTCATTGAAAAATGAATTCCATTATTTTTTAAAAGATTGATGAAAATTTTTCCTGCACTATCATTTGGATTCAATGGTAATTGAAACATTTCAACTTCTGGTTTTACTTCTTGAATATCGAATACCCCAAAATCATCATCTACATGTAAATCTTTTATCTCATTAGCCACTGAGTCAAAAACCTTGACTTTTGATTGATCATTGATATTAATGGTGGCATTAATTCCTTCAACCTGAAATGATTTAATCAATGCATCTGAAATGGTCTTTAGGTCGCTTTTACCAGCATACAAAGAATCATGCACACTGAGCACCTCTTTACTGTATTCAATTGAATCTAGTGCCCTAAAAATGACTTCAGCCTCTTTTTGTTGCATTAGGTGTGATAATACCTTATGATCCTTTTCCTTTATCTGTGCCATTACCGTCAAAACTTGTGGGAATTGGGCTTTAAATGATTTCTTGATTTTTGATTGGAATTTATTGGATGAAAAAACCATTTGAAAAATCCCGTCTTTGGCTTCATCCCTATTAAGGTCAAATTCAGTAGCAAGATGTTCATATAGCTTACCATCAGTAACAAGCTGGATAAAATGATTGGTGGTATTCTCTAAAGTGATTGATTGTGTTTCTAGCTGTGATTTTACCAGTGAAGCCAGAAAGATCATCTGGCTACACACCACATCCACAAACGCTAAATTCTCATTATTAATCCTCAAACAGCCCCTAAGCGATTTAGGGAGGTTGCAAAAATTGTTGTAAACCCTTTTTCCCTTTGCTCCCACCGTCTGGAATTTATATGTTTCCAATTGGTGTAGAAACATCAATTCATTAGCTGATAGGCAGGTTTGATCTATATGGCTGGTTTCTATATTGGATAAGGTTCTGAATAGCCTGGAAAGGGTTTGGGTGTCTTTTTCAATTCTCTTTACCCTCTCATTAATTATCTTATCAACGAATTTAAAATCAGTGGCGGAAAATGCCAGTACAAAAAAATCTACATTTTCATTAACTAATCTATATGCTTTGGATTCTTTGATATCACCAAAATTCCTGTGGTTCTTTATAAGCTGGATAATACCAGCATTAATGAGATTATTAATTATTGGCTTGTAATAATCCTTTCCTAAAAGTGAACCAAGTAAAATGCTGGATAATCGGCAATATTCTCTATTCTTATTGAAGACTTGAAAGGTGTACATTTTATCAATTAAATAAAAGTACTTTACCAAGTGATCATTAATATGTCTTTTTGTTACTCCTATCTCTAGGAGTTGGTTTGTAAGTTCATTTACCGTTAGGTGTGTAAATAATTCTAGTTCTTTTTTCTCTACATTTCTTTTCATTAAGATGAATGATTATTTTGCTTTGTATCTCATTAATCAAATTCAGCAACCAGAATAAAAACAATGGAATAGTTAATTACTCTATTCCATTGTTAAGTTAGCAAAATAATCCTAATGAAATTAATTTAATGAATCCATACGATTCATATATAAATACAAAGAAAATATCTTTTATTATAGAAATCAAGAAAAAAGTTAAAATATTTTTATGACATTCATATAATTGAAACAACGGCTTTGGTCTTAGGTGGATTCACTTCGTTACCACCACGCCAAATCCTGTTTCAATTAATGATTATGATATAATGAATATAGCATAATCAGTAATAGAAATATATACACCCTTATGTGCCCTGACTTATTCTGCTTTATATGTGCCCTGAGTAAATTGCTTTATATGTACCCTGACTTATTCTGTCTTATATATACCCTGAGTTAATCGCCTCTTATATGTGCCCTGACTTATTCACTTATTACAATTAATAGTGATAAATGAAAATATCACCTATTACAGTGATATCCCAAAAGATTCAAATAGGATTGGGCGGGGTGGTCACGAAGTGCAACCACCTAAGACCAAAGCCGTGATTTGAAGATTTTAAACAACCTTAAATTCATCAACTACTAAATTCCAAAATGCTGTAATAGATTCATCCTGTAACGAATCAAATCTTCGATTAACAGGATTATCAGCAAATATAAGTTCATCAGAATTAAATCCCTTTATTTCATTAATTACATTTACTAACCTCTTACTTTTCTTAAAATAATGTAAATCAACCTTCTTGCTACTAAGAAATTCTTTTACAGAACCGTTTAAAATTTCAAGTTGCCTTTTTCTATTAAATTCTTCCATTTTTTGAATGTTTAAATTGTGAATAATACCCCCTATACAGTAAATCAACCTCAAAGGTTTTGACAAAAACTAAACATTCTAATTAAGCTATATAACTTAATTAAAAATGACGATTAAAGCTAATAGAGGCATATTTTAGTCTAAAAATACTAGAAAAAAAAATCAAATTATTTTTCCAAATTCCTTCAATTCATTCTCCGCTAACAGTTCCTTTAGCTTTGATTTTCTGGTTTTATTGGCTTCTACCTTTTCGAATTCCAGAAGTAGTTGAATTAACTTCATTCTGATTTCTCTATCCCCTATTTGGAGTCCATTTACTTTAAAAGATTCAGCAATAAAATCTAGTGCATTATAAGGTGTCACCAATTCGCCTCTAAATGCTGCATCTGCTGGGTGTACGGGTTCATTGGATACATTTAGTAGGATGATACCGTTATCTGCTTTAGTCAGCATTTTAAGAGCGTTGTCAATCAGTTTTATCATTTTCATTATTTAATAAAATTCATTATATTATTTCACAACACAACTTTAAAATCTTTCTTATCAAAATTCAAATTAAATCTATCTAATTTATCAGATGAATACAAACTTCTTCTCAAGACATATTTACCTAAAGAAGTAAGTTCTAATTCAACAATTTCATCAGAAAAATTACCCGTAGTATATTTAATAAAATTACCCTCCAACAGTTCTTTAGCTGTATTCATATAAGCTGCCCCCATTTGTCCACGTTCATATGGGAACAATGATTTAACCTTTAGTCCTAAAACTTCCAAATCATCTTCATTAGTAATTTTCAATAATCTCTCAATCTTCTTATCTCTTAAATCAAATTGAAAGTCATAATTAATTAATTTTATAATTGAATCAAGATTTGAATTAACATTTTCAAGATCTTTATTTCTCTTTGCCAAATTTTGCCTTTCATTAGAAACATCAGAATTTAAGCCCTCAATCTTTACTTTTAAATCATTATTTTCTACTTTAAGTTCATCTAATTGAGTTATTCCTTCTTCAATTTTTTTAAGATTGTACTTTTCTTGTGCAGCCTCTTTTCTTAGACTATAATCCGTCTTCAATCTTACATAATAATTTCTTCTTCTCTCCTCAATTCCACTTTTTGATTTACTTTCTATCCAGTTAAAAACATAACTACTTCCCAATGTATAGCCAATAGCTAAGACTAAAGGCAATACGGTTAAATACCACCAATTCATGTAAACTGGGGATCTTTCAATTCTGAATTCCAGAGTATTAGACCCAAAGATTATGTAAGCCCAATATTGCCAATTCCAAACTGTCCAAAAGAAAAAAAGTGATCCCAAAAATGGGTTTTTAATTCTTTCAAATATTGCATCTTTTGTTTCACTGATAAATTCTGATACTGAAGCCATTTTGTTAAAAGTTTTTACGAAAAAAGCAGAATTTTTCAGATTTCATACTATTTATAATTAAATAATTTAAATATGACTAGAATTGATCTCTATGAAAAAAATGAATATGAAGTGGGAAATTCATTGATGAATTACTATAACATCAATGACTTTGAACTTAACCCGACCATAAATAAATTCTCAGATTTGGATTTAATTATCAAAGGAAAGAACAATAAAAAAATCTATTGCGAAATTAAGTGCAGGGAAAAAATCAAAATTGGATATTTAATTGAAGAAAAGAAATTATCTGATTTACTTAAAAAAATAAAATATCAAAATCAACAGGCAAGATATATCAATTATATTGAAAAGGATGAAAAAGGAAATGGTGATATTTTGATCATTTTTAATTTGAATAAAAGAATAAAAACCAAATTAAAAAAAATATATGAATCAATTGATACAATCTTTTCAAAAGATTTTTACCGCTCAATGGGATTTCAGAAAAATTCATTTCAAGGAACATACAAAAAAAAGTATTATACAGATTTATTCCCAGACCCTGACATTGATATAATTATATTTAATTATTCTGAAAAATTAAAAAACTACCATAAACCTATCCCATTCAATTATGAAAAAGTTAATAGAGATTAAAAAATTAATTAATAGATATTTCTACATCGGATTAATCCTTATGGCAATAAATTACTTAATTCTATTATTTCTACTATGGCTGAAATAAAAGCAACGAAGGTTGGATGGGATGGGGAAACAGACCCATTCTATCAATCTGCCAAATGGAAAAAGGTTAGAAAAAAATATATTGATCTTAACCCACTTGATGAACTCAAATTGCAATATGGCATTGTAAGTGCTGGAATAATCGTTGATCACATCATACCCAGAAGATTATATACAGAACTGGAATTCAATGAATTAAACTTTCAAACACTTGATTTTAAATCCCACCAGCAGAAGACCGCCCAAACAAGGGGCATTAATACTTTACAGGAATTTTTGGATCAAATGGAGAATGGTAAGTTGATGAATATTTGCAGTGAGGAAAAGAGATTGGGGTTAATTGATTGTTTGAAAACATAATTGCTTAAGCTCAACCTTTTGTATTTTATCATCACTAATATAAAAACTAATTTCCCCTATCAAGTCTACTTCCTTTTCTACTAAAAACGGGGTATTCACATACGAATAATATTCGCTAGAATCAGTTGACACTACTTCATATTCTACTAATGAAGTAAAATACAAACTTATCTGTAATAAATATTCATTAGTATCACCTTTCTTTAATAGATCACCTGTAGAATAACCCTCTATAGTAATCAAATAAAAATATATATAATCAGAAATTAATGTATTAGGTTGATTTTCTTTCATGAATAAAAGAAAATCATTAATATATTCAGCACTATTTAACTTATCTAAAATGGGATTAACAAAATGTTCAGAATCATAATTTTCTTTAAGCCATTGATTATCATACAATTGACTTTCATTGAAACTTTTATAATTCGCATTAATATAGGAACTAATACTATTGAATAATTGAAAATCCAAAACAATTTCTTCTAATTCTTCTTTTAAATTACTAGCAAGTACATCAGGATCATTTTTACTTTGCGCAAAGTCCTTACTATTATTACTAATGAAAGAGACTTTCTTATCAAATTTTGAGTCACTATAATATTTAATTGCTTCCCAAATAACATTGTCCTTATAGCCATTTCCATTAATATTAAAAGGCTTAAGTTTTTTTATAGCTCTCGAAGTTATATTTTTAATTGGGAGGTTCTCGGTAGATAAAATCCTATTATTGTCAATATTTAACTTTTTTAAGAATTTATAAACATAACTCTCAATAAGTATTTCCAAATCCAAATCTATCGTTTCTACATTTGAAGTAAATGATTTAAAGTAGGTAGCATTTTTGTTTAATTCTCTTAAATTTTTCTTAAACTCTGCTCTCATTAAAACTTTGAATTCCTCCAAAATAATATCAAATAAATATATTTCATCTTCATTTCGTTTCATTGACCATAACAATCCAATAAATTCCGAATGTTCCAAAATTCGATTCTTAAATAATATATTTGTATCTAATATTATTGCCATAACTTAAATTATCTATTTTAATTCCAAACTGAATTTTTTAATCTATTTGCAATAATAAACCACGTGGTACTTGCCACTGAAGGGTAATTACTTATCTGATTCACATCATCCCTAAGCATCGCATAACGGTAACTTCCATCCTCTTCTTCAAGCTCTTTTCCATCACTCATAATTGACTGGTATTTATTGTACCGTTTCGCTTTCCACATTGCCAGAGCAACCCCAAAAGTACCTTCAAGCCATAATGGGGGATCTGGTGGTAAATCATACCCCCATAGATAAGGAGTGTACCCCGTCTTGCCTTCAAAAGTTACTTCGAAATTTTGGATTAAGTCCAATAAACTATTTGCTTTTTCGATCTCACCAGCAGAAAAAAGCATACAAGCACCCCAGCTATAAGTATCAAGTGCCTGTGCTGTATCTTTTGCATTGGTTGTGGCATTATGTATGCCTTGATAAAATCTATTCTCAGCAGTAAACCACAATTGACTTAACATCAGATTTTTAACCGTCTCAGCTTTGGAATTATAGGAGGTTGAATTTAACACCCTTCCAGCCTGTTTCAATGCAAAATAGTAATCAATATTATGTTCTGTACTTATCCAAGGTATTTGATAATCTGGTTCGAATAATTCTAATCCTGATCCTGAATCAATATAATACCTTCCCGTACCACCTGTAGGAAGTCCAATTGGGTTTGATTCTAAGGTTTGAATATAGTTCAATACATTTATCAATGCGGTCTGTACCGCTTCCTTTTTGGCTGGATTTGGGCGATACTGAAGATAGTAACCAAGTCCATAAGCAACCCAAGCAATTGCACCAACTCTAAAATAAGGATCTTGCAGCAATGGATTTGGGTTTATATGATTGACTGAGAATGGAAAAGCACCATTAGCATACTGACTTACCAAAATTCCATCAATCAACCTATCAGCAAATTTAAAATCCCTTAGTCCGGTGGCACTTATAACAGCCAAAGCCATATCATATAGGTAGGATCGTGAAGGGAATGGTGAAGCCAATATTTCTTCATCTCCATCATCAATCAAAAATGACCTCGATAAATCGGTTGCTAATGGAGTTTCAGCCACATATTTATTATCTGTGGTTCTTTTCAGCTTATATTTAATCCTTCCTTCACCATAATTATATCCCAATCGGAATTCCTTATTTGATGGCACCCTTATAGATTGACCACTGAAATAATCAATATCCGTGGCAATCCATCTTTCTATCATTAAGTTTTCGTGGAAAGTACTAGTATTACCATCATTTATATATTCCGCAACCTCGAAACTAAAATTGGTATCTATCAACTTAATTACAATTGTACCGCTAGCAGGTGCAGGAGGAATGAGAATAAACTCGCCTGAATAAGTATCCACGCTACTTACAGCCTGGAAATAATCTTGGTCACTTCTTCTATATAACCTTACCTCAAACCCACCACCGCTTACATTTATACCGTTAATTCTACCAGTAATTGAGGCTCTCCACATATTACTTAACTGTGTTGGTGAAGTGATTTCAATTTTTGTTGATAATACTGAATGATTCATTTCTGGCAAAGAAACTACCCCTTCATCAAGTCGAAAAGGACTTACATATGGTGGTGGTGCTGGTAATGCATTATAACTTTTTTTGGTGTTGTATCTTTTTTTGAATTCTCGAATCTTGTACAATGAATTCCCTGAATCGTGAAAAACAAAGAACCCAAATTGCTCAATCACCACTTCAATCCAATTTGAACCAAGGTCATTAACTTGAATAATTGAAAAATTATTATCACCCTGTGGATAAGGACCACCAGAATCATCACTATCATCTATCTGAAATGGTCCTTGTCCCCTGTCTGGATCTCTATCAAATGGTGAAGACTCAATAACCATTTGTTTCAAGTTATCATTGACATTTTTGGGATTGATTCTATTACCCTGTGAATCAGTTGCAAATAGGTTATTTCTACCATCATCAATGGCAACCATATGTGTATCACCATTACAAACTACCACATTAGTAATATTGTTGTTATACATGAAGTTTGCCAACTCCTTTCTTTCCGCTAAAAATGCCAACCAGTTTTCCCCCCACCCATCAGGATTGGAATTATATGACCAGCTTAACGGGTTATCAATATCACCACCCCACCCCAAAGGATTCATCCAAAAAAGCATATCCAAATTTTCACTTGATTTATAATCAAGCAGCAATGATTTAAACCAAGCTTTCGTGGTTGCTCCAAGAACTGTTTTATTTGGATTTGTGGCTGGTTCAACCAACCAATCAGAACGGTTTGAACGGCAGTCAGTCAAGATAAATCTACATCTTCCAATGTCGTAAAATTGGCTTACACCGTTTGTTTCTGGATCACTGATAATATTATTATATGGAATATTTGTTGTGAAGAATTCCAATGCATTTGCCCTTGATGGGGAATCCCTATCACTGTTATTTGCCCCGTAATCGTGATCATCCCACACATAGTAGTTTGATTGATTTGAATAAAAATCTTTCTGCCTAGGCTGTTCAACCGTCTTATTAAATGAGTTCCTGAATAAATCTGTGTCGGGTGTTGCAATATCATCATAGTGCAAATCCCCAATGTGAAAGAATAAATCAGGGTTCTTTTCCCTCATTGCATCCCATATAATATGATTTGATTCAGTATGGTTACAACTACCAAAAATGAAAGAAAAAGCTTCAGGTTCATTTTTTTTAAAGCATCTGAATTTGGCAACTTGTGACTGGACAACAGAATCCAATTCAGCTTTCACGTAATAGGTATCATAATCTAAATTAGTGAGTTGCCAGATATGAGCACCTTTATTTGCTCCTGTTAAGGTTTGAGTGCTGGTATAGGTTACACCAGAGGAAAATGCAGGATCTTTGGTATAAAGCAATCTTAATGAAGCAGAAGAAACCCCAGGAATAAATTCAATATCCAAAACCTCATCCCTTTGAACCTCCAAGAAATTCCAGCCACCACCAGTCCTTATTCTGAAGTTAAAAAATTGCTCATTTGGGTATTTTTTGATCCTGAATGAATCATTCCATCCACCACCATTTAATTGAGAACAAATTACGCCCTGGCCTGTTCCACCTGATAAGTCATAATTATCAAACTCGCAAACAAAGAATAAAGTAAAAGAATCAGGATCAGCAGATTGATTTACGCCTGCATTTTGAACATTGATTTTCAGATAATTATCTCCATCAAATTTAACAATGTTCTTTCCTTTCAGTGTTTGGATTTCAAATTTGTTGGATGTTGGATAATTCTCATATACTGAGGTTTTATTTCCAGCAGCACCGAACCCCGCTTTATCATTCCAACCTTCACATATACCAGCCAATGTATTTTGAGCCGTTACGGGTGCAGAAGTAGTTGGTATGAATGAAGCTACCTGATTTCCCTTTACCAATTGTGGGGCTGAAATAAACATATGTACATCAGCTATATTATCATTGAATCTAATATTAGGATCAAGTGTTATTTCTTCGGATAAATTATTTTTTATTGTGTGTTTAATAAAATACGTATCATCACCCACATTAGTAGCGGAATAATCAGTTGTTTCGAAACTACCAGAATCACCCAACACAATATTTCCTGTGCTAAAATTAAAATTAATCGCTGCCCTGTGTGTATCTACATACTCGACTGTTCTTATAAATGAACGAACTTCTTTTGTATTTCCATTCTTCGCATAAAAACAAAATGTTGCTTCCTCACCTTGAGACAATATTAAACTTGTGGATTGCCTAATAAATAAGTATGATGTTGATAATGTTTTTGTTAGTCTCGCAGTAGCATATCCTCCCAAAAAAACGCCAGATTCTTCAGTAATCGTTAAGCCTCCTGCTATTGTCCACTGTCCACCGAAGATATTAGTATTTTTAATGTAGTTCGTAATTAATGGGTATTGAATGGTAGTTTCATCAAAATGAAGCCACTTAGAATCATACCCAGTACCAAAACTAGGTTCTGCACCTGCACTTGCTTGGACGGTGTACCCATTGAAATCACTTCCAGTTGGTAGCCATTTATTAGCCAACCAACGGGAATAAGTGGTAATATCACCGTTGCTAATACTATCATCAGTGGTTTTGATTATCAATACTTCAGGTAGTTTTCCAGCAAAATTATCTTCATCACCACCCAAAAGAATATTCTGTACATAGGGTAAATTTCCCGTTGCCGTATATTCATCAACTTTTACCCCATTCACAAAAACTTCCATCAGGGAATTATTCTTTGCATATCGGACAGCATACACCCGTAAAACCGAAGTTGCATTTTCAATTTCTCCAAGATCAACCCTTGTTTTTATTTTGGTTCTATTGCCATCTGTACCACCTGCATATAATTGCTTTAATTCTACTGCCATTATTTATTTAATTATCCTCATTACTAATTTCAATTGAATATCCTTCTTCATTGTTTACAATGGTCAATGCCATATTTTTAATCCAATGCAACTGTCTATTTCCAAATCCAGAATATCCAACCAATTCAATCAATTCAACATCATAAAAATTCTCAATATCTTCATAGGTGAAAGAGTTGATTGCAAAGAATTTATCCAAATCCTCAACATATATAATTTTAGATAAATCAATTTTTTCTCCCTGTGTATATAGGGTTCCTCTGAATCTCATAGAAGGCGTTTCATATTGTGAAATAATTCTATTGGCTGTGAATTGCAATAGCTTACCTTCCTCATCTCCTTTAGTAAATTCCTCAATAACATTTTCATTAACATCAAATAAACTATTCTGTGAAAAACTGTCACCATCACCCAAAGTCAAGGTTTTTGGCTCTAAGGTTCTGATATTATTATCAGCATCACCCACATATATATGCTCATTTGAGGGATTTAAAAATTCATTATCAAAATCAATCCTACTTATATAACTTGAAATCCTTTGAAAATTAACCCTATAATCAGTGGGTACTCCTGAATGATGATTTTGTACGCCAAAAAAATAGGGAGTGGAAATATACACTCTCATAAATCCTTCATCACCAGCTTCAATTAATTGGGTGGATGATGTAGAGTTTTGAAATAATTGAATTCTTTGTTTTAACTCGAAAGGCTTACCAGAGACAGTTAACCCGTTATTAGTTTCTCTATTGAATCTATATATCTTTTTATTATGTGTAGGATTTATTTTTCCAGTTTCTTCGACATAACCATTAGTAAAAGGCTCCCAATCATTACTATCAGTAGTTGACCAATTATAACGGTTATCAATCATTTCAGCATCACCGCCATTATCCCAGTTAGGGGCAAAATTATTATAGTAAGTGGTTGATTTACTTGTATTATGAATTTCAAGTTTCCACATATGGTTGTATGTAATCCCACCATATAAAGCATTTAATTGCCTGTCTAAATATATTTTATAGCTATCTCTGTCAAATGATGGATCATCATAGTTAACTGGCTGGTTATAAATACCTTCCAATTGATATTCAAAAATCAAATCAAGATGGTAATCAAGATAATTATTATGAACAATTGGTAATTTCGAAAAAGGCACATCGATATAAATATAACTGGTTTTTGCAGTATCGATTATTTCAACATTGCCTGGTCCCCCAGGGGTCGTAATAACAATATTATCAACCTGTTTGGTTAGTAATGCCCTATTTCTGTCTGGCACAAAAAACCCACCACCGCTAACAAAATTAAAATATTTATGCCTGTTAAGAAATATGATTGAATCCAGCCAGCTATCAGGATAGAAATCACCTCCCCTTACTGATTGCTTTTTGCGCCCTAATTCATGAGTAAGCTGAATTTTCTTATATGCACCTTCAACCTCTAATTCACCCGTACCATCAATCAAAAATAAATCAATTGAATTTAGCTCTCTAACTTCTTCAGAATCAATCTTTTCAACAAATACATTTGATGGATTATAAACATAAAATGACTTAATAAATGAATCAAAATGTTTAATCTCCCAGTGCCCATAATTTTGATATAATGATAAACCATACGCTTCTAAAATATCAATTAGTACATCATAGCAGTTTGAAGGTTCTTCATTTTCCTCTCTGAGATTTTCAATATATTTTTTTGGATCAATGTAAACTTGTGCCAATGCTGAAAAATCGGTATTACCATCAATGGGAAAAATATCTGTACCGTCCCATATATCTAAATCCAATTCAAGCTTATTCAAACAAATGTTGATTATTTCTAATCCTGTTTTGGATTCATAGATTAGATTATTTTCTACATCAACAAAATCAATATCTTTTAGTGTACTTAAATAATCATTGGCAACAATGGTAACATCATAAGGTGGTATTTTATATGATTCCCTATAATTGTCTGGCACCAAAAAACCAACCCAATACAATTGATTATTGAATAATATTTCTACTCTATATTGTTTTTCTTGGAAGTTTGAAAATTCAAGCCATTCAAAATCAATCTGTGATAATAAAGTAATCTGTACTTCACTGGTTTTAATCGGTTGAAATTTTTCTTTACCTTCTCCATACCATTTTATTGATAATGGAGAGTAGCCCACCTTTTCAATTTGCGTAGCTATCCCATTAAAATTAACTTCCTTGATTAAAATCTTTGTGTTTTGATTATTAACATTATTATAGTCAATAATATATTTGGTTCCGTACATACTGATTTTTATAGTAATAATTAAAAAATAATCAATACTAAATACGTCCCCTTCTGTTATTCTCTTTATTGACTAAGTAAACTAAATCACTTCCTTCTATCCTAAATTTACCATCAAGTATAACCGATTGATTAGACCCACCAAAAGCAAGATCATTACTACTAATAATATTTCCCGATTGATTAGGCACAAATAACTCTCTGCCTCTCTCACCAACTAGGTATGCACTACCCACATCAACTTTACCACCTTCAGCCCTTGCACCACCATAATTACTACTCATATTTGATAGTCCTGATTTAACCGCTGCCGATAAGGCAACCAATGCAATACCACCAGCTATTGCAGCTATTGGATTCAGGGATTCCAAGGCCGTTTTTATTCCTAGTATGGCTATACCTGCACCAATTGCCATTTTACCCAATTGTGACATAGTATCAGCCAAAGTTGATAATATAGAGATACCCAATGAACTTACATTTTCAGAACCTGCAAGTACATTTCCCAGAGCATCCCCAAACGATTCTAAACCATTTGCCAACCCATCATTTATAATTTGGTTAAAACCTTCAGATAAATCAATTGCAATGGCTTTCCATCTTTCCTTTAGCTGGATTCCCTTATTAGTCAGTTCATCAATCTTACTTCCTGCAAATGAAGAAGTTATATCAAATTCTTTTTTAACAAATTTGATCATTGATACCGCCCTATTCAATCCACCTCCATTTGGTGTTGTACCTTCTTCAGTGGTTGTATTTGTTGCTGGTAATTCTTTAGTTTCTAAAGGAGTAAATGTCTGATCAACAATAGAATCATTAACTTTTTTGGTTTTCTCCAATTTGGAGTTAAACAAATCAAGTCTTTGGATAGCATTATCAATGCCATTGGATATGGTATCAAATCCCAATTTATCTGCTATGGTCTGTGCTACTCCCAGAACCGATTTAAACGAGTTAATTACAACCGTTCCAATGGTTTTGAACACATCCACCACAAAATCTTTTATGACCCCAAAAGCCCCTTTAAAATCGCCCTGAATCAATTTTAAAAATACCTGGATATTGGTGGTTATAAATCTGATTCCAAGGCTTATTACTTTTACAATATTTCCTATCTGAGTGCCTACAACATTTAATAGAGAATTAAAAACTTCAATAATATCTTTGCCATATTTCGCCCATAGTTCCTTGGTAACGGTTACAAGCTTTTTCACTTCACCCATTATGGAGTCCATTACTGTATTCCATAATTCCTTCAAGGAATCTAAAAATACCGTTCCTTCACCACTTGTAAAATACGCTTTGATATCATCCCAATAATAGATGATCAAGGCAACAGCAGCACCAACAGCAGCAGCAATTGCAAGCACGGGTGCAGATATACCGCCCAATAAAGGCAGTAAGGTTTGAATTGATTTCATAGAGCTTGTTACTATCCCTATGATTTGACCAAAGGCAACAATCAATGGAGGTATAACCGCCAAAACAACACCCAATGCCACTCCAATTTTTAGAACAAAAGGATTAAGATTATTGAATGCATTGGAAAAGGCATTAACCCATGCAGAAGCTTTTTCAATGTATGGGGTAAGTTGTTCACCTATGGTTATTAATATTCCCTCAATTGAACTTCTCATTCTCCTTATAGCACCACCCAAACCACCTTCCATAGTTTCGGCCATCTTCATTGCAGCACCTTCAGAGTTAAGCAAATTGGTTTGAAGGTTTTCAAAATCAGAATCTGAAGCATTGATTAATGCCAAAAATCCTGACATTGCTTCCTGTCCTGCCAACATTCCAGCATTTGCAGCCTGTTCAGCAGGTGCAAGATTTTTGAATTTCTCCCTTAATTCTTCAATGATTTGAGCCAAAGGTTTTATGCTTCCATCAGCATTTATTGCAGTGAAGTTTAAAGCATTCATTGCCTGTTCTGATTCCTTGGTAGGCTTTACCAATCTTGATAATGTTGCTCTTAATGCTGTACCTGCCTGACTCCCTTTTATACCAGCATTAGCCATAATACCCAATGCCAAACCAACATCTTCAACTTCAAATTTTAATGCCCCTGCTAATGGTGCAACATACTTGAACGCTTCACCCAATAATCCAACAGTGGTATTACTTTTTGCACTGGCTTGTGCTAGAATGTCTGCCATCCTACCAGAATAACCAGCTTCTTTTCCGAAGGCACTTAATCCATCTGTAAGGATATCAGAAACACGGGCTAAGTCTTCGCCACTAGCAGCAGCCAAAGAAAGAACCCCATCAACACCAGAAAGAATTTGTTGGGTTGACCAACCAGCTAATCCCATATAGGTCATTGCATCCCCTACTTGTGAAGCAGAAAATTTTGTGTTTATACCTAATGTTTTTGCTGTGTCTGATAGCTTTGAAAATTCTGAATCTGTGGCACTGGTTAATGCTTTAACCTTCAGCATCGAATCAGAAAAAGTTGCGGTTACATTAGTAGCAATACCGCCTAAAATTGTTAATGGTAAACTTACTTTGGTTGATATATTCTTTGATATCTGATCAAGGTTTTTGGCAAAGCCGTTAAGCTTCTTTTGTACACCTCCAATAGCATTATAAAATGCTGAAGCTTCACCACCTATTAAGACATTAATCTTTCCAGTGTAATTACTCATTATAGATTAAAAAATATATACTCTTTAAAACTTCCACTTCTTTCTTAAATCATTGAATTCATCAGCAGACAGTTTTTTAACTCTAATTTTATTTTCATCCTTTTCCCACCCAAAAGGAATTAGTATATCCATAGATTTACTTTGAGATGATTTTTCCAAATGTGGCTTAATTGAAAAATAGGATATGAATCTGGCCAACTCATATTGTTTTTTATTTCTATTATTATAACCAGTAATAAAATCACCAAATTCTTTTGGGGTTAATTGATAAAAATCATTCAATCCTAATCCAGCTTCAAAAGCTATAATCAAACTCCTATCACTTCCATTAATATCATCTTCATCAATATCATTATGGGAAGAACTTACTTCTTCCCGTCTGAAAAAAAACTACCAATAGTATCAGTGGCAATCTTGAAAAACTCATTGATTGATAATTCATCCAATTCTTTTTCAAAATCTTCATATTTAACATATTGATTTTTTTCATTCAAAAATGAATATCCTTCACATACACCAAAATATAATAGATGGGATAATCCATCAGTATCAATCTTTGCTAAATCCTGTAAACCAGTTTTAAACATTTTTTCAAATTTGATAATTACCCTTCTGTTAATTCTAACAGGAATTTTCTTTTCATTGATTTCTAAATATTCGATCATAACTTTAACTTATTTTGTTATAATTAAATTTTAATCAATAAAAAAAGGGGCGTTAAGCCCCCTTTACCAGCACCGTAAAAAATAAGTATAAAAAATTAGGATACTGTATCGAATGATAGACCACCATCAACTTGAATAGTAAATGAACCTGTGGCAACTGAATCCATATCATAAGAATGAGAACCAGCAGAAAAATAACCCTCTCCACTTATTACAGTGTTACTTGCTGAATCATCACCCAAGACAAAATCAACTTTGGTACCGTTATACACAATTTCCAATACCTCTGCAATAGTCATTGCACCAGTCGGATCATATAAGGCTTCAACATTAATAGTTGCGGTTGATCTAGTAGGTAAATATTTTCTTACAGGAATTCCACCCTCAGTAGTAGTTTTGGAAGTGTATTCAATCATTTCCTTAGTTAAATCCAATGAAGCAGAAGTTTGACCCGCTAAAACAACAGGTGTACCAACATCATCAATTTCTTTGAATTTGATTAATATTTTATTTGAATCTTGATTTGTCATATTATATAAAATTTATAAAAAGTCTTAATTTAATTTTATATAATTAAAAATCTATCAATTGAATATGTGCATACTAAAGTCCATCACTCTATTAAACAATTCTGGTTTTTCTTCATATTCATCTGTAAATGATTCAAACTTAATTAGATCAATCACCACATTATCTTCATCATCAGAAAATTCCTTAAAGTCCAATAAATTTCTAAGGTGTTTAACAGCATTGATTACATCCATATAATCTTCAGAAAATATATGCAATCTCAGAATATAAAAATCTTTCAATGATGGGGTTAATTTTGTCTCATTGGTATCAGTAATAAAAATCCGATACATCAAAGCAGGTAACTTTGATTTCTTTGCAGATAAAGGAAAAATATTTGATCCAAAAATATTGGTAACATTTACATCATTTGATAATACATCATAAATAACTTCTTCTACACTCATATTTTTAAACTCTTTATTATTTTATCCAATTCAGCTATAAATGTTTTAAACACATTATCCTTATTGGAATCATAGGCATTGCCCAAAAAAGGATTGGCTTTAATGCCTTTCACCTTTTTAACAAAAATAATTTTACCGTCTTTGGTCTCGAATGATAGAAACTTATGCTTTGTTGGTTCCCTGTCCTTTGTACCCAGTTCAATCAAATGGTGGGCATTGGAATTGACATTTACAATCATTACAAACTGTCCTGCTAAGCTTCTTTTCTTTGCCTGTCTTATCTGAATTTTCTTTTTCATATACCCAGAATCAACAGGTACATTTTTCCTTGCATCAGCCCTGATTATATTGGCACCTTTTCTAACAGCTTTCTTAATTACTTTGTCCTGTGTTTCGTCTGGTAACTTTCTCAGTTTCTCCAATAACTTCTTTGCATCGAGTGAAACGGTAACACGGTTTGAAGCCATTACTTATTGGATTTATATTGTGCTGTAATTTCCAATGCCTCTTTATATCCAATCTCCTTTATTCCTCGAATCTGGAAAATCCGACTATCAAAAATGATAATATGATTGCTTGTAATATTAACATCATAATAAATCTTGAATACCCAAACATTGGAATCAATCAAATTCTTTCCTTCATATTGTTCTCTGTTTTGCCACTCATATTTTGAAGCCCAGAATTTTTGATATAAGGTAAATGTTTCTTTTTCTTGACCTACTGAATCCTTTTCAATTATTGGCTGGTGAATCTCTACTAAATGCCTTGCATCTTCTAAGTGTAACATAACTATAAGAATGAAACATTTTTATAAGGTTGCAATAATCTCTGTACCACCTTATGAAGGTTAACCACTGATTTACCTATTACCAAAGTACCTCTAAATTGATATAAGTCAGTCAACATAATTTTAGCAGCCTGTTTAATTGCCTCTGGTAAATCATCAGAATCTTCTATACCTTTTTTATAGGTAATTTGAAGATGGGTATAATCAGAAGGTAAAAGACTAAACTTTATATATTCATCCGAAAATGAAAACTCAAATTCACTAGAATCAATTTCAGTTTGATCATTGAAAAACTTTACATCAGTAACATTATAAATTGGCGCATTGGGAAATAATATATTTTCATTTTCTACCAGTTTATCAAATATTGCAAATTGATAGGTGGTATCTACCAAATCCCTATCCAGTTCATTTTCAATTGAATCAGTAACAACTGACAGCAAAGTATTAATATATAAATCTTCATAATTATGCAATATTCTCAAATGGTCTTTTGCTTCTGATAAATTTATTATTGTTTGGGTTGACTTCTTAATTACTTTTGCAATCATTTGCTTTTGGTTGACTTCCTGCCTCTACCCTGTTTGGGTGTTTGAGTAATTTTTGATTGATCATCATTAGTTTCTTCAATCAATTCCATAACAATTATTTTGTTATTCA
Organism: Algoriphagus sp. 4150; assembly: GCF_031457395.1. Lineage (NCBI taxonomy): Bacteria > Pseudomonadati > Bacteroidota > Cytophagia > Cytophagales > Cyclobacteriaceae > Algoriphagus > Algoriphagus sp. 4150. Next base: position 59,496 of record NZ_JAVDWS010000011.1, read on the forward strand.
TTCTTATCAATTCCAATACTTCTTCATTGACTATTTCAATATGGTTTGGAAAATAACCTGAATGTTTAAATGGCTGAATTATTTGAATTTTATACTTCATATTTTTAATAATTAAAAAATAATCAATAAAAAAGACTACCATTAAATGATAGTCTTTCAATTTTAATATAAATACTATTAGGCTACAATATCCTTAGATACAACCTTACCTTCGTAGTGTTTATCTTTGATATCCCAATATGTACCAATGTTCAATACTGTTTCCCCTTTAGCAGCATTACTAAATGGATCTACCAGGATTTCAATGGCGGAACCCCACCCAGCAACGATTGTAGAACTGAAATCACCATAGAACATTGCGCTAAGAGTTTCACCAGAGGTGCCCTTTTCAAGGTTGCTTGGAACTCTGTTTGATAGTACAAATGGCATATTATCTATTAATCCATTTTCTAAAATGAATTTGTCACTTCCAACTGCCTTTGGCAAAGCTTTAAGACTAGACCACACATCATAATTAATTAAATACTTAGCAAATTCAATATCCACTTCAGCTTTACCTGCTAATTCCACAAACTTTTGAACCTGTTCAACTGTCAATGCTAGACCATTAGTACCATTAATAACAGCTTGTGTATCAGTAGCAGCTAAAAGATTTGCTATAAATTTTTCATCCAATTCTTTTTGTATTGATCTCTCAATCTCTTTTCTCAATGAAGCTTCTACAGATTGACTTGATTGGATTAACAATTGGTTACTTATAGGCAATCTGGTTGCCAAACGATTTGGCCTAAGTTCTATTTGACCAATGTTTGCATCAGAATCAGATACAGTTGCATTCTCACCAACCCACGTACTTACCACACGACCCAGTTTAGGCAAATCAACATTCCCAACTAAAGATAACATTTTGGTCGCCCCAACTTTATCAAGTAATGAACCTTCATATAATGCTTCGATAATAGAACCCTTATTAGTTTCAACAAGATTTCCACCTTTAGCCCCAGAATCACCAGTCACTGAGAATGAACGATAATTAGAAGGTATATAAGCAGCATTAGAATTGATGGCAATACCAGCTTCTGTAAGCTGTCTTTCACCTTCTGCCTGAGCTTCAGCAAATACACCAGTTACTTTACCTCTTTTAATTGCATCAATGTGACCCATCAAAGAATATTTCTCAGTTGATCTAGTTACTACATTAGGAACATTTACACCTTGATTAGCAGCCATTCTAGCTTCAAACTCTTCAACTCTTTCAGCATTTGTAATTTCAGTTTTCAAACCTTCAGCTTCATCAAACTTGGTATTGAAATTTGTTTGTTCGGCTTCATTTAAGCTTCTATTTTCAGCCTTAGCAGAATCCAAAACACTTTTTATTTCTTTCTCTAAGTCATTAAGTTTTTTTCTTAACTCTACGGATTTTTTCATATATATTTAAAAATTTTAAAATCAATAATTTAATTTTATATAATTAAAAAAGTATCAATAAATTTATTTGATCAATGTGATATACTTATGCATATATTCATTAACATTATTTTCTTTAACTTCCTCTTTACTTTCAGCCACAATTTCCTCTTCCAATTCCTTTTTTACTTCTTCAAATGATCTTACCATTGAAGTTGTATTTTGATAGGCAGCATTTGAAACTGGGCTAACATCCGATATGATTCGAAACTGGGTTATTCTTCTAATATATTTATCACCTATCTTTTCCCATTTTTCACCACTTCCATCCTGTGGCAAATAAAATGCAAAAGAAGATTTATTTATATCACCTCTTTGAATTGATAAATATAAATCTTTGTGATAAGTAATATTCATATCCAATTTTGCCTTATAATACAATCCTTTTTCATCATTGATTATTTCAAGTGTCTTGCTGGTATTCCTTGCCAAAATATATTCATCTTTATGATTGAATAAACACATCACATCAGATATATCAGTATTTTCATTAATAGAATTATTATCTATAATTTCAACAAATCCTCCAAGATTCTTGGATTCATTATTATAGGTCAATGCATAACCTTCAATGTATTTATCATCACCATCTTCATAAGCCCTAAATTCAGGACTTGAAAAAATTCTTATTTCTTTATTCATTAGTATTAAAATTTTGTAACTCTACTTCATTTAAATCACTCTTGGAATAGTCTAATTTTGCTTTTGAATCCCAGAACCTATTAACAATTGATTTGGGAATCAAATTGGCTTGGATATAGGTATCCCCATTAATTTCTTCTGGCATATCTTCAAGCTCTCTAATTTCTTCAGGACTGATTGCACCTAAATAGAATAAAGATTTATATAATTCGCCTCTTGCTTTACTGTCACCTCTTAATACTCCATCAATTGAGAACTTTGGATAAACCCCATCAATGATTTCTTTTTTGCTGAATAATTTAAATTTCAATTCGGATTCTATTTTTGTAATCAATGGCAACAATGTTATTTGATAGAATCTAATATTATTGAACTCAATATTTTGATTTGTTGAACTAACTTCAGCATTAAGAATAAACAAAGGCAAATTAAGCATAGAACAAATTTCTTCTTTCTCAAATCGTCTCGATTCCAAGAATTTTGTTTGACTTGGATCAAGTTCTATTTGATTTAGTTTCATCCCATCTTCCAAGAATAGAATTCTTTTACCATTTTGACCGCTAAAATTGTTAGTCAATTCACCTCTTAATCTATCCCTCTGCTTATCATTTAATTCTTTGTCATATTGGATAGTACCCCTAATTGATCCACCTTCACCATTATATATTTTATTGGTGTAATCCACTGAATTCAAATTGATTTCAAGATTCTTTCTAAAATTGTTAATCGGATCAATACCCAAAAACCCAGAACCAATATTTTTGAAATGGATTAAATCATCGTTTTCAATAACCTTTCCTTCATCACCATCAAATTTGAAATATAGTTTTTCATTAAAAAATATTGCTTCTACATAGGTAAATGAAATGATTTTTAAATCAACTGGATTTCCTGCACTATCTCTAACAATCTTGCTAAATGAATTGCCTTTAATCAGCATTATGAATAACATTGTATTTAACCATTCAAAAGAAGATTGATAAAAATTTGGCCGTTCTTTCAATAAAAAATAAGCTGGATGTTCTTTATAAACTTTTTTATTCTGATAAATCTTTAATGGCATTGATGCAACTGAATTAGCTATCACATTAACACCCTGATAAAAGCTTGAAATAGATAGTGCTGAATTGCTATTTACAGCAATTGAATTAGGTAAACTATCAATCGAAATTACGTTTGGTACAATCAAACTAGGTAACCCAAAAATACTTCTAAGTTGATTAATCATATATTTTATTGATAATTAAAAAATAATCAACAAAATTACCAAGTCACATAATTACCCCTAATATCATAATGAACAAACGTTCTATATGCTTTCAATCCACCAGCTTTAATTTTTCCCTCATCCATCAATTTCTTAATGACTGAGGCTAATTGTTTTGGTGTTAAACCTTTTACTTTGATATCGGCAGCAATTGCGATTAAATGCTTTGATTTGGACTTACCACCTTCATTAGCATTATGTTTTTTGCATCGATATCCACTATTGACTATGATGGGTGAATTAATATAATTTCTAATTATCTCTAAATTAACTGCAAGATTATAAACGTTATCGGTTAATTCATATGGAAATTCACATCCGCATTTACATGTAAATTCTGATTGTTCAAAATATCTTGTTAACATCAACATTTAAAAAATATTTATTTCTTTGGCTGACTATTATAGTCAGTAATTTTTCTTTTGATTACGGCTATAAATTTATATGGCACTAAATCCATTGCGTGGAGATTTTCAGTTATGGAAATTAATTGCTGTCCAAGAAAAGTACTATAAAAAATAGAGTATAAAGGCACAAAAATAATTGAGTAAATCCCAGCAAACTTAACCAATGACAAAAGCAATAAAGCAGATAACATTGTCAATAAAAATCTAGGAAACTTTTTAGACACCAGTTTTTTATCTTCTAATTCCTTTGAAACTGGAAGACCTAGTTTATTTAATTTTCTTATTTTCAAGGAAAACATTATTGACTTTAAGACCCCTGTTAAAAAGTCAACTACATAAAGGATAATTAAAAAATAAATCGCCCCAACTGATTGAAATAAAAAATTAAACACTAAATCAATTATTGTGAATAATGGGAAAAGTATTTTTACAACCCATTCATTATCTACATTCTTAAAAATTGCCTTGACTAAATCAGTACCATTTGCATAACCATACATTGAAATTCTTTAACTATAAGTAAAGATTTATCAATAATTACACAAAGAAAAAACCTCTGTCTTCATATACACTTTTACTATTGCTTTGATTCTCCAATTCTTCAACCTCATCAATAAAATATTGCCCCAATGCAATAATCATTGCAACAATAGCATCAATTTTATCTTTCGCTTTTTCCTTATCAACTTTGATATTTCCAGCAGGATCTTTGGTTAATCTCACATTTGAGAGACACCATTTCAGCACAGGATTATTATTGTGAATCAATTTCTTTTCAACAATCAATGATTCTACTTTTTTGATGGCAGGTGACATTGATTTATAACCCTGTCCAAACCCAGTGAATTTTAAACCCAATTCATTCTGAACCCTTGCAACCAGTTGATCAGCACCCCAACGGTCATAGCCAATATTTTTGATTATGAATTTTTCTGATAGTTCTTTGATCTTCTCAAAAAGAAAATCATCATCCCTTGACCTATTGGCGGTCAAATACAAATGGTTATTGGTATTCAACGCCCAACCAAGAAAAGCCCTACCAGCAGAAATATTATCCTTTCTTTCGGCAGCCTCCATTGGCAAAAATGAATAGGTTAAAACCTTAAATGTCTTGTCAGGTTGCGGAAAAACCAATACAAGGGCGTTTAAATCCCTATTGTTTGCTAAATCCAATCCTGCCCAACATTCTTGCCCCAATAAATCATCCTCTGAATAATCAGACTTATTCAGCATCCAATCACTATTGGTTATCCAAGCCATTGTGCTATCCACCCAAATATTCAAATGCAATTGTTTGAAGGAATTCAAAAAGGTAGGCATTGACCGTGCTTTGGTTATTTCCTCCAAAATGGCATCCTCTCGAATGCTGACACCAAAGCCAGGATTTGCCCTTTTGATATTGTCAATGTGGAATAGCTTTTTAAGATCATCGAAATCTTCACCCTCAAAAACAAATGGTAAGAAATTATCATCTTCTATAACCCCATCAATTATTTTCTTTGCATAGTCGTACAACTCATAACAAGCGGAATTCCTGTCACTACCAGCCGTGGTAATGGTAATCAGTAGCGGTTGTTCTCTGGCTCCCATAGAAGTCTTAAAAACATCATACAAGTCCCTGTCTTTATGGGCGTGGAATTCATCAATCAAACAGCCTGATAAAGATGCACCGTGTAAGTTTCCAGATTCTGAGGAAACAACCTTTAGGAATGAATTGGTTTTATCAAATTCCAGTGAGTTTTTGAAAACCTTTATGTATTGTGCCAATTGCTTATTTTCCAATACCATTGATTTCATAATGGTAAATGCAATTCTGGCTTGTTCTCTACTTGATGCACCAATGTAAAATTCACCGCCTCTATCATTCTTGGATTGAACAATCAGCAGGTAAAGCATTATTGCAGAAGATAGGGTGGTTTTAGAATTCTTTCTTGGCAGGAATAAAAATGACTCTCTATATTTTCTTAATCCAGTCTCAATATTTTTCCATCCAAATAAATTGGTGATATATTCCTTTTCCCAATTTTGTAATATATATGGCTTACCAGCCAATTTACCTTTAACGTGTTGGATAAAAGTTTCAATAAATAAAACCGCTTTATTTGCATCTTCTTTATCAAAATAATACTTACTGGAATCAATTTTTGAAAAATCAATTGTGTACTTATACATTACTTACTTTTCAATAAGTAAAGATTTATCAATTCAAAAAGTCTTCAATTGATGTTGTACTAAGTTCTTTATTATCATTTACCATCACAGAAATTTTCGAACGCTCTGAAGGTGATAAACCAAATTTGCTCATTAATTGACTATAGTTTTTAAATGCATTATTGGCAATGTTAATCCAAGGGCTAATCATTTGATAAGTGGCACCGTTTTTATTTGTACCTGTTATAACGTAACCATTTCTTTTGATCTCAAATTGAGCTTCTAAATACTTGCCATATTCAGCCGATAAAATTTCCAATGACTCAAAATCTGAATTGGTCAATACATCAGATTCAATTAATAGTTGGGCAAACTTCTTAAAAAAAACTTTGCCGTATTTATTTAAATGGGTTGGTACTTTGATATCATCCAATGATGCAACTTTGTTAAATTGGGGTTTATTAGCGTTGGTTCTGCATTTTTGCAATGTCCCCTTCTTTTCTTTTAATTCATCTGCTATGCGTGATCTGCCCATAAATTCTACTTTAATTATAAGTACTTGGCAATCAACCCCCCACTAGTGAATTTTGCACGCATACAAGATCAACTACCAGTAGTCGGTATGTTCTGAGGATCAATAAATTATAAAGACCCCCTACCCCTAAAAATTTAATTAACTTTGAGAAAAATTCAAATCATCCAAAACCCTATAACAACTTGATGTTTGACAGGACATATATTTAAATCTCAATTCATTTAATTCTTTATTCAATCTTTCACAATTATTACTTGTGTGATCATAAATATCAACACAACCTATCATACCTATAAATACTAAAAAAAAAATAAACTTTCTCATAATTCTATATTAAAATTTAAATATTCTTTAATTTCTTTCACACACAGATAATAATACTCCGTTGCTGATTGCTGTGTAATGTTTAATCTTGTTCCAATGTACTTACTATTGTAGCCTTTCAATCTCAAATAAAATGTTCTCCATCTATTCAAGTGTTTTCTTTTGATAAAATAATTGGTAAAAACATATGACCTAATATCAGTAATTAATCTTTTATATTCTGTTGTATCTTCCAAATAGAATCTTTCTGAATCACAATCATCAATCAAATGATCAAAGCTTTTTATATTACAATCCATATCTTTATTGAATTGATTATATATTCTTGTGCTGCAATTCCAAACGATTCCTTTAATGTAATTTTTTAAAATGGTTGTAAGCTGGTCATTGTGTTTGTTTTGTTCAATTAGTACAATCATTACTTCTTGTATAACATCTTCATAATCAATTTTATTTTTTATCAGTAAGCAAGTGGATTTCACATAATCATAGATTTCAGTATTCATATTATTTATTTAATATAAATACTTTATAAAACTCAATATGTGTTAAATTATAAAAATATTTTAATAAAAATGTTTAACCGTATAACCATTTATATATTCATTCCTTTGAATCTTATTCTTTATCCAAGTTACACTGTAATTAAAATACTTGGCTGTATCGTTCAATGAATAGAAAACATCCACAAAGTCATTACCTTTATATATTTCATACTTTGGTATTTCTTTTGAATAACTACCAGAATCATATTCAGATTTATAAATGAATACTGAATTAATACTTTTAACACTTGTTGCGCTACTTCTCAAACATTGATAAATAGTATTAGGTTTTAATCCTAACTCTTTAGAGGCTTCCTTTACGGTGTCAAAAAGCTTGATAGGTTGATAGTAATAATTTAACTGATATAATGGTTGTTTGCCATTAACACCAAATACTAATGTTTTAATTATCTTACTTATATACCTGACTTTGATTGAGGCTTCTTCATTGGTTATATTAAGTCTTATTGCTATCTCTTTGGGAGAATAGCCCAAATAGAACAAATACCAGCATTTAAAGGGTGTAATGTTTTTACCCTTCCTCATATACTTATTAATGATATGTTGCCTTAGCTTTGGGAATATTGCCTCTAATTTTGATGTAGTATTGGTATTATTATCAGTTGGATCTGGCACATCATAATCTTCTGATATTTGCTGATACTTTCTTTCAACATTTGAAAAGTTTGAATGGCTTACATTCCAGATTATGCCTTGTATTACTTTCTTTAATTCACTGGATAATTCACAATCAATTAATCCTTTTTCAATCAAGACTAATGCAACATCTTGTATAGTATCATCAATCATTTCTTTATTCTTAATCTTTTTGGTTTGTTCTTTTACATAATTATATACTTCAGCATTCATATTTATTTTATTATAAATACAAATATAATTTCAATATTTATCAATCACTAAAAATTAAACATAAAAAAACCTATCAAAACTAATTGATAGGTTCAAAGCAATTCAAATAATTATAATCTACATATCCAATCTAAAAGATTCAATTGATTTATTATCATATTCAATTCCTAAATATTTCATTGTTACCTCAATACTCGAATGGCCTAAACAATTTTTAACTTGTAACAAATCTCGATTTACATTGTAGATTATATAAGCAAAACTTTTACGGGCTGTATGTGAACTTATACATTTGGATAAATCTTTGTAAGTAAATTTCTTATTTTCAACAAAGGTAATTTTTCTGATACTATTACCATATATTTTTTTTAATGTTTCGCCTACTACTTTTTTTTCCTTTGCCATATAACAAATAGATGTACTTCTATTTGTTATATCTGGAAAATTCCATTGTAAATCACTTGCTATATCATAAAGGTAAGTACCGATATATGGAACACTTACAATTTTATTATTTTTAATTGCAAAATAATTATATGAATTATCATTTTTAGTTAATGTGCTTTTCGTTTCTAATTCTTTTGTAAAAGGATTTAGCCTTTGAGGATTTATATTATTATTATTCATTTCTGAAATTCTCATACCGCAAAAGCAACGAAACAGAAAATATTTAATATAATCAATTTCATTATCCTTTGGTCTTGGTATTTCCTGCATTTTCTCAGTAGGTGCATATACAAATTTATAAAGGTTTGATAATTCATCTTTGGTTAAATAAATAATTTCCTTTTCTTCTCTTTTGTACTTATTATCTTTTTGGGTGAAAGTTGGTAACTTACGTTTGTTAAATTTATTAAAATTCTTTATTGAGGTATTTAATACATCAAAGAAAGTTGAAATACTAGAATCTTTATTCTCTTCAATGTTTCTACACCAGTTAACTAAATCATCTTGTATCTGATCAATATTATTACTTAATTTATCTGTAGTTATTATATATTCAGAATATTTTTCAAATTTCTCTATTTTGTTGATTGCAGTATTTAATATAATTAAAGTGGTATTTGCAAGCTTTTTAATATTTGCATCTTTAAGTTTTAATTTTAATAACATTACCAGATTTTCAGATTGATCTACTATTTGAGATTCACCAATTATCTGAGATACATCTACATTTTTTATTGAAGCTTTAACCACATTATCAATATCAGCTGCTGTTACCTCTCTTTTTTCCTCAATTTTGGTAAGTTCGTTTTCAATGAAATTTAAACGGTTGTTATATTTCTGATAGTAACTATTAGACCTTTTCACCTTTTGCTCTTCCTGATTCCATTGGGATTTACTACAGGAAATGCCAATACCTTTTACCTTGTATTTTTTCAATGATTTCAGGTAGAATCTGAGGTTGATTGAATTGGGTTCATTTACCCCTGCTTTTGCTTTTGAAATGAAAAAGATAGTCTTCATATGGTATTACATTTTGTTTCTGATTCCTTATGGATCAAATGTAATACTAAATGTAATGAAACAGTCGAAAAAGTCTTAAAAATGACACATTAAGATGCACCAGAAGCTCTATTAAACAATAATATTATTTGAACTACAAAGATAACAAAGCTTTGAAACAAACCAAAGCCGGAATTTCTTTCTCCTTCTCCATTTTTACTCTTTGGATACCGGATAGGCATTTCTGTCAAATTTTTAGAACAACTGATTTAACCACGAACTATTCCACATCCATTATTCTACTTTTGTCAACTCAGTTTAACCTTCGCTCTTCACTGGCCAAGAGCCATTCATTTTCACCACAAATTTCACAGGGCTCTACCCGTTCTCCTTCAAGCTTCAATTCTCCACAGTGCGTACAACAATAGTTATTTCCGGGTTCAAATTCTTTACAGGGAAAAGCATACACATCAGGTAAAATAGGCAAACCCGGCATTACATCTTCGTCAGGAAAATAAAATACACTTAAATCCCCCGAAGTTTCCAAATAAGCGGATTTCACTTGTCCAAGGTGAGAAACGCGTTGTTGTCGAAGCTGGGAAAACAATTCATCATACGCCAAGGATTCTTCATGGATAGAAGCTAAAATGATTTTACCGCTCTCTATCAACTTGACAGGTTTTCCTTCTACAAATCGCTCTATTTTCTCAAATCTGCCAGCCAGATAGGTGATCAGTTTGTACAGACTGATGACTATCACAAAAACTAAAATAGCAGGCAGTAAGGCTACATCTTCATAAAACATAGGATCGCCTGCGGCAGAGCCGAGAGATATAATTATTGCCAGTTCAAATACAGATAGCTGCTTGATCCCCCGCTTCCCGGAAAGTCTCAATATCAAAAGGACGACAAAAAACATTATCGTGGTCCGAAGAACCACCTCTGCCAAAAATACATAAGGGATATCTTCCCCGATCAGCAGCCGTTTGGTGTCAAAAAAGTCAAATGATTCGGTGGCTTCCATTGGCTCTCAAAGATAAAAACGATGGCGCCTCCTCGCGACGGTGACTTTAGTGCATCCTACATACATTAGTAGCTGTAGAATCTATTTAGGGTTTACCGCTAGGCTTTTTTCTTTACGAAATTGCTCTTTAAATCCAAGTAAACCTTTGGTAGTCAATTGCCGGTCAAGGGAGGCATCATCGCTTACTCTATCTCATCTTCAATCAGTAGATTTCACTTTCCCTTGATCGTCATAAACGATGGTCAGGGATTCTCTATCCTCAGTTTCGAAACTTAGTTCATAATAGGTAATCCCATTTTCTTCAAAAACCTTTTTATCGGTGATTTTATCAGTTGATAGCGCATTGTCCATATCTATTGCTTCAAGCACAGGGGATGGAAGATCGTCAGTGCCGGACTGATCTATTGCTTCCGGCATTAAAGTGCCGTCACGTCTCACAATGTTGGTATCTGAATCGTGCAGGGGACCACTCATTTCATTTTGGGCTTCTACACTTTCTTCATAAGCTTTGTCAGACTTTTCTCCACAGGAGAATGACAGTAGAGCTATTAGAACAAGGAAAATTATCGAGTTAGTTTTCATGGTTGGTTTAAGTTTTCAAATTCCTCCTTTTGAAAAAGAGAATTATGCGCTTTCAAGAAAATATATTCAAAATTCTGCCCAATTCAGAAATCCTATGAGCAAAAAAGATCATCCAGCTCTCAAGAAAAAAACACATCAATATCAAACCCAGAATAAATAGGCGAAAAAACTGTCATTCCTTACCCATTTTCAGAATAATTCTTACTATATCTATAATATTCATTAGAAAAACACTGTTGTCATTACACCTCCAAAAAACATTTTTTTTGATTGAAATAAATAGGTCGAAAATAAATATTCTCTAACACGAACCCATAAAGTCCTCACTATGATCTATATATTTCCCATTATGCGGACTTCCTTCAGTCTATGCTTTAAATAAATATTTAAAAAGACATTTATTTATATGATTATCCGCAATGATGCCAGTAGTCGTATTTTCTTTGTTTTCTTGGCTAGAAGACCCGCCAAGGCGAGGCAGGCCGATGACGGATGACCTGCCTTTGCCGGTAGGCAGGCCGAAGTGGCCTTGAATGATAAAGTTCACCAAATCCTTTGATGCTTTAATTTCTTTAGTGGTAGAAAAGCGGATATACCTATTTATTTAAATGCCTTTTTGATCCTTTTTGCCAAAACCTTGTTGATTTTCTCATAAGACTCATATGTCCACCCTGCCACATGAGGACTAAACAACACATTATCCCGGGCAGCAAGTTTTTCAAATTCGGACTTTTGTTCAGGGCTGAATTTTTGGAATTTTTCATTTTCCAACACATCCAGTAATGCTCCGCGCAAAATACCTTCATCCAAAGCTTTATTTAAAGTCTTGAAGCTTATCACTTCTCCCCTAGCCGTGTTGATCAGCCAAAAGGGCTTGGCGAAGCTTTTAAGCTCTTTCATTGTGAAAAAATCCCTTGTCTCAGATGTCAGTGGCACGTGAATACTCAAAATATCCGCTTCGGCTTTCAGTTTCTCCCACATTACTTCCCTCACCAAATCATCGCCAAAATCCATCTTATATTTATCGTAAGCGAGAATATCAACCTTAAACCCCTGGAGACGGCGCGCAAAGGATTTGCCCATGTTGCCATATCCCATGATACCGACGGTTTTGCCCGCCAACTCATGCCCACGATTGCCTTCACGATCCCAAATTCCCTTTCGAACTTCCTGATCGGCTTTTCCCACATTATTGAATAATGCCAAAAGCATCCCAATGGCATGCTCAGCCACTGCATCCCGATTTCCTTTGGCAGCATGAAAAAGCTTAATGTCCTTTTCAGCCAAATAACCCAAATCAATCTTGTCCAGTCCGGCTCCGGCTCTACCGATAAATTTAAGGTTGGTAGCCTGCTCTAGGAGAGCCCGGTCCATCGGAGTCTTTGACCGGATAATAAGCCCATCAAATTCCGCTACCGTGTCCAGAATTTCATCACGGGTGATTTCAGGTGAGTAAATGACTTCATGCCCTTCCTTCTGCAACATGGGCATAATACTTTCGTGCATTTCGTCAATTATAAGAATCTTCATTTTTTTGAAGGAATTAAATATTTAATAAAGACATGGCAATCAAAAAGTAAACAGCAAGGCCTATCAGGTCATTTGCGGTGGTGATAAACGGCCCCGAAGCCAAAGCGGGATTCACGCCAAATTTATCCAAAACAATAGGTGTGATAGTTCCCATAAATGAGGAAAGCAATACCACAGAAAATAAAGCTATGGATACCACCAAAGCGAATGCAACCTCATTATGGTAAATCAACACCACTACAGCAAATACGAAAATTGCCAGTATTAAACCGTTCAAAATGGCTACCAACAGTACTTTAAAAAAGCGTTTACCCAGTGAATCGTCAAAGATGGACTTGTTCGCCAGAGACTGTACTACCAATGAGGAAGATTGAATCCCTACATTGCCTCCTGTGGCGGTGATCAGCGGGATAAAAAACGCCAGGGCGGTCACCTTGCTTAGGCCCGCTTCGAAGAAACCTATAAATCCCGCTCCCAATAATCCCCCACAAATCCCAATTAACAACCAGGGAAGTCTCGCTTTAGAAAGCTTGATGACACTATCATATTCATCTACTGTATCAGAGATACCCGTCATCGCCTGCATGTCTTCCTCAGCTTCCTCCCTGATCACATCCAGGATATCATCGACGGTGATTCTTCCCACCAGTTTATTTTTTGCGTTGATTACCGGTACGGATTCCAGATCGTACTTCCGCATGATTTCGGCGACTTCCTCCTGATCCATGTGGGTAGGCACTGAGATTACTTCCTCCTCATAGATATCTTCAATCTTCGTGTCTTCAGATGCCAGGATAATCCGTTTTAGAGACACCAATCCCAATAATTGCTGTCGGTTGTTCACCACGAAAATGGAAAAAATCTTATTTACATTTTCTGCCTGCCGACGGATCTCATTGATTGTCTGTACCACATTCCAGTTCTTATTGGCACGGATGTATTCCTTAGCCATAATCCCGCCCGCAGTATCTTCATCGTAGCGTAGGAGTTCGAGAATCTGGTCAGACTTAACCTTATCCTGAAAATGGCTGATGATATCCTCCCGCTCTCTTTCCAAAAAAAGATTGAGTATATCCGCCCCATCATCGGAATCCATCAACTCAATCAAATTAGCCATTTCTTGGATGTCAAGTTCCTTTAGAACTCTGTGCTGCTTGGTAGCTTCCAATTCAATGATAATATCCGCTGCCAACTGCGCGTCAACCACCCGCAAAACATAGATAGCTTCCTCCATAGAAAGCTCATCGAGCAGGGCTGCGATATCCGCCACATTCACCCCATCCAGCGACTCCTGAATAAAGTTCAAATCCTGTGCTTCAATCGCCTGACGGAGACTTTCTAGGTATTCTTTCGAAAGTTCAAACTGCTTAATGATTTCCACGGGAAGCTTCGATTGTTTGGGTGAGAAATATAAAATCAGCAACGTCTAATTGCTCAGCACGTAAATCCAAAATAGGATTTGAATTAAAGTCAACAGGAAGACTAAAGGGTTTAAGGCAATTTCGCAGTGTTTTCCTGCGATTTCCAAAACCGGCTTTCACTACCTGCTTAAAGAGTTTTTCATTACAATCCAACCGTTCTGTAGCATTCCGTGTCAATCTGATTACTCCCGAATTGACTTTGGGAGGCGGATCAAAGACATGCGGAGGCACGGTAAATAAATATTCTATATCATAATATGCCTGCAACAGCACCGATAATATTCCGTAATCTTTATTTCCCTTAGGTGAAGCAATACGCTCAGCTACTTCTTTCTGTAGCATGCAGACCACTTCCGTCACCTGATCTTTCACCTCAAGTACTTTGAAAAAAATCTGGGAAGAAATGTTGTAGGGAAAATTACCTGCGATGGCAAACTTATCTTCAAATGATTCGGAAAGACTCATTTTCAGAAAATCCCCCTCGATGATTTTATCTCCCAATTCGGGGTATTTCTTATGAAGGTAAGCTACCGATTCTTTGTCAATATCGATTAAATACAAATCCAGATTCCCTTTCAAAAGAAAATCAGTAAGCACCCCCATGCCAGGCCCGATTTCCAGGACTTTGCTTACTCCATTATGTCCTCTGACCGCTTGCGCTATTTGCTCCGCAATACTCAAATCGGTCAAAAAATGCTGTCCCAAGTGTTTCTTGGCTTTGACCTTTTCCATCGGTTAGCTCAGATAAATTTTTATAAATTGCAACCAAAATTAAGACAATAATTCTAAAGGACTAGCTAAGATGCGGTAGCAATACCAAGTCACTCCGCAAATCCACACCCATCCTTGTATGCATCAACGTAAGATCAAACCCATAATCGGAATCAGTATTGGCGATATTAATGGAATAGGCATCGAAGTCACCATGAAAGCTTTGCTGGACAACAGAACTTACAAATCATTTACCCCGCTGATCTATGCGCATGGTAAGGCGCTGACTTTCTACAGAAAGCAATTGGGACTGGAAGATTTTAACTTTGTACAGATCAAAAGCATAGAAGAGATTCAACATAAGCGACTCAATGTAATCAATGTAACCGATGATTGTCCCGAGGTGATTCCCGGAGTAGAAACTCAGGAAGCAGGAAAATTTGCTTTGGAAGCTTTGAAAATGGCTGTGAATGACCTGAAAGAAGGAAAAATTCAGGCCCTGGTGACGGCACCGCTTAATAAAAACAATGTGAACTCTGCCGAACTTCACTTCGTCGGGCATACCGAATTCATCACAAATGAAGTGGGAGCAACAGAAAGTCTGATGCTGATGGTATCAGAGCAGTTGCGTGTAGGACTGGTCACAGGGCACGTGCCTTTGGCAAAAGTGGCTGAGAATGTCACCCAGGAAAGGATAATCCAAAAAGCCACGATTCTTCTGAAAAGTCTGGAAAATGACTTTGGAATCAATAAGCCGAAAATTGCAATCTTGGGATTGAACCCACATGCAGGTGAAGACGGACTACTGGGTGAAGAAGAAGAGCAAATCATCAAACCGGCTATTCATGCACTGAAGGATCAAAACAAAATGGTCTTTGGCCCCTATCCTGCTGATGGATTCTTTGGAATGGCTCATCAGACCAAATTTGATGGGATTCTTGCCATGTATCACGATCAGGGATTGGTCCCTTTCAAATCCATGGCCTTCAGCACCGGGGTAAACTTCACTGCCGGTTTGCCCGTAATCAGAACTTCACCGGATCACGGCACTGCATACAATATAGCAGGTAAAAACGTAGCAGATGAAGGCTCCATGAGAGCCGCAATCTTTCTGGCACTAGACATTATTCAATTACACAACCCGCAGGAATCAGAGGATTGATAAGGAAATGAGAGATTTACCCATGAAATCGACACGAGTAAACTAATCATTAAAACACACTGGCCGGTGATTATTTTACTCTTCAAAGATTCTCCTGAATCAAGTTTGGGACAGGTAGTAGCCTTTCGAAAGAAAAATAAAAGCACATGAAACCAAATATTATTTCAAAATCTCTTTCATCCTTGTATAATAATTCACTATTTTTGCGGTCTTAAATCGAGAGGAGGTATCGTGAAATTCTGGAGAACATTTGATATTGAGGTCATTAAGTTCCTCGAAGGCATCCACGAAATTGACTTCGAAATTGGAGAATCATTTTTCCAGAACTTCGAAGACAACGAACTTGTCAAAAAAGGCAATTTGACCGCACGGGTCATTATGAAAGTCGGAGCAAACGTAATTGAAATGAATTTTCATATTGCAGGGACAGTGACCCTGACCTGCGATAGAAGTTTGGAGCCCTTTGAGCAGCTTCTGGACTTCAGTGAAAAAATGATCTACAAGTACGGAGCTGAAGAAAAAGAAATCGATGAAAACGTCATTATGATCACTAGGGATACCCCGAAAGTCAATGTCGCTCAGTTGATTTATGAGTTTATTTTACTGGCTTTGCCGTTGAAAAAAATTCACCCCGATTATAGAAATGAAATGGATGATGAGGAATACGAAGGAGAAGGATTCTACGCTTATATAGACGGGCAGGATTCTGACAGTACCGGAGATGATTCAGCAACCGACGAAGATAATAATGAAGCAGTTGATCCTAGATGGGATCTTTTAAAAAAGTTAAAAAACAAGGAATAATCATAAACCACGCATAAAATGGCACATCCTAAACGAAAAATTTCGAAAACCAGAAGAGATAAAAGAAGAACTCACTACAAGTTAGAGGCTCCGGGCTTGGCTAAATGCCCTACCACAGGCGAAATGCACTTACCACACAGAGCTTTCTGGTTGGACGGTAAACTGTACTACAAAGGACAAGTTATCATCGAAAAAGAAATTTTGGCTTAATCAGTCAGCTGATTATGATAAAAATCCATCCGCTAGTTGCGGATGGATTTTTTTGTTTTCAGCCTCAATCCAAACAGCTTGTTATCAAGCCGATTACTTTTCATTCATGGATTTCTTTTGGTAGAGAATGACAATTGTAATATTTTTGCCTTCCTTACAGGATAGAACACATCCATAACAAACAGTTAGAGATGATTTCGATTTGATCGTCTCAGCTTAACCCCAGCATAATGGACAAACTCAGAGCCATGATCACCGGAATACAAGGTTACGTTCCGGAATACAGGTTGACAAACAAAGAACTTGAGAAGCTTGTAGAAACAAATGACGAGTGGATCGTCTCAAGAACTGGAATAAAGGAGAGAAGAATTTTAAAAGGAGAAGACCAAGGCACATCTATAATGGGTGCTGAAGCTGTAAAAGGTCTTCTGGAAAAAACCGGCACTGATCCTCTGGATGTGGATTTGATTATATGTGCCACAGTCACTCCTGATATGCCTTTCCCTGCTACCGGAAATATCATCGCGGATCTGGTAGGTGCGAAAAACAGCTATAGCTTCGATATTGGAGCTGCATGTTCAGGATTTCTGTACGCTCTCCAGATGGGAAGTCAGTTTATCCAGACAGGAACCCATAAGAAAGTAATTGTAGTCGGAGCTGATAAAATGTCTTCTATCGTCGATTACACGGATAGAGCTACATGTATTCTATTTGGTGATGGCGCAGGAGCAGTCATGCTAGAGCCAACTACCGAGGATTTGGGTATAGTGGACGCCATCCTCAAATCTGACGGCTCCGGAGCGCCATATCTTCATATGAAAGCCGGTGGAAGCCGTAGACCGGCCAGTCATGAAACAGTGGACGCCAAGGAGCATTTTGCTTATCAGGAAGGCTCTACTGTGTTTAAGTTTGCAGTGACCAATATGGCTGATGTAAGTGCGGAGATTATGGAAAAAAATGGCTTGACAGGTGACGATGTTGCTTGGCTTGTCCCCCATCAAGCGAATCTTCGAATCATCAACGCTACCGCCAACCGTATGCGAATAGGATCAGATAAGGTGATGATGAACATTGAAAAATACGGCAATACGACAGCTGCAACTATACCGCTTTGTCTCTGGGATTACGAAAGTCAATTAAGAAAAGGGGATAACTTGGTACTTGCTGCTTTTGGAGGCGGATTTACATGGGGCTCCATTTTCCTTAAGTGGGGTTACGATCCGAAATAAGTTCTCAAGAAATCGAGCCTGTCTGCCTCAGGCAGGTATGATCCCGTACCTACGGGAACACAGAACAATTATAAACAGATGAAAATAATACGATAATTATATTATGGCTAGTACTGCAGATTTTAAAAACGGACTTTGTCTGGTAATGAACAATGACATCTACACCATCGTTGAGTTTCAGCATGTCAAACCGGGAAAAGGTCCTGCATTTGTCAGAACCAAAATGAAGGGAATCACCTCCGGAAAAACCCTTGATAAAACGTTCAACGCCGGAGAGAAAGTAGAAACAGCTAGAGTAGAGAAAAGGCCTCATCAGTTTCTGTATGCGGATGATATGGGCTACAATTTCATGGACACCAACTCCTTTGAGCAGATTTCTATTGAAGAAAAATTGATAGAAAGAGCCAATCTTCTGAAAGACGGTCAGTTGGTGGATATTTTGATCCATGACGAAACAGAAACCCCTCTTGCTGTGGAGCTTCCTCCTTTCGTGGAATTGATGATTACATACACCGAACCTGGCATCAAAGGCGATACAGCCACCAATGCATTGAAACCTGCTACTGTAGAGACAGGAGCCACTGTGATGGTGCCGCTTTTCGTAGAGCAAGACATCTTGATCAAGGTGGATACCAGGGATGGTTCTTACTCAGAAAGAGTAAAATAACTTAGTTAAGCTGTGTGATTTCATTAAATTACACAGCTTTATTCTTTTATAACCCATTAAAATAAATATGCCTTGCGGCACCTCTAAATACATAATCCTATGAAAGCAAAAGAGATTCAGGAGTTGATCGATTACATCTCCAATTCCGGTTTGGCGGAAGTTAAAATCAAAACTGACGAGTTTGAACTTTCTATTAAAAAGTATGCAGAATCTTCTGCTCCCAGAATGGTAGAAGTGGCACAGGCCCCTGCTCCCGCACCTGTTCAGGCTCCTGCACCGGTTTCTGCTCCTGCACCTGCCCCGGCTGTTGAGCAAACTCCGTCTAATTTAGTAGAAATCAAATCTCCAATGATAGGTACTTTCTACCTTACCTCCAGTCCTGATGCAGATCCGTTTGTAGCGGTTGGAGATACTGTCAAAACCGGCGAAACTGTTTGTATCATTGAAGCGATGAAGCTGTTCAACGAAATAGAATCTGAAATTTCCGGTAAAATCGTCAAAATCTTGGTTGGCAATTCTACACCGGTAGAATACGACCAGCCATTGTTCCTTGTAGATCCAGCGGGTTGATTTTTTCATCAAAAATAAATAGCTGTGTTTAAAAAAATACTAATCGCCAACAGAGGCGAGATTGCCCTAAGAATAATCCGTACCTGTAAGGAGATGGGAATAGAAACAGTGGCGGTTTACTCCACTGCCGACAAGGACAGTTTGCATGTCAGATTTGCTGATGAAGCTGTCTGCATAGGCCCTGCTCCCAGTCGTGAATCTTACCTAAACATCCCAAGAATAATTGCAGCTGCCGAAATCACCAACGCAGATGCCATACACCCGGGATATGGATTCCTATCTGAAAATGCAGAATTCTCAAAAATCTGCGAAGAGTACGGAATCAAATTCATCGGGGCCAGCGCTGAGATGATCAATCAAATGGGTGACAAAGCTACTGCCAAAGCAACCATGAAAGCAGCAGGAGTACCTACTATTCCGGGCTCTAAAGGAATATTGACATCCATGGAGCAAGGGATCAAACTTGCCAATGAAATGGGCTATCCTGTAATCCTAAAGGCCACTGCAGGCGGCGGTGGACGTGGGATGCGTATCGTGAAGGAGGAAGCTGGGTTCAAAAAAGCCTGGGATGATGCAAGAATGGAATCAGGTGCTGCTTTTGGCAATGATGGCCTGTATCTGGAGAAATATGTAGAGGAACCCCGACACATCGAGATTCAGATCATAGGGGACAAAACTGGAAAAGCCTGCCACCTTTCAGAGCGTGATTGCTCAATTCAGAGAAGACACCAGAAACTGGTGGAAGAAACTCCCTCCCCATTCATTACTGATGAGCTCCGTGAAGCTATGGGAAAAGCTGCCATCAAAGGAGCCGAAGCCATTGGCTACGAAGGTGCAGGAACGGTGGAATTTCTTGTCGACAAGCACCGCAATTTCTTCTTCATGGAGATGAATACACGTATCCAGGTAGAGCATCCGATCACTGAAGAAGTCACTGATTTTGACTTGATCAAAGAACAGATTAAAGTTGCCGCAGGCGAATTGATTTCCGGAAGAAACTACTATCCTAAGCTCTTCGCTATGGAGTGTAGAATCAATGCAGAAGATCCTGCCCACGGTTTCAGACCTAGTCCCGGCAAGATCCAGAACCTTCATATTCCCGGAGGACGCGGCGTGAGAATCGATTCCCACGTATATGCCGGCTATGTGATTCCTCCCAATTACGATTCCATGATTGCCAAGCTGATCGTCAGTGGCCAATCAAGGGAAGAAGTGATTGTACGAATGAAAAGAGCTTTGGAAGAATTTGTGATTGATGGCATTAAAACCACCATCCCATTCCATATCGCACTTTTGGAAAACGAGCAATTCAAAGCAGGTAATTTCACCACCAAATTCTTGGAAGATTTTGATTTTTCTGTGATAAAGGGATAATAGCTCCTGCATAGTTATACTCAAGAAAGCTGTCCAAATGGGCAGCTTTTTTGTTTTATAATATATCGCGTGTTAGAATTTGGAACAAGACTCTTGTAAGCCACTGACTTTATGTTCTTTATAATTAATCTGGGACAAACCCAGGGACAGGTTCGAATTTCTTTTCCAATTGAAATTCACTTGGATTATTTCAAATTTCTCAGTTGTATTT
This sequence comes from Algoriphagus sp. 4150, assembly GCF_031457395.1. NCBI lineage: Bacteria > Pseudomonadati > Bacteroidota > Cytophagia > Cytophagales > Cyclobacteriaceae > Algoriphagus > Algoriphagus sp. 4150. The sequence goes on from NZ_JAVDWS010000011.1 coordinate 80,645, forward strand.
TTCATTCAGTACGAGGTGTGCGAGCCGTTCGAAGGCAGTTGACTGCTCCGTGCAAACGAAGTCACCTATAACTCCTATCCCAGTTTTCTCTTCTACTTTTTTGTTGTTGTGATTTTTATAGCTGTAGATTCATAGGCAAAAACTTACTCAAAAATGCCAGTAATTATATTTTACTGGCATTTTTAAGTATTTTTACAAATTGCCACTATATTTGTCTAGTTGGCATAATTGAGTAAATTAAAGATATGCCGAATAAGCTAGATACTTGTAAAATTGAGCGATGTCTAAAATCATTGACCGTCAAATATTGAAGCATTTTAAAGGCAAAGGGTATTTCGACCGAGATAGCCTCAGCTCCTTTTTGACCGATTTGGATCCAAAAATTACAGAAAGAGCTCTATCCTGGAGAATGCATGATTTGGTAAAACGAAAAGTAATTAACCAAGTCAAGTTGGGCGTTTATATCATTTCCAACAAGGAAACTTACAAACCATTTATATCCGATAAACTGGGGCGCTTATCCAAAATTGTAGCCAAGGAGTTCGATGAATTGGAATATTGTCTATGGAGTACCGAGTGGCTCAATGATTTTACCCGACATCAATTGGGAACCTTTTTTTACATACTGGAGGTAGAAAAGGATTTTATAGAGGAAGCATTCAATGCGTATTCAGAATCCAAGCAATACAGGGTGTACTTGGATCCCAAAGAAGAGATCATGGAAAGGTATGTGGAAAGCGAAATTTCCATTGTCATTAAACCGCTTATAAGCCGTTCACCAAAACAGAAAGTTGCTGTAAAGGAAAAGTCCAAGGACAAAATCTATGTGCCCACCTTGGAGAAAATATTGATTGACGTGTATAGTGATGCAGTAACCTTCTATGCCATACAGGGAAGCGAAATGGATACACTGTTTGAAAATGCTTTGAAACGCTATCAGGTAAACTTCACTAAGCTCATCAGTTACGCTAGAAGGAGAAATAAAGAGGATCAAATTAAAAGTTACTTGGAAAACAACTTTGGTGACTTTGTAAAAGACTTTTTAGTATGATAAAAGCACAATGTTTTACGAAAGAATGGGTCAACGGCTTTAAGCAGCAAAAGAATTTAAAGCGAATCAATCCTCCGATACTGGAGAAGATGATACACGCCCTCTCCTTATTGCAACAACTCAAAGCCCATGGCTTGGACTTTATATTTAAAGGCGGGACAAGCCTTGTTTTATTGCTCTCTAAGTCAAGACGATTTTCTGTGGATATTGATATTATCACTACTCAAAGCCGAGAAGAAATAGAAGCTATTCTGGACAAAGTGGTGTCAAACTCGCATTTCAATGGGTGGGAATTGCAGGATAGAAGGAGCTACAAAGAAGGTGTACCCAAAGCCCATTACGAATTCGATTATGAATCCAGTCTTAACCAAAGTGCTCACTTTGTGTTGTTGGATATTCTGTTTGAGCAAACCGACTACCCAAGACTGTTGTCGGCTCCCATTCAATCGGAATGGATAGAAACAGAAGAAGTATTGAAAGTGGCTGTGCCTTCCATAGAATCTATTTTAGGAGATAAACTAACAGCATTTGCACCAAATACAGTTGGAATATTGTACGGCACGGAAAAAGAGCAAGAAATCATCAAGCAACTTTTTGATATTGGCTGTCTGTTTGACGAAGCGGAAAACGTCGAGGAAATTGCATTGAGCTTTGAGAAAATTGGAGCCAAGGAAATCAACTACCGTGAACTTGAAATTAGTTTAACAGATATACTGGAGGATATTTTCACCACTTCCTTACTGATTGCCAAACGAACCAAGAATACCACAAAACCGGACAAAACAAGGTTTACTGAACTCACCACCGGAATACGAAGGTTTGGAGGTTTTTTGATAGCCGAAAACTTCAAAATTGAAGATGCCATACTTGCAGCAGGTAAGGCAGCCTATCTGGCCAAACAATTAAGGAACAGAGACTTTTCAGCCCTAGAGAAGTTTAACGGCCAGGTCATCAGTAAACTGGAAATAACCGGTGAGCTAAACTTCCTGAACAAGCTTAAAAAGTCAAGAGACAAAGCAGCTTTTTTCTATTGGTACAAGGCATTGAACTAAGAACAAAAATTAACATTAATGCCATCTCATAATCACTTTCAGGACGGATATTAGTCAAATTATCACTAGTTTAAGAGTGATTTAAATGTCAGCGTAACCCTAAATGATACCTTACCGAATACTAAGAATTTTAGCATTAGCTTGCTTTGGCTTTGGGATTATCAATTGCAACCCCAAGCAAACTGCCGAAATCCAGCTTTCGGATATCGAGCAGATCAGCTACAATTTTCATATCCGTCCCATTCTGTCTGACAAATGCTTTGCCTGCCACGGTCCGGATGCTAATAAGCGTGAGGCTGACCTGCGCTTAGATATAGAATCAGGTGCATATGCAGCGTTGAAAGATGATCCCACCCAGTTTGTAATCAAACCGGGAAAATTAGAAGAATCAACTGTTTACCACAGAATCACTTCCAATGATCCGGGTGAACTGATGCCCCCGCCGGAATCAAATCTGGCATTAAATGAACAGGAAATCCAACTGATCAAAAAATGGATAGAGCAGGGAGCTAACTATGAGCCACATTGGGCTTTTATAAAAGCGGACAAGCAAGATTTGCCAGAGAAAACAGATTGGGCCATCAATGAAATCGACCAATTCACTTTAGCAAAGATGAAGGAAAAAGGCTTGCAACCGAATCCTGAAGCCAAGTCGTACGAATTGATTAAGCGGGCAAGTCTTGATCTTACGGGTCTTCCTCCCAGCCTAGAGTTATTGGACAAGTTTGGGGATTTCAAAGGTGAACTGACCTATTCCGATTTACTCAATGGGTTGTTGGATGACCCGGGTTTCGGAGAGAAAATGGCTATTCTCTGGATGGATATCTCACGCTATTCAGATAGCTACGGCTATCAAGATGACAATATACGTACCCAATGGCCTTATCGGGATTGGGTAATCCATGCATTCAATAAAAATATGCCCTATGACCAATTTGTCACCTGGCAACTAGCGGGAGATCTGTTGCCTGATGCGAGCAAAGAACAAATTCTGGCTACCGCCTTCAACAGAAACCACAAGTATACCGAGGAAGGCGGGGTGATCGATGAGGAATACAGAATCGAATATGTGCTGGACAAAACCAATACGGTAAGCAAGGGACTTTTGGGTATCACCATGGAATGTGCCCAATGCCATGACCACAAATACGATCCCTTTTCGCAGAAAGAGTATTTTGAGCTATTTGCTTTTTTCAACAATACCCCCGAAGCAGGATACCAGGGTGATGTCTCGCAGTCTAAACCTGCCAAAACTCCGATTTTATGGGTTGATCAGGAAGATATGTCCGGGATCATGAGTTTTATCAACCATAGTGACACCTCCAAATTAAGTATCTCTGTGATGGGAGAACTGGATAAAAAGAGACCAACCTATATCCTTGATCGGGGTGTCTATGATGCACCGACGGTAGAAGTTGAGCCCTCCACTCCGGCTTCTATACTGGAGTTTTCGGAAGGTCTGGAAAAGAACCGTCTGGGTCTTGCCCAATGGATTACTTCCAGAGAAAACCCGTTAACAGCCAGAGTATTTGTAAATCTAATGTGGCAAGAGATCTTCGGACAGGGTATAGTCAAATCTGCAGGTGATTTTGGCATGCAGGGCGATCTTCCCACCCATCCTGAGCTATTGGACTGGCTGGCGGTGGACTTTATGGAAAATGGCTGGAATATCAAGCGCCTAATGAAGCAAATTCTAAGTTCAGCTACTTATAAACAGTCCGCAGTGATCACTGAAAAACATCTTAATATCGATCCTGAAAATCTCTATTTGTCAAGAGCTCCACGACTTCGTCTTCCTGCAGAAAACATTCAGGATCTTGTATTGGCCAGCAGTGGATTACTGGTGAGAAAACTTGGGGGACCAAGTGTCAAACCTTATATGCCTGAGGGAATATGGGAGGCTGCCACTTCAGGACGGGGAGTTTTAGCCACGTATATTCAGGACAAAGGCGACAAATTGTATCGCAGAGGTCTATATAATTTCATCAAGTTAACCGTCCCTCCTCCCAAGGCAATGATATTTGATTCCAGCAATAGGGATCGATGCGAAATAGGAAGAAATAGAACAAACACTCCACTACAAGCATTGGTGATGATGAACGACCCCATGATATTGGAAGCGTCACGTGTTCTGGCGGCTAGCATGTGGGAGGAGCACAGAAATGACGAAAATGCTATTTCCACTTCCTTCAAACGTATTGTCTGTAGGGATATAAGCAGAGATGAAAAATCCATCCTACTCTCCTACTACAAAGACCAACTGGAAAGATTTAACCAAAACCCGGATCAGATTCTCCCTACTCTAACTATAGGCGAATATCCTCTGAAAGAAAGTAATATCAATCCTGAGACTGCCGCGCTCATGCAAGTAATCGTGAGTATTTATAACCTGGAAGAAACCATAACCAAGAGCTGAGATGGAAAAGGAACTATTAGAAGAAGGCCTTAATCACAACCGCAGGAAGTTTCTATCCCGGCTTAGTCTTGGAGTGGGTAGCCTAGCCTTGGGATCACTTTTGGTTCCTGACCTTTTCTCCGGAAAATCTGAAGCCGAAGAAGCGATGATGAATGCACTTCCGCATTTTGCCCCCAAGGCCAAAAGAGTCATTTATCTTTTCCAGAACGGAGCTCCAAGCCAACTGGAATCATTTGATTACAAACCTCTTTTAAACAAAAAAATGGGAGAAGAACTCCCGGAATCCATTCGTGGAACGCAGCGGCTCACAGGAATGACTTCCGGTCAATCTTCATTTCCTTTGGTAGGATCCAATTATAAATTTGACCAGTATGGGGAATCAAGAGCTTGGATATCCGAAGTATTTCCACATACTGCCGGGATAGTGGATGACATCTGTATCGTAAAATCCATGCATACCGATGCGATCAACCATGATCCTGCACTGACATTCTTCCAGACAGGAGCTCAGGTAGGTAATCGGCCAAGTATGGGATCTTGGCTGAGCTACGGACTTGGAAGTGAAAACAGTAACCTTCCGGCATTTTCGGTTTTGTTAAGCCGTGGACGTGGAAATGGACAGGGAGTCTACTCTAAATTATGGAGCAATGGATTCTTGGATGCAACCCATCAGGGTGTTCAGTTTTCCAATTCGGAGGATCCCGTTTTGTACCTCAAGGATCCTGATTCTATGAGTCGGTCAGAACGCAGAAAAATGATTGATCAGATCGCTGCAATGAATGAGCTCAGCATGCGGCAGTTTAATGATCCTGAAATCACTGCAAAGGTGAAACAGTATGAAATGGCTTACCGAATGCAAACTGCCGTTCCGGAAATGACTGATATCTCCAAGGAGCCCGAAAGTATTATCAAACTCTACGGGCCTGATTGTCTGGTTCCCGGCACCTATGCTGCCAATTGCCTTCTGGCCAGAAAACTATCGGAAAGCGGCGTTCGGTTTGTGCAACTCTACCATCAGGGCTGGGATCAGCATGGCAATTTGCCCAATGAAATGAGATTGCAGGCGGAAGATGTAGATCAGGCTTCTGCGGCACTTATCACGGATTTGAAGCAAAGGGGTTTGCTGGATGAGACCTTGGTGATTTGGGGTGGAGAATTTGGAAGAACGAATTACTGTCAAGGAAAAATATTGGTGGACAACTATGGCCGTGATCATCATCCCCGTGCATTTTCGATATGGATGGCAGGCGGTGGGGTGAAGTCCGGAATGGTCTATGGTGAGACAGATGAATTTGGCTACAACATCACCGAAAACCCCGTGCATGTACATGATTTTCAAGCTACTGTCCTTCACCTAATGGGAATCGACCATGAACGCATGACCTACAAACATCTGGGAAGAAGGTATAGACTGACCGATGTCTCCGGCAAAGTGGTAAAAGACTTAATTGCTTAGAATCACTATGCTCAAGATTTCTTCGATCAGATCGATTCTGGAAAGCACACTTTTTATCTGGATAGGTCTTACGCTTATCATCACATTAGCCGGAGAGTCTCTGGCATTGCCTGACTGGCTACAGGTGGTCGGCAGAAGCCATCCTATTTTGCTGCATTTCCCCATTGTTCTGCTCTTGATGGGCATACTCTTTTTCTGGATTCCGGGAATTAACGGAAAAGCTGAATTAAGAGAAATAGGAGAAATCAGCTTTCTTGTAGGGTGTAATTTTGCAGGAATCACCGTACTAGCCGGGCTGATTTTGGCACAGGAAGAGTACACCGGCGATATTCTAATTTGGCATAAATGGGGAGGCTTGCTGGTCTTCGGAGGTTGTGTACTCTTCTATTTTTTCAGCTCAGCCAAAGTGAAATTCATTCGCCTTGGCAGTTTGGCTTTGGCAATAGCAATTATCCTCACCGGGCACTGGGGCGCGGGTCTGACGCATGGAGAGAATTTCCTCTTGGCTCCTGTTCGGTCTACTCACATAGAAGTAATCCCATTGGCTGAAGCCGAAATTTTCAGAGATGTAGTTAAGCCTATTTTACAGGCAAAATGTATCAGCTGCCACAAAGAAGGAAAGATAAAAGGAGAGCTGAGAATGGATCATCCCGCCGGGTTGCAAAAAGGGGGAAAATCAGGCCCTTTTGCAGTTGCCGGAGATTTTGAAAATTCACTTCTCATTCAGCGAATCAATCTTCCCGAGGATGATAAAAAACATATGCCTCCTGCAAACAAGGCGCAGTTGACTGAGGAGGAGCTTTTGATATTAAGGGAGTGGGTGGCTTCAGGCGCAGATTTCGACACAAAGTTGGTCACACTTCCCCCTACAAACGAATTGTATCAACTGGCTTCGGTGAAATTTGAAGAAAATAAAACCTATTCCTTCAAAGCTGCGGATGCTGACCACATTGCTAAGCTAAATACCTCATTCCGGTCAGTTCAGGCACTTTATCCTGAATCACCTGCATTAGCCGTTTCCTACTTTGGCACCTCCGCTTTTCAGCCCAAATCACTTTCTGAGCTGAAAATTATAAAAGATCAAATCGTCCGGTTTAGTCTGAATAAAATGCCTTTGGCCAGGGTAGATCTTAAGTTTTTAACTGATTTCAAGCATTTGGAAGAATTACAACTGAATTTCACTGATTTGGACACTGATCAGTTGAAAGTGATTTCTGAACTCAAAACACTTAAAACACTTGCCATTTCAGGTAATACAATTGATAATACCTCTCTTCAAAACCTCAGTAAAATAAAGTCTTTGAAAAAGCTCTATCTATGGCAAACAGGATTGGGAAATCAGGAGCAGGAAACTATCCGTAAATCACTTCCTTCTACCGAACTGTTCTTTGGCTTTGACGGAAAAGGAATAATCTACGAATTGAACAGCCCTGCTATATCCCAAGCGGATGTGATCTATCAAGACAGTTTGGAATTAAAGCTTTCACATCCTATCAAAACTGTTGAACTTCGCTATACACTTGACGGCACAGAACCGGACAGCATCACAAGCCCTGTTTACACCAATCCTCTTTTTGTCAAAAAAACAGGAAAAATCAGGACACAAGCGTATGCTGAAGGGTGGAAAGGCTCAAAGGTGGCCGAAGCTGTTTTTATGCATTCCGGAATCAAGCCTGCAGAATTTATCCTAGTTCATGAACCAAACTCTAAGTATAAGGCTTCAGGTGCGGCTACGCTCTTTGATTTGGAAAAAGCCCAGGCATCAAATCATGGTCAAAAATGGCTGGGTTTTCAGGATAAACCAATGGTTTTGGAAGTTGGTTTTGAAGAAAACAACAAACCCAGGGAACTCTCCATCAGCCTACTTTACAGCGAGGCGGCACATATTTTCCCTCCTTCTACTGTGGTTATTCATGGACTGGAAAACGGGAAATGGAAGGAAATGGCAAGTAACTCTCCGGCGGTATCTTCCAGTCCATTACCCGCAAGGTCAGAATTGCTGTCATTTGAGTTGGAAAACACAAACTATGAAAAGCTAAAGATCATAGTAACGCCGCTCCCCCATCTACCAAAATGGCACCCGGATGCAGGAAGCAAAGGTTGGGTATTTGTGGATGAGGTGATTTTTAATTAGGATTGTCCGCAATGATGCCAGTAGCCATATTTCCTTGCTTTTACTGGCCAGAAGACCGACGACGGAAGACCGAAGTGGAGAGCGAGAGTTCACCAAATCCTATGTCGCTTTTGCTTCCTTACTCGTAGAAAAGCGGATATACATATATTATAATAAACAAAAGGCAAAGGTTCGAATCCTTGATAGTCAATCTTTTTAAAAACACCCATCCCTATACGTTTTCCAACTAAGTCAACAGCTAATCATACTCTTCTTCATCAATTCTTTTCCTTGCTGAGAATCTCTTTATATAGTTCAATATTCTGCTTGATTTTCTCATCAAGTTCAGGTTCACGGATATCTTTGAGCTGATTCATTTGTTCCAAGATTGCTTTGGCTACCAATACACGGGCTGTTTCCTTATTGTCTGAAGGAATTACATACCATGGTGCGTGTGGTTTGGAGGTTTTGTTTATCGCATCCTCATAGTACTTCTGATATTCTTCCCATTTTTCCCGTTCTTTAAGATCTCCGGGAGAAAACTTCCAATTATGCTTTGCTTTATTCAACCTTCGGAGTAATCGTTGTCTTTGCTCCTCCTTGCCGAGATGCAAATAGAATTTTAAGATGATAGTGCCATTTTCACTGATTTGTTTTTCGAAGTTGTTGATCTGCTCAAATCGTTTTTCCCAGAACTCCTCTGTGATATCATCAAGCGAATTGATTCCGGGTATATTTTCGCTCAGAATATAGGATGGATGTACCCTAGTCACCAGTACATTTTCATAATGGGTTCTATTGAAAACTCCATATTTACCTCTCTGGGGAAGAGCAATGACATGCCTCCAAAGGTAATCATGCTGTAGCTCTAGAGAAGAGGGAGTTTTGAAACTGTGAACCACCACGCCACGTGGATTGAATTCCTTGAAAACCTCCCGAATCAAACTGTCCTTTCCTGCCGTGTCCATTCCCTGGAGACAGATTAGCACCGAATATTTATTATGGGCATACATAATATCCTGATGCTCACTAAGCTTCTCTCTCAATTTATTCAGTTCCTTCGCCTTCTTTTTTTCGGATGTTTCCAGATCTATCGAGGTAGGTATGTCTTTAAGGGAAACGGCAGCAGTCACCTTAAAGTCACTTATTGAAATATTTTTCATGTGTTTATAATTGTTTTTCAGTGGCCATATGGAATCTCGCATATTTGACAATTACACCTCTGTAACGCTTGAGTCATGCTCGATTTCATAAGTTTTGTGATTTTGAATAGATAAAAAGTGAGATTCCAAGTTTAGAACAAGATAATATTTTATCTTAACCGTACCGAAAAACCCATTCTTTTATCATTCTTTCCCCAACCTTAAGATGGTTCCAAATTCTATTTCATCGGGTATCAGCAATAGATACCTGGCTCTGGATGTGCTTCGTGGCTTGACAGTAGCATTTATGGTCGTAGTGAATACAGCCGGCGATTGGAGCAATTTGTTTGCGCCTTTAGCTCACGCAAAATGGCATGGCTTCACTCCCACTGATCTGGTATTCCCCACATTTCTATTTGTGGTCGGCAATGCCATGAGCTTTTCGATGAAAAAGCTTCAGCTTATGTCCGACAAAGAGTTCTTTAAAAAGGTCGGAAAAAGAACAGTGCTGATATTTCTTATCGGATGGCTGCTCAATGCTTTTCCGTTTTATCATATTTCCGAAGCAGGATCAATCTCTTTTATCGACCTAACCGAAGTAAGACTCTTCGGTGTATTACAGCGCATCGCACTTTGCTACTTCTTCGCATCAATCATCCTCTTTTATGGAGGCATCAAATTAGGTTGGATTTTCAGCGGAATTGCCCTTTTTGGCTATTGGGCCATCATGTATTTCTTCGGTGATTCGGCCGATCCATATGGTCTTACAGGCAATGCAGCCATCAAGCTTGACTTGACGCTTATCGGGCCGGACAGAATGTACGGAGGCGAAGGAATTCCATTTGATCCGGAAGGAATTCTCAGCACCCTACCCGCTATCGTCAATGTAATAGCAGGCTACCTGGCAGGTAAAATGATCCAAAAATTAGGCAACACCCTAGAAACTGTCAAGAAGTTACTGATCATCGGTTTGGTTCTTATCGTCATAAGTTATGCTTGGGACATCTTATTCCCTATAAACAAAAAAATCTGGACAAGCTCTTACGTGCTGCTCACTACGGGCATTGATTTGTTCTTAATCGCTTTATTGATTGCTGTGATTGAAATCAAAAACTGGAAAAATTGGACGTATTTCTCCGAGGTTTTCGGTAGAAATCCGTTGATTCTTTATGTACTCTCAGGGCTGGTGATTAGAATGCTATCTATGATTCCATTGGGAGATAAGACTCTTAGAGGTTTCATTTATACCAATTTCTACACGAGTTGGCTTACTCCAAAAATGGCCTCATTCTTATTCGCACTTAGCTACATGCTTGTGATTTGGCTGATAGGACTCTGGATGGACAAAAGAAAAATCTACATTAAGGTGTAAATAAAAAATTAATATTATTATCCGCAATGATGCCAGTAGCCTAATTTTCTTTGTATAACGGCAGGAAGACCGATACTTCGACTACGCTCAGCACGAGTGACAGAAGACCGAAGTGGCCTCGACATTAGCGTTTTCCAAATCCTATAATGCTTTAGTCTCTTTACTGGCAGAAAAGCGGATATACATAAAAATTAATCAGAGCGCTATGGATCAAGCTACGCAACTCACAAAATAGGATCACTTTTGGTCAATTGCTGAAGTGTTTGTTCTGTATTTTGGAGATATCTTGGTTTCCAAAGACATAACTCACCTCCATGCTCAATACTCAGATTTCCAAACCTTTGAGACTCCCCTATTTGGCTGTCTTCCTACTGACTCTCTTGGTTCAAAATTCCTTTGGCCAAATCACAGAAGACACCTATCACAAAGCTGAATATTTCCTCAGTAATTCTATACAGCGGGAAGTGTATCATTTGGATGTAAATCCGAATTGGTTGAACGACAATACTAGTTTTTGGCATCAAACGTACACAAACGACGGCAAGCGATTTTTCCTTACCGTTATTGAAAAAGGTGAAACCAAAGAAGCTTTTGACCATGAAGCTTTAGCCCACCTGCTGAGCGAGAAAAGTGGGGAGAAAATTGATCCGACAACCTTGCCTTTCGATCAAATAAAAATTGAGGAAGATGGATCCATAGTTTTTGACTGGAAGAATAAAACTTGGACATATCAAGATGGAAACTTGGATTCAAAGAGAGTGTCATCAAATACCGGAGACAGATCAGTTTCAATTTCCCCAGATGGAAACTGGAAAGCATATGTCAAGAATTTCAATCTTTTTGTAGAAAATCTGGAAACCGGGGAGGAAACACAATTGAGCTATGACGGAAAGAAGGACTATGAGTATGCTTCATTTTGGGGCTGGTCAGATATGATTCATGGCGAAAACGGTGAAAGGCCTGAGCATCTGAGCCTCAACTGGTCGCCGGACTCCAAAAAAATACAAACTCAGATCGTAGATCTACGCTTAGCAGAGAAAATGCTGCTGCTGGACAATAGTCAGGAGGATAAATTCCGTCCTCAACTGATGGGCTATTATAGAGGATCGCCCGGAGACACTACGGTGGTGATGTACACACCCGTCCTATTTGAACTGGAAAGCAAGAAAGAGGCAAAATTTACAGGGCTTTCACTCCCGCATTTTATCGGGATGAATCTAAGCTGGGACAGTGAAAGTGAAAATCTCTACGGAACATATCTACAAAGAGGATTTAAAAGCTTCGATCTTATCGAGATCAATGCAGCTACCAAAGAAATCCGAAAAGTCTACTCCGAATCCTCTCCAACACATGTCAATAACAACAATATATTCCGTAGACTGAAAAACGGACAGTTCATCTTAGGTACAGAAAAATCGGGATGGAACCAGCTTTATTTAATGGATTGGAAGACGGGGAAGTTAGTAAACCGAATCACCTCAGGGGATTATATAGTCAAAAATATACTTTCCGTTGACGAGGAAAACAGCATAATTTATTTCGAAGCTTCCGGTAAAGAAAGTAATGTGAATCCATACTACTCCTTTGTATATAAAGTGAATTTTGACGGTTCAGGTCTTGAATTATTGACGCCGGAAAATGCCTATCACTCGATCAGTTATGAGCGGGGGAAAGATTTCTTGGTAGACAATTACTCTACCGTGGATCAACCAACAGTTTCCATAGTAAGAGAATTGAAAACAGGAAAGATTATTCATGAAATATCCAAAGCCGATATTTCCAACTTGCTCAAAAAAGGCTATCAGTCACCTAAGCAATTCACGGCAACGGCTAAAGATGACAAGACTACAATCTACGGGATCTACTATCTTCCTACAGACTTCAGCTCAAAAAAGAAATACCCGATCATCGATTACACCTATTCCGGACCTCATATAGACATCACCCCCAAAACATTCCGGGCAGGGCTAGTCGGCTTGCAGCAGCCTATGGCTGAGCTCGGATTTGTCGTGGTCACTGTGGACGGTTTGGGAACTTCAGGAAGAGGAAAAGCTTTCAACGACGTGTCCTATCGCAATCTGGGCGATGGCACGACAGACCATGTCCTTGCCATCAAGGAGCTTGCTGCGAAAAACAAATTTATGAATGTAGACAAAGTGGGAATATTTGGTCATTCAGCGGGAGGATATGATGCAGGAAGAGCAATGCTGCTACACCCTGATTTCTATAAGGTAGGTGTGGCTTCTGCAGGGGATCATGACCACCGGATGGAAAAAGCCTGGTGGCCGGAAATGTATATGGGCTATCCTGTCGGAGATTTCTATCATGAGCAGTCTAATATCACCAATGCTGCAAACCTAAAAGGACACCTGCTATTGGCACATGGAGGAATAGATGAAAACGTCAACCCATCGGCCACTTTCAAATTTGCAGAGGCATTAATCAATGCAGGAAAAGACTTCGACCTATTTATCTGGCCAAGCAGAAACCACAGCTTTGGCAGAACAGACGGAGACTATTTTACCAAAAAGCGTTGGGACTATTTCATAGAGCACTTAATGGGTGAAAAGCCGCTGAGGCACTATCAGATTCAGAAGTGAAGAAAGACTTCAAATTTGAAATCTCAAATTTGAAATTAAAAAAGCGCAGATCTCCCGATCTGCGCTTTTTCATTTATGTGTATCAGCAAGCCCGAATTAGCCAAACTCTAAAAATAAGGCCACTTCGGTCATCTGCCTTCGAGCTTCGGTCTATATTTTACTTCACCACTTTCAATATTCCCTGCATGGTATAGAAATGCCCCGGCACAGTACATACATAGGTATATTCTCCCGGCTCAGTCGGAGCAATGAAGTAAATGGTATTTGACTCACTTGGCTGAAGCAATTTGGTGTGGACTAGCACTTTAGAAGTATTTGGAATGTAATCCTTCTGCTGGCCTTCCAGCCCAAGTTTCATCGCCTGCTCTCCTACTTCCAAAGCCGTTCCCGGCATTACAATCACTAAATTGTGAAGCATGTCATCTACATTTTGGAACACTAATTTCACCTTACTCCCTGCCTTCACTTGTACCTGAGCCGGATCAAACTTTAGTCCCGGCTTAGTTCCCATATTGATGGTAAGATCTGCTTTGCCATTCCAATCAGCCGGCATGGCAGTCACATGCTTACCCATTTTGGGAGCTGCCGGCTTACTTGCTACAGCCTGCTTCTTTGCTGCCGCTGCCTGAGCTTTCGCTTCAGCATCTGCCTGGGCTTTTGCCACGCTATCAGCCGCAGCTTTCATCATCATTTCGTGATCATGACGGGCTTTGAACTGAGTCACATCCACTTTCTCACCTGCACCGAAATTATTCAATGTATAATAGCCGACGTTATGCAAAAGTGGTTTTCCTTCAGTGGACTTTACACCCTCTGCTTTGATCTCATGGATGTAGCCCAGACGTAAATTATCAAGAACTAACCGGGCTTTCATGCCATCTTCGGAAACCACAACGCCAATTACCTTGCAGGGCTCGTTGTTGATCACAGGACTACCATAAGCAGCCTGGTACTTATAAGTGAATCCCGTCACCTGATAATTAGCGGGATCTTCTGCCAACTCTTTATTCACAGGCTCGGTAAACTCGATCTCAAACCCATCAGGCTTAGACTTGATCGTCTTCATTTCAAAAGGCATCCTTCCCGTCCATACCAAGCGCTGCAAGCTGAACAATTCCTTACCTGTAGAAGACCACCCTCGACTGGTCATCCCTACAAACATGGAAGCATCATTGCCCCAGTCCATCCGCAGAATCCCTGAAGAAAATCCTTCTCTAAAAGGAAATACCACGCCTTGGTAAACGCCATCGATTTTCTCAAAATCAACCCGTGCAATATTACTTTGTCCCTGATCACCCACAAAGACCTGATTGGCAAAAGGACCAAATCCACCTGCTGTATTGTCATTCAAAAAGCCGGAAGTGGAAATCCCCAAAATCCCATGTGGCAACCATATCGCAGGTACTTTCAATCCCGGAACACGCTTAGCCACATCGTACAATGGCTCTCCCGTGTCGGGAATATCTTCTTTCTTCAGTGTCACCGGAGATCCCGGTAAATTTGACCATTCCAAACTCTCAGCATTTCCTACGAAATCACCCTTCTCTACATGAGTAATTCTACCTGAGCCAACCCAATCACCTTGATTTTCAGTATAGAAATAATCCCCATCGGCATTCATTCCGTATCCCGCGGGAGAGCGCATCCCCGCCGCAAAAGGAATCATTTCTCCTTCCGGAGTGATTTCCAATGCCCATCCTCTCCATGGCACCAAACTTACTCCATGTCCTAGGCTATTGCTCCAGCCCACATTTAGCGTCACGAGCATATTTCCGTTTGGAAGAAAAGTAGGGCCATAAGAATACTCATGGTAATTGCCTGAAAGTGGCCAAGAGTATATTTTCTCGTACACATCGGCTTGTCCGTCTCCATCAGTATCGCGTAAGCGTGTCAACTCACTCCTTTGCGTCACATAGATGTCACCATCTTTATGGGCAAGTCCCAATGGTTCGTGCAAACCGGTGGCAAATTTCTTATAGACTGGTCTTTCACTCCCTGAAATATTCGGGCTGGAAACTATCCATACTTCTCCTCTTCGGGTGCAAATAGCCAAACTCCCGTCCGGTAAAGTCGCCATCCCTCCCACTTCCAGAATCACATCTTCAGGAACGGGCAAAGAAATCAATTTGTAAAAATCGTCCTCAGTCTCAGGCACCATCATCGGTGCGCTGTCTTGTGCTTTTAATTCAACTTGTCCGATAAATAGGCAAGTAAAGGCAAAAGCAAATCCTTTTATACTAGTACGTTTCATTAGATTTTTCATGCTGCTTCCTATTTATTACCAAACAATTGAATAAGTAACTACCCCTGTCCTGTCTTTCCATTTTACCGGAAGGATTAGCTCTTTAGAGCCGTCAGCTGAGTCCCTGACAATGGGAGCTTCTTTTCCCCCAAATTCGATGTAATAGGATTTGTCATCTATAGCATAAAGCCCGTTGGGCAATTTATCAATGGTGGATCCCTGTGCTACCAAGCAGTAGATTTGCTGTGGGTCGCCGTCAGCAGTCAAATTAAGTGTATGAACCAACTTTTTACCGGAATCCCTGGTATCAAAAGTCTCACTAATACGTACACCCGGCATTTTATAGTCTATGATCGGAGCTCCTCCTTTTTTCAATTTGTATCCTTCATAAGTGAAGTCTTCAATTTCTTCAGGCCAGACTGCGTCTTTTGAAGCCAAAACTGACAAACTAGGCTTACCTGCCAATTCAATTACATTACCTAAAGGCAACATTAATTGAGTTTCCCCCCTACCGTACCACATAGGAGTGGTCTCTACAAAATCTCCCCTCCAGACACTCAACAATTCTCCGCTACTCAAATCTATGGCATAGTTAGCACCACCCGGTTCGCCTACAGCCATAGTATGCGTCCGCTTCTCCCCTTGATGCATGATAAATCCACGTTGCATTTCAGCCTTGTCCTTCACTTTCACAGCAATCTGACCAACCGGATCATCGGCTCTCAACGGAACATTGAGTGCTGTTTTAGCCACTCCTTTGCCTTCTACGATAAGGGTGATATCATTGCTTGGAGCATACCAGTGACCAAATGTTTTGAAATAATTCAATTTGATTTGGTGTACACCCGATGTCAGTTGAATAGAACCGTTGGCTTTACCTGTGACTCCATCTACATAGACCACCTCTTTCTCATCGATATAGAGTTTGCCTGCACCATTTATCCGACCGGGAGGAGTATCATCAGGAACCCAGGCTAGATCCAAGTCAAAGAAATACTCCCCTGCACTTGGCACAGTCAATGTTCCTACTACAGTTCCGGAAAACTCATTTCTTGTAGCCGGAGCCAAATGAGCCAAGACATCAATAGCCATAGTTCCCCTTGGGTTAGCTTTAGCAAAATCATTGATTGTCTTGATACTGTCGTAATAAGTGAGTTTCATATCCTTCAACGTCACTTCTTCCGAGCCATAAGATTTGTATCGGATGTTTCTTAGAGCTACACCACCATGATCTCCCTGAATGACCAAGGGTCCAACGGCCTGCTCATCTTCAAAAAATGCAGCTTGTGTAGGCCCGGTGACTTCTATGTTCTTTTGGACCAGCACGCCATTTTGATGTACAGAAATAAATTTGGCATTTGATACTTTATTGCCGCTGGCATCAAAACGGGGCGCTCTAAAAACAATTCTAAGCGATTGCCAAAGTCCCGGGGCTCTACTTACATTTACCAGTGGTGGACGGCCTTCGTATCCTTCCCTGCCTTTTTCTCTCCCAGCATCCCATCTTTGATAGATAGCTCCTGCGTCAGCGTAAGTCGGATCTTGCTTAGCCCATGAATCAAATAGCTGAATCTCATACCTACCCTGAAGATAAATACCGGAATTGCTTCCTTTTGGCATCATAAAATCAAGATCCAGCTCTATGTCTCCATGCTCAAAAGAAGATCTAATTGCCTGATTGTCTTCCTTCATCAAGGTGTTCAGCAATATGCCGGTACCGTTGGTGCTTTTGGACTTTCCTCCATTAAGGTCGTAGAATACCTCTTGGACTATTTGCCAATTGCTGCTTGTAGGTTGAAATTCACTCAAATTCTCAAGTGGTAGCACTTCATATGGGATTGGACTCTCCTGTGCTTCAGTTGTTATTGCCTTGATACATAAGCAACAACAAAACATTAATGTTTTAGTATTCATTTTAGGTTAAATAGGTAATTGCCACCAAAGGTAACTTTCTATACATATTAAAAAAATAGGATTTTTTCAAGTAAAAATTGATCAGTATAGTATATATACAATAAAAAAGCAGGAGAAAATCTCCTGCCCTTTATTTGAAAACTAAACCAACTATTATTTAACTACCACAATGAATTCAAAAATAATACTTTTAAAATCAAATCAAAATTCCAAATAAAAATTTGTTGTGTTTATTTCTTTTCAGGGAAGTTACCCCGTTTAAATGCAATTCCCAATGCTAAACCTTGGCTAAATTGAATTTTACTATCTTGATCCAAATCATATATCATAAGGCTGGTTAAGCTAACATTCACCAGATTAGACACTTTCGCTGTCAAACCGAAGTCCAACCTGTGATCAATGGCATTAAAAGCAAGGGTTTCATAATTAGCATACATCTGGTACCTAACCATTAAGGACAGGTTTTCAGACAGTTTCTTATTGTAATCAGCCATCAAACTAAATGCTAGCCACTCAGTTCTCACCGTTTCACCTTGTTCTACTCCGTAATTGCTTGGCACAGTTAAGTACAACTCTCTGTCCGTCACAAAAGTCCATCTGGGAGAAAAGGGAGACATACGCAAGCTAAACTCATCATTTGGCTTATATTCTACCCCCAGAGATGTGGTGAGATAGGCAGGATTTGCAAACTTAGATATCAATCTTCTCTCTGCATCCTGAGGAAATTCATACCCGGGAGCGAACTGAGAAAGAAAATTAACAGCAAAGAAGTAATTCCATTTATCATTAATTTGGTATCCCACTTTAGAATCCAGAAAAATACGGTCGTTGGATTTCCGGGTCTCTTCATTCTTGTTTTTCACCACGCCATAAATAAAATCCATCGTATTATCCCAAGACCATTTGTCTTTAGCATAATTTGCACGACCATTGAGGTAGATACCCAAAGCTATTGAGTTGACACCACCGCCTTGCCAGTTACCACTGAAGGCAGCTTGATTTAGATTTAAACCACCTCCTAATTCTTTAAGCCAATAGCTTGTGTCTTGAGGGGTTAAGACCTCTTCACCTTGGGCAAAAACTTGCCCGCAAAACAAAATAAAGAGGAAAAGTGTAGTAATTCTTTTCATAATTAATAGATGTTGAATTATTTCAATATAAATAAATACAATGCAAATATGGAAAATGACTTTGAAAGAGAATTAATAATTCGTGATTATTTGGCCAGGCAGCGTACAGCTTTGGCAAATTATAGAACGTTACTGTCCTTTATCCGCACATCTCTCTACTTTTTGGTCTCGGGTACCGCACTTTTTGAGGTGAAGGAGTTGGATCATGTGAGAGACTTGGGTTACTTGGCATTTGGATTGAGTTTGGTATTCCTAATCCTGGGTTTTTTAAGCTACTTCCGAATCAGGGAGAAGCTCAAGAAGGGAAACTATCTAAAAATGTAATTAATGACTTTTGAAATTGGTCTAGTATTTTCAATTATCGGCCTAGCCGTTATTTTGTTTTTTACCGAGAAATTCACAATAGACACAGTTTCTATTGGAGTAATGGTTATGTTTCTACTTACAGGAATTCTGGATGTAGAAGAAGGGTTGTCGGGATTTTCCAATTCTGCCACTATTACTGTGGCTGCAATGTTTGTAGTGTCAGCAGCGATCTTCAATACCGGGCTTTTGGACAGCTTTACCCAAAAGCTAAGCTCTCAAGCCGGAAAAGGCCAAACACACCTCTTACTTACCTTAATGCTATTTGCGGGTTTTCTTTCCGCTTTTATAAATGACACGGCTGTAGTTGCTTTACTCATGCCTGCTGTAATACGGCTAAATAAAACTGACAATATCCCGCCATCCAAGCTATTGATGCCGCTGTCTTTCGGTGCTTTAATGGGTGGGATCTGTACATTGCTTGGAACCAGTACCAATATTTTGGTCAGCGGGATAGTCCAAAAAGCCGGACTTCCCCCTTTTGGGGTATTTGAGATGAGCTTGATGGGCTTAGTTTTTTTCGCCACAGGATTGATCTATATGCTTACTATAGGAAGATGGCTTACGCCGGTGAGAAAAGCAAAATCGGAGCTGGGCGAGAGCATACAGCTTGGGAATTATCTCTCGGAATTGGTTATTCTACAAGATTATGAGCAATTAAATGAGCCTCTTACCAAACAGAAAGTCTTCGAAAAACTCTGTATCAAACCGTTACAGATTATCAGATCAGACGGCAGAAAAGTGCGTGTATACCCTAATACAGCAATACAGGAAGGAGATATCATACGGTTCAACTGCGACAAAGAAACGATAGAGAAAATCAAGACCACTACAGGAATTGAGCTGAAGGCAGATTTGAAATGGCTTGAAGAAAATATTACCGATGAGGAAGAAAGGCTTTATGAAGCACTGGTCACTCCTAATTCATTTTTGGTAAATAAAAGTATCAAAACTCTGAATTTCAAAAAACTATACAATCAGGTTTTGGTTATTGGAATTAGGCATAGATCAGATATGCTGGATTCCTTGCTCGCCAAAACTGCCTTGCGGGCTGGAGATATCCTGCTCCTTCGAGCTACAGAAGATTCTATTCAAGCCATAGAGAGCAGTGATGATCTACTACTTCTTTCAGAAACAAAAAGCCACCCGGTAAATAAGATTAAAAGTATATTAACGCTGGTTGTTCTGGCTCTGATTATCGGATTGGCATCCTTCGAGGTATTCCCGATTGTAGTCACGGCGGTCGCCGGAGCTATTACCTTGATCATGCTGGGCTCCTTAACTACACAACAAGCCTATAAAGCCATTGACTGGAAAGTGGTACTGATGCTGGCAGGTGTGCTCTCTATGGGAATGGCACTGGAAAAAACAGGGGGGGCTCAGCTCATCGGAACTTCCATAGTAGACTCTGTGGGGCATTATGGTCCTCAGGTAGTAATGAGTGCATTATTTGGACTGACTTTTATGATGACAAACGTTATGTCAAACAATGCCACAGCCGCTTTGCTCGCTCCTATTGCTATCAGCATAGCTACAGCCTTGGATGTTGACTCCAGACCTATGCTTATGGCGGTCACTTTTGCTGCAAGTCTCAGCTTTATGACTCCTATGGGCTACCAGACCAATACAATGATCTATACTCCGGGAAATTATAAATTTCGTGATTATTTGAAAATAGGAACTCCCTTGAACTTGATTCTTTGGATAGTAGCTACTTTTGGAATCCCTTATTTTTTCCCTTTTTAGTTTTAGCAAAAGTATTACTTTAGCTCTAGGAGTATAGAGACTGATAGGCTACACGATTATCCTCTATATTATTACAGCAATTCATTTGACCTCCATTTAAAATAACTTATGAAAATCTTCAGTATCGTATTGATTGTCCTGGGCATGTTTATGCTATTCAGTACAAGTTTCTCTTTCACCACAAAAGAAAAAGTGATCGATGCGGGGCCGATTGAAATAAGGGCAGACAAAAAGCGTGAAATCAACTGGCCTACTTACGCAGGAGGGATTGTACTTGCTGCAGGCGTAATAATGCTAGTAGCGGCACAGAAAAAAAAGTAAATTCAATGCTTAAAATTCATTTCTCAACTATTCCCATCTTTAATTGAAATTAGCAGCAGTAGACATTGGATCGAATGCCATCAGAATGCAAATCACCAGTGTGACCCAGTACGAAGGAAACATCAACTTCAAGAAACTGGAATACCTCCGCTTTCCGCTTCGTCTGGGGCTGGATGTATTTCACAATCAAAAGATTTCTGAGGTAAATCGAAGAAAATTCGTAAAACTGATGAAGGCATTTAAAATCCTCATCGATCTCTATGAAGTCGATGATTATATGGCTTGTGCTACCTCAGCGATGCGGGAAAGTGTGAACGGAAAAGAAATAGCACTTGAAGTAAAGGAAGAAATTGGTCTGAAGATCAATATAATAGACGGGAATAAGGAAGCTGAGCTAATCAACAAATCTCTTAACAAATTCTTCGATGAAAAAACCTACTTGCATATTGATGTGGGAGGAGGCAGTACTGAGCTGAATATTTATAAAAACCGCGAGAAAATAGCTTCTAAATCATTTCAGATAGGTTCAGTCAGAGCCCTGCAAGACCAAATAGCTGTTCCTGTATGGAAATCAATGGAAAATTTCGTTCTGAAATATTTAGAAAATTCCCCCTCTGTCACTGCTATAGGGACCGGAGGAAATATCAATAAGATTTTTGAACTTTCCCTTCCTCGGAAAAATAAGCGCTACTTGGACTATGAAAAAATCGAAGAAGTATTAAGTCGGTTGCAGACATTCACTTTCGAAGAGCGGGTGAACAAGTTAAACTTAAACCATGACCGGGCCGATGTCATTATCCCGGCAGGCAAAATATACCAACGAGTAATGCTAGCCGCAAAATCCAAAAAAATGATTGTACCGGATTTGGGTTTGAAAGATGGCATCATACAGGTTCTCTACGAACGGAATATAACCAAAAAGCCCCTTTAACCGGGGCTTTTTTTGTCAGTCTACAAGCTTAACCTGCATCACACTTTCCGCATCTACATGGAAGAACTCACGATGGACGTTAAATTCCGACTCATCACCCACCGGCTGTTTGGCTATGTAAGTACCATCTTCCTGCATTACGTATGCGTTTACATTGTCCTTGAGATTATAGGCTAAGATGTTCATCAGTTGTTTTTCAAGCAGTGGAGATTCCACCTTGAACAGTGCTTCTAACCTTTTATCGAAACTCCTTACCATCATATCTGCACTTCCCGCATAGGTTTTGGTATCGCCATTGTTGTGAAAATAATAGATTCTGGAATGCTCCAAGAAATCTCCCACAATAGACAGCACTTCGATATTTTCACTCAACCCCACTCTTCCCGGACGCAAACAGCAGATTCCACGGACTATTAATTTGATCGTCACTCCAGACTGCGAAGCCCGGTATAAGGCATATATCATCTCTGAGTCTTCCAGAGAATTGACTTTGATGAATACTCCGCTAGGCAACCCATTTCTGGCATTTTCCGCTTCTTTCTCTATGTATTCGATCAACTGGTTTCGCATATCCCGGGGAGCAGTGATCAGATTTTTATATTGTGAAGGCATGGAGTGTCCTGTGATTACATTGAAAAATTCTGACACGTCATTGGCCAAAACCTCATTTGTAGTCATCAACCCTATATCGGTATAAAGCCTTGCAGTGTCTTCATTGTAATTACCCGATCCCAAGTGAACGTAGCGCGTGATTTCTCCTCCATCACGTTTCACAATCAGAAGAAGTTTGGTGTGGGTTTTCAAATGGGAAATTCCGTAGATCACAAAGCAGCCTGCTTTCTGGAGTTTCTTTGCTTCCCGGATATTATTTTCCTCATCAAACCTGGCTTTGACCTCAAATAGCACCGAAACATGCTTGCCGTTTTCGGCAGCTTTAAGTAAAGCCTTAGTGATTCTACTATCTTTTGCAAGTCTATAAATAGTCATTTTGATAGCCATCACATCAGGATCCTCAGATGCTTTCTCTACCAAATCCAAGATCGAATCAATATTATTATAAGGATGATGGAGAAGTATATCCTTCTCTTTCAATACATCAAAAATGTCTGCAATCCCTTCATCCTGATAAGAAAGTGGCTTCACAGGATCCGGAATTTGAGGTAGGCGCTCCCGAAATTTCTTGTTCCCTACTACTTGCCAGAGTCCTGTAAAATCTATCAGGCTGGACCTTTTTATCAGAAATACAGAATCCATTTTCAAATTCCACCTTTCCAAAAGTGAATTCAGCATCCATTTACTGTAGCCTTCTTCTATTTCTATCTTTACCACCCTCCCACTCTTTCTTTCCATCAATTTACGCTTCACTTCTTCCAGGAAATTTGCGTCCATATCTTCGCTCTCTTCCAGCGTAAAATCACCGTTTCGGGTAATTCTAAAAAGGCTAATTCCTTCGATTTTTACGTTTCTGAAAAGAGAGATGATATTTTCACGGATGACCTCCTCGATAGGAACAAGCAAAAGAGAATCCTCACGCTCGATTTCAAAAAAGCGGGGAATATTTGCAGGAATCTGAACAAAACTCATCTTCCGCATATCCTGTCTGTCTCCGGGACTGGTAGTCACTACCCCAAACACCGAAAGTTTGTTCATCAGAATCGGAAACGTACGGTAGCCGTCATACACCATCGGGGTGAGCATAGGATAGATCGCTTTCACAAAATAATCATGGACTTTTTCCTGCTCTTTTTCGGTAAGCTTTGACAGATTGCACAGTACCACTCCCTGCTCCTGCAGCTCGGGCATGATTACCTGTGTGAAATGTTCGTGCTGGGCAGTATGAAACAGGTGGCTTTCATTCATCAGCTTCGCCTTAAAAGGCTCTTCCCGTAAACCTGAGTAATCAACCCGCTCTTTGTCGTAATCCAGATAGTTGTATAAGGATCCTACACGGATCATAAAAAATTCATCTAGGTTCGACGCGGTGATTGCGAGAAATTTCAACTTTTCAAAAACGTTGCGATGCATTTTCTTGGACTGATCCAAGACGCGCTCGTTAAATTTCAGCCAACTTAAATCCCTGCTGACCAGATCACTCTGTTGTATAATCGAATCGTATTTTTCTACAACTGCCAGTTTCATTGCATTCAAAGTTAATATTAAGAAAGCAAGTTAAGTTTTGCTTGCTTACTTTGGGTTTATCATTGTGTTATCAATTAAAAAAAGGGGCTAAAAAGCCCCTTTTTGAATGATTAGGTATCGATTTTCGCGTATTTCGCATTTTTCTCGATAAAATCTCTTCTTGGGGCTACTTCATCTCCCATGAGCACGCTGAAGAGGTGATCTGCTTCCGCGGCTGATTCAATATTTACCTGTTTTATCGTACGCACATTCGGATCCATTGTAGTAGTCCAAAGCTGCTCAGGGTTCATCTCACCGAGACCTTTGTATCGCTGTATGCCCACACTGTCTTCTCTACCATCCTTCGCCATTTCAGCAGTAAGGATCTTACGCTCTTCCTCTGTCCAGCAGTACCTCTCGTCTTTTCCTCTTTTCAATAAATATAAAGGAGGCAAAGCAATATACACATAGCCATTCTCAATCAATGATCTCATGTACCTGAAAAACAAGGTGAGAATCAAGGTACGTATATGGGAACCATCGATATCAGCATCCGTCATGATGATGATTTTGTGATAACGCAGTCCTGCAAGATCCAATTCTTTATCATCATTCACTGTACCGAATTTAACTCCAAGCGCAGTCAGTATATTCTTAATCTCTTCATTATCGTAGATTTTATGCTCGTGTGCTTTCTCTACGTTTAGAATTTTACCTTTCAAAGGCAATATCGCCTGAAAGTCACGATCTCTACCCTGCTTGGCGGATCCTCCTGCAGAGTCCCCTTCCACTAGGTACAATTCACATACTGTAGGATCGCTGTTTGCACAATCGGCCAGTTTCCCGGGAAGACCTCCGCCCCCCAGTACATTTTTACGCTGCACCATTTCCCGTGCTTTCCTCGCCGCATGCCTAGCCTGTGCTGCCAAGATTACCTTGCCAACAATGATTTTGGCTTCTTTGGGATGCTCTTCCAACCAAGTCTGCAAAGCCTCAGAAACAGCACTATCCACAGCGCCTACCACATCAGAATTACCCAATTTGGTCTTGGTCTGACCTTCAAATTGAGGTTCAGCCACTTTCACCGAAATCACAGCGGTAAGACCTTCACGGAAATCGTCTCCTGCCACTTCCATCTTTAGCTTATCCAGCATTCCGGATTTATCGGCGTAAGACTTCAATGTTCTTGTCAAAGCCCTTCTGAATCCCGATACGTGACTACCACCTTCGTAGGTATTGATCGTGTTCACGTAGGAAACCACATTTTCAGAATAGGAACTGTTATAGTTCATAGCTACCTGTACAGGTACACCATTCTTTTCTGTATCTATAGAAATCGGAGTATCGATGATTTTCTCACGACTCACGTCAAGGTATTGGACAAACTCCACCAACCCTCCTTCTGAGAAAAACTCATCGGATTTCACAGTGCCATCATCCTCTGTCTCTCTCAGATCAGTTAGGAAAATTCTAATTCCCGCATTCAAAAACGACATTTCACGAAGCCTGTTTGCTATCGTCTCATACTTGAACTCGGTAATGGCAAAAATACTGTCATCAGGTTTGAAATGTATAGTAGTACCTCTACGATCCGTAGTTCCTACCTGTCTGGCAGGATATTGCGGCACACCAATTTTAAATTCCTGCTCAGTGATCACCCCATTTCGGTAAACGGTAGCTTTCAGATCTGTAGAAAGAGCATTGACACAGGATACACCCACACCGTGCAAACCTCCTGATACTTTGTAAGTATCCTTGTCAAATTTACCGCCAGCGTGAAGCACGGTCAACACAACTTCCAAGGCTGACTTTTTCTCCTTGGCATGCATGTCTGTAGGGATGCCGCGGCCATTATCCTCTACTGTGACAGAATTATCTTCATTCACCGTGACCTTAATAGTATCGCAATGACCCGCAAGTGCCTCATCAATAGAGTTATCGACAACTTCCCAGATCAGGTGATGGAGGCCTTTGACCCCGACATCACCAATATACATAGCAGGCCTCTTACGAACTGCCTCAAGACCTTCTAATACCTGAATGTTTCCCGCACCGTATTCGGCTGGATTCTTCGCTTGTTCTTCACTCATATGTTTTGGAGAAAACCCTCAAAATGGGTCTAAAAAGGTGATTTTATGTTCTTTTTTAGATGTGGCAAGATACACAAAAAAAGTGACTTTACACAGCTTTTCCATAGGCTCTCCTACACAAAAAAACAGTTGGGATATATCCACCCAACCACTTGGTTTATAGCGCTGTTAATACTGATTGGTACTCAACATCACCAATGTGCAAGCCTGCAAAACTTCAATACCATTAGCTTTGGCCTTTTGAAAAAATACGGGATTCTCGGTTCCGGGATTGAAGATGATTCTTTCGGGAGCTAGGCTAATCAAATAATCAATCCATTCTTCCTGATTCGAGGGACCAATGTATAGCGTAATGGTATGGATATTCTCCAATGCCGGTTTAGCACGAAGATCCATGATTTTCTCGCCGAAGAGCTCTCCCGTTTTGATTCCTATGGGGATGAAAGGTACGCCTGCATCGGCAAGTCTACTGGCCGCAAAATAAGCGTAGCGGGTCGGATTGGTAGTAGCGCCTACGATCAAAGTCAATTTATCAGACATTATTCCTGCTTCCATATATCTTATCCCGCTCAAAGGTATCCATGTGTCTGTGCTTTTTAGTTTCATAGATATCAGCAAGCGTAATCAATATCCCTGTTTCTTCTACTTCTCCAAATTCGTCATTCAAAGCTGTCCCGAAAGTCATCATCGTTGGAGATAGATTCATATAGGTATTGATAAGAGGCGGAATGTTTTCTCCATAAGTTCTAATCCGTCCGTTCAATAACTTATACCCTTCTTTGTATTCCACTCCTTCAAATGGATTTCCCAAACTGGGAAGGTCAGTTTCATATCCAAGCTCCAACTCAGCTTTTGGCTTGACCAACCCCTTCCTGTCAGGGAAATAATAATTCATAAACATCAACAACAAGTCTCTGGCTTCACGGTTGAAATGCGGATACATCGTCACTTTTCCAAAAAGGTATTTGACATCCGGATTCATCAAAACCACAGCTCCCAAACCATCCCAAAGATTATCCAGACTGAAAATCCCCTTTCTGTTGTCGAAGGCGGGCTGGTATTTTGGCTGGACAAATGATCTCCCCAGCTCAATGGTATACGGAATATAATCCCGTATAAAGCTTTCTGTAAAATCAAACAAATGGGTCGTGGATAAATTCAAGCTTCCATCTTCCTTCATTGAATTCTTACAGTTTATCAATCTGTAGCCGGCTACTATTTCCTCATCTTCAGCATTCCAGGTAACCAATTGCTCATAGCAATTCTCACAGACATCATTTTCATCCAAATCCAGCTCCATACCTGTCCCACCCCCTGCTGCCCTAAAGGTAAGCTCCCTTAATCTTCCAATCTCCCGGACGACATTCGGAGAATTATGGAAATTAACCAAGTACACCAAGTTATCCCCATTGTTGGTATATCGTAAAAATCGATCCGGAACCAATTCAGCTTTCAACAGCTCTTTATCAATTGCCGGAATTATTTCTGCTTCTCTATTCATTCTTTTTACCAAGTTCGTAAACTACATCCTTCACATAATCAGCCCATTGTACATCCGTCTTGGAGGAATCCAGGCTCTGACAGGAAATCTGTTTCCCTACGGTGATCACCACTTTTTGTCCTTGCTGCTTGTATAATTCATCAGCTAGGTAAAACATTTCTATATTGGCCTTTATGCCAATTTTCTTTCTCCAATAAGCCAAATTGTAGAAGAAAGCGGAATTTTTACCTCCTATAAAACAAGGTAAGATATCTTTTCTATATTTTTTCGCTTTGGAGATGAAGCTCTTTTTCCATTGCAAATCACGAATTTCTGACTCCACCTTTCTTGACACAAGACCCGCTGGGAATATCAAAACTGCGTAAGACTCCGAGTAAGCCGCTTCCATAGCAGCCAATGTGTCGGCGGAATTTTTGCCATGCTTGTTTATCGGAATAAATAAAGGCTGAAAATTTTTAAAAGCCATCAGCAGATCATTAACCAGAAATCGCATATCTGTCCGAACCTTTCCAATGGCCTGCATCAAAGCAATGCCGTCAATTCCCCCAAGTGGGTGGTTGGCAGCAATAATAATCCCTCCCGCCTTCGGAATGTTCTCCGCTCCTACCAATTCAACCGTAATGTTGAGTTCTCTTATCAACCCATTGGCAAAGTCTATCCCATGGAGGTGCTCTACTTTATCCAGCACGCCATTCATCCATTCCTCGTGAGTCACACGCTTGATGTATTTGAGTAAAAAGCCAGGCATCCATTTCAAAAGCGTCGGATTCTTAGATTCAATCGCTTTCTCTATATCAATAAATTTCTTGGACATTTTTTACTGTTGCGTGGCTATTAAGTCTATCGGAAACAGGTGAAGCTACTCTATCTCATTCTTAAAATAAACCTAAAAGTACAAAAAAACAGATTTAACGGCACGATTCTACAGGGCAGCGGGATTACTAGCCTGAGAACCAATTGAGTTAATTTAATTCCTGAATCGATAACAATAGACTCAAGCAGGCATTTTTACAACGTTCAGCTATTCTGTTGTACAACCAAAATTCTGCGAGCTTGATAGTCCTAGTAATCTGAATCATACGAAACCTGTCTCCTTGCCTCCAATTAATTTCTTATTTTTGCTACCTGAAAAACTACCCCTTATGAACGAATCCATCCTATCACTTAGTCCCGGCCCCTGGAAAGATTACGAACTCATTGATACCGGAGGGTTTGAGAAATTGGAGCGGTTTGGAGAGTTCATTCTAAGCAGACCGGAACCTCAGGCGATATGGGACAAAACACTTCCGGAAAGTGAGTGGAAAACAATGGCTCATGCACATTTTGCAAAAGAAAAAAGCAATCCTGAAAAAGGCAATTGGGAACAATTGAAAAAAATGCCGCATAACTGGGCAATAGAATATTCCAATGCTGAAGGACTGGACTTAAAGCTAAATCTTGCCCAAACCTCATTCAAGCATATTGGTCTATTTCCGGAGCAAGCGGTAAACTGGGACTACCTCTACAAAACGATCAAGCGTTCTCCTATTGCAAAACCAAAGGTGCTCAACCTTTTTGCGTATACAGGAGCTGCCAGTGTGGCTGCCAAGGCAGCAGGAGCAGATGTCACACATTTGGATTCTGTGAAGCAGGTAGTGACCTGGGCTAGGCATAATATGGAATCCTCCGGCCAATCCGACATCAGATGGATGGTGGACGATGCCATGAAATTCATCAAGAGAGAAGCCCGACGGGGAAATAAATACCATGGTATTATTCTGGATCCTCCAGCCTATGGCCGAGGTCCGGACGGGGAAAAATGGGTATTGGAAGAGCAAATCAATGAAATGCTGAAAGTCTGTGCGGAGATCCTTGATCCCAAGGATCATTTTCTTTTGCTCAACATGTATTCCCTGAGCTTCTCCTCATTGATCGCAGCAAACCTGATCAACACAACATTTAAGAATGTGCAAAACGCCGAGCATGGCGAACTTTACCTTCAAGACAACCAAAATAAAAAACTTCCGCTTGGGATCTTCTTCAGATTTTCGAGCTACTGATCCAAACATCAACAATGAATAACCGTCAACTTTTCCTTCAGCACCTAGCACAAACCACCGATTTCCCTTTAATGATAGAAGTGGAAAAAGCCGAAGGAATTTATCTTTTTGGCTCTGAAGGAGAGAAATACATCGATCTAATCTCAGGAATCGGAGTCAGCAATGTAGGACACAGGCATCCACGGGTATTGACCGCGATCCAATCCCAGTTGGACAAATATCTACACCTAATGGTGTATGGTGAATATGTGCAGAGTCCTCAGTCGTTGTTGGCAAAAGCACTTTGCGATACATTACCGGAGAAATTAGACAACGTCTACTTGGTAAATAGCGGTAGCGAAGCAGTAGAAGGAGCATTAAAGCTCGCTAAGCGATTCACCGGAAAACCAAATCTGATTTCCTGTGTCAACGCTTATCACGGCAGTTCACATGGATCGCTGAGTGTAGGAGGAAATGAGATTTTCAAACAAGCCTACCGCCCCTTACTTCCTGGAGTAAGCCACATTAATTACGGTGATAGTTCAGACTTAGAAAGTATCAATTCGGATACTGCGGCTGTACTCATAGAAACCATTCAAGGCGAAGCGGGAATTCGTGTAGCCACGAAGGAATATTTTCAGGCTTTGCGCAAGCGCTGTGATGAAACAGGAGCATTGCTGATTTTGGATGAAGTCCAATGTGGTTTTGGACGCACAGGCAAATTCTGGGCTTTTGAGCATTTTGGGATCGTTCCCGATATTGTCGTTTGTGCCAAAGGAATGGGTGGTGGAATGCCAATAGGAGCATTTATTGCCAACAAGGATGTAATGGGCGTATTCAAAAACAATCCCATTCTTGGTCACATCACCACATTTGGTGGGCATCCTGTCAGTTCCGCTGCGTCTCTGGCCACTATACAGATTCTGCTAGAAGAGAAGCTCATTGAAGAAGTAGAGGAAAAAGCCAAGTTGTTCAAATCACTTTTGGTACATCCGACTATCAAAAGCATAAGAAATAAAGGATTGCTGATGGCCGTGGAATTTGAGTCTTTTGATGTTCTGAAGCCAATTATCGATACTGCAATCGAGATGGGAGTAATCACGGATTGGTTCCTCTTCTGTGACGACTCTATGCGGATAGCACCTCCTCTTACCATCACTACAGAACAAATTCAGGAAGCTTGTGATATAATCCTACAGGCAATCCAAGAAGTAAATCCTTCTTAAACATCGTTGAACTTCTCCCTTTGTCAAAAGGTTATCAACCCAAAGGAAACTTTATGAAAAATCAAGAAAAGAAAGTTTATCCACATCAACTACCCGAAGAAGAGTATCGTAAAAAGCTTGACGCTGATTCCTATCGGGTACTGAGAGAAAAAGGAACCGAAAGGGCATTTACAGGCGAGTATTATCTAAATAAGGCATCAGGAATATATGAGTGTAAGGCCTGTGGAAATGAGATTTTTCACTCTTCCAAAAAGTATGACAGTGGATGCGGATGGCCGAGTTTCACCGAGCCCGTGAGACCGGATGCTATTGATGTGCATATGGACTATACCCACGGCATGATTCGGGAGGAGATTCTATGTGCCAATTGCGGTTCGCATCTTGGACATCGCTTTCCCGACGGCCCAAGTAACCAAGGTGGAATCAGATATTGTATTAACTCTGTGAGCTTGGATTTTAAGAATGGCGAAAACTAATTTCAAATTTCAAAGTTGAAATTCTACAGCACTTCAACTTTCACGATAATGAAGGCCAGTTCATCATCTATGTTCTCAAACATCCAGATGTTCCCATCTTTAGTAAAGTAAGTTAATGGAAGCTTAGCAAGTTCTGATATCTCAGCTTCAAAAATTAGATTGAAATCTTTGTCAAATACACTCAAAAAAACATCCGATCCAGTCGATATAAAGTCTCCGTAACCGTTTAATTCTTCTCCAAAATGCTTTTTTTCTGAAAACCTGAAGAACCTTTCGTTTTTATCATCCCATACAAATTCTCTATAGGAAATATCCTCCTCTGCCTTTCTAATTATTTCCTTCAGTTCACCGGAAGTTCTTTCTACTTCTTTTGGAGGAATGTAGCTTCTTTTACTCCCCAATAATGGTGTATCCCAACTTTTCACATAAAGACTATCGCTCTCCAGATCAAAAACCTGAACTTCATTGAATGTGTTGGTACTGATTAGAATTTTTCCATCGATGTACTGAGAGCTAGTCCAAGTACCATAGCTTCCCGCAGGACTTCCTTCGTAAAGTAGATCTACCTTAAATTCAGATTTTTTTTCCAACTCGGGAAGGTCTATTTTTTTAAACGATTGACTAGTTAAATCAAAGTCAAGTAGAATATACGTGTCACTTTCCCAATTGACTATCAATCCAACAATCCTGCTTGGATTATTTTGATCCTGTAGTAGCGTCCTTGGGTAATATTCATCACTCCCGAGATATTCAGCAGCAATTTTATCCAAATCCAGATTCTTTACCAGTTGCCCCTGTTGATCAAATATTTTATAGAAACTGTATTTCCAAAAAAGCAAATTTTGATCGCCTAAAACTTTGAATCTTGGATAAGATCCAAGACCATTCGGGCCTTCTTTTTCAAACTGAATTTTCTCCAAAAGCTTTAATTCATTTAAATCGATTTTCTCAGCAGTAAAATCGTTCTGATTGAAATTTATAAGATAATCCTTTTCCGGGGATAGGGATGAGTAATACAAGTCGTTATTTAGATAAAGGAATTCCTCTCCTGCGTCCACTAATACGGTATCAAGGGAGATCCGAAAATGATCCATACCGGCCAGATGCTTATCTTCCTTTTGACTACAAGCCTGAAGAATCAATAAAAACGCAATCGTGACAAACAATCTCATAAAACCAAATTCAAATAAAAGCTACCTTCGAGAGGAAAGATACTTAAAGCCCATTGAACTAGGTACTTAATAAATGCTATAAAAAGTTAAATAAAATCCCGCATGGCCCCGTTCTTACGAGATTACACAACTTGTCCCTAACCTGCCTACCGCAGGCAGGCTTGCTTCGGGAGAGGCATGATTAAACTCCGCGTCAGATTCCATAACCTGTCCAGACTAACCCGTATGGCCTTAAAAAACAATTACAAATTAGGACCTCCCTTCGATAGGGCATACTACCGGAAAATCACTTCTAAATTGTAGCCTCTGCGAAAACCTTGGTTGGTGAGCTTGCCGAACTACTGTGCCCACCACGGTTGAAAAAGACTTTCAGAAAAAAATCTATTACAAAATCCCCTTCTCAGGATGTCTTCCCGTCACAGTTCTGCCGAATATTTTCAGTTCTTCGATCTGCGCATCCATATTCCCGTCAGGATACACACAGGGGCCTATTCCTGCTTCCTTTTTCTTATAGTCAAGGTAACCTACAATTATAGGGACATTTGCTCCAAGTGCAATATGATAAAATCCTGATTTCCACTTCTTAACCTGACTTCTGGTGCCTTCGGGTGTTACCATGACTACAAGTTCCTCCCGCTCATTCAGCATGGATACCATAGATTCGGTATAAGTCTGTTTTCTGCCACCCGGAATACGTTTTCTATCGATGGCAATAGCTCCCAGTCCCTTAAGCAACCAGCCCAGCGGACCTACCATTACTTCCTTTTTAATGGTAAAGCGCACAGGGATATCCATCAAAAAAAATGCCGCCCGGGCATAAAGAATATCCCAGTTGGAGGTATGTGGAATGGCGATAAGCACGGCTTTCTTTACTCCCACAGGCCATTGATTATTCAGCGACCACCCTGACATCCAAAACACAATACGTGACAAAAACTTCATCATGCTTTTTTAGATTTATTGCTTTTAATAGCCAACTCCAAAATTGAAGGATTTTCTTCAATAAATTTCATTGTGTATTCATATCCCACAGTAAATAATTCAGAAGCTTTTTTAATATCAAACACCCCATATCTCCCCAATCCCGGAGGTTCAATAAAAAAGTCGCATTTAGCCTTCCGGCTATATACATTATAATTCATCGCCATAATTACGGATCTCTCAATCAGTTTTTTCATGTTTCCGATATTACTTTCCTCAGGTAACTGATTACAATTCACACCGATCACATAGTCACAGATACCTTCCAAGGGCTCAACGGGAAGATTGTTAAGCACCCCTCCATCTACTAAGAATCTCTTTCCTATAATAATGGGATCAAACATTCCCGGAATGCACGAAGAAGCCATAATCGGCCTGATCAAATCTCCTTCTGAGTAATACCGCACCTTTCCTTTTTTGATATCAGTCGCAGCTACCGTAAGAGGAATCTTCAGCTTGGCAAAATCATCATGATCCAAGTAGAGCTTAAACAGTGTTGCTACCGAATCCATTTTCAGAAATCCGGTCCAAGATACTGCAGGCCTTAGAAACTTGAAATAATTCGTCTCTACAATGATTTTAAGAATTTCTTCCGGCGAATAACCCTGACAAAACATCGCGCCTGCAATAGCACCTGCTGATGTACCCGAAACTTTTGTCGGGAAAATACCGGATTCAGTTAGGGCCTTCAGAACTCCCAGATGAGCTATGCCGCGCACTCCTCCCCCCGAAAGTGCAATCCCGATTTTCAATTTAGATTTCATCCAGTCTGAATGTTTGATCCAAACGGACTCCCTTATCGGTCATTTTCACCGTGCAACACTCATTCACTGCATCATGCTCTAGGAACAGGACATACTCCTCACGTGCTGCTTCCTCGAGAAACTTTGCCTTCTCGTCCATGGTAAGAAGTGGGCGAGTATCGTATCCCATCACATAAGGCAATGGAATATGTCCCACTGATGGAAGCAGATCTGCCACAAATACCACAGTTCTGCCCTTATACTTAATCTTGGGAAGCATCTGCTTGTCGGTATGCCCGTCTACGGTAATGAAGTCAAAGCCGGGCATGAAAGATTGTGCCGTTAAATCCAAGAAGTCAAGTTGCCCCAGCTCCTGCATTGGAAGAATATTATCTTCCAGAAAAGATGCTTTTTCCCGGGGATTCGGTGCGGTTGCCCATTGCCAATGGGCACTGTTTGACCAGTAAGTAGCTCTGGGAAAAGTCATTTCATATTGCCCATGAGAGCCGTATTTCACTCCACCTCCACAGTGATCAAAATGCAGATGCGTCAGAAAGTTATCCGTAATCTGATGAGGGCCGACGCCTAGTTTCTTCAGATTTTTTTCCAGGGAATCGTCCCCATGAAGATAGTAATGCGAGAAAAATTTGGCATCCTGTTTATCTCCAATCCCATTATCAATCAATACGATTCTATTACCATCTACCACCAGCAATGAGCGCATGGCCCAAGTGCAGAGATTGTTTTCGTCAGCCTGATTAGTTCTGGACCAAAGGGTTTTCGGCACTACACCAAACATGGCTCCTCCGTCCAATTTGAAAAAGCCGGTATTGACTACGTATAATTCCATGATATGAAAGAAAAATCCCGGGCTTTTCACAAAGTCCGGGCTTAAAATAGTTTATTCTACCACCACACCCATCGAGCAAAATTTGTCGATGCGTTGATCAATTCTTTTCTCAGGTTTGATCTTATCCAACTCTTTCAATGCTTGGAGGATAGCTCCCTTCAGGGTAATAGCCATCTTTTTCATATCCCTATGTGCTCCCCCCAGTGGCTCAGGTATGATACCGTCTACCAATCCGTTTCCTTCCATATCGATAGCCGTCAACTTCAAAGACTCAGCAGCCTGCTCTTTGTAATCCCAGCTTCTCCAAAGAATTGTAGAACAATTTTCCGGAGAGATCACTGAATACCAAGAGTTTTCGAGCATCAATACGCGATCGCCGATTGCTATGCCCAAGGCTCCACCTGAAGCTCCTTCACCGATGATGATACAGATTACAGGCA
Organism: Algoriphagus sp. 4150; assembly: GCF_031457395.1. Taxonomy (NCBI): domain Bacteria; kingdom Pseudomonadati; phylum Bacteroidota; class Cytophagia; order Cytophagales; family Cyclobacteriaceae; genus Algoriphagus; species Algoriphagus sp. 4150. The sequence continues at coordinate 116,109 of NZ_JAVDWS010000011.1, forward strand.
CTTTCAGCATAAACATCTCCTTGATATTGCGGGCAATTGCTTCTCCTTGTCCCCTCTCTTCAGCTTCCAACCCCGGAAATGCACCCGGTGTATCGATCAAAGTGACGATAGGTTTCCCGAATTTCTCCGCCATTTTCATCAGGCGAAGCGCCTTCCTGTAGCCTTCAGGATTAGCCATACCGAAGTTTCTCATTTGGCGCTGTTTGGTATTTCTACCTTTCTGCTGACCAATGAACATGACTGAGCGGCCGTCTAAATCTCCAAGACCTCCTACCATGGCCTTGTCATCTGCCACATTTCTATCTCCATGTAATTCGACAAAATCATTTGTCATCTCATAGATATAGTCAAGAGCATAAGGTCTATCGGCATGTCGGGAGAGCTGAACTCGCTGCCAGCGGGTCAGATTTTGAAAAGTTTCTTTTTTCAAAGCAAGAATTTTATCTTCAAGGGATTCAATATCTGAACTTAAATCGATATTTCTGCCGATAGCCAACTCCTTCATTTCCTGAAGTTTTTGTTCTAAATCGGCTATAGGTTTTTCAAATTCTAATACCATTCTGGTGATTTTTTGGAAAAAACAAAGATAAGCATATACCCTTGGGAATTAAAATTTTTAAGCCGACTAGCACGGAAAATTGAGAAGAACATAAAAAAATATGATTATCCGCAATGATGCCAGTAGCCATATTTTCCTTGCTTTATTGGCTGGAAGACCGATGGCGGATGACCGAAGTAGCCTCAATGTCCCGATGGCTATCGGGATTAGCAAATCCTATATTGCTTTTGTTTCTTTACTGGCAGAAAAGGGGATATACATATAAAAAAATAATGATAACAAAAAAGCCTTAGATTTCTCCAAGGCTTTATGCGGAATGGACGGGACTCGAACCCGCGACCTCCTGCGTGACAGGCAGGCATTCTAACCAGCTGAACTACCACTCCAATATTTTTAATCGTCACTAAATGATGAACTTTTTCATCAAATTTAAGCGGAATGGACGGGACTCGAACCCGCGACCTCCTGCGTGACAGGCAGGCATTCTAACCAGCTGAACTACCACTCCGTTTTGCTCAAATCCCGAATTGTTTTAGATTTCTCTTCAACTACCCCGTTTTTGAGTGATGCAAAGGTATGTTTTAGATTTGTTATTGCAAAAGTAGATTTAAAATTTTGTACTATTAATTCGTATGAACTTCTATGTCAATGAGATATTTTTTTTTGAAATTTTCCATACTAAGCCATTTTACGACACCCACACTTCAAAACAAGGAATTAAGCATCCCTCTTCTCCATCATTTTTAAAACAAGATTTATCTCTGAATCCAAAGCCTGATATAAGGTGTCAATTGTAGGCGCACAATAAGCCTCTAAATGTTCCAATTCAAAAGCAATTTTTGCAAGTTTATGCATCTCCGCTGAGATGGCTGTGCCATAAACTTTATGCCCCACTTCATTAATACCGGTTAAATCTTCTCTATGAATGGCTTCCTCCAATAAACTCAATGAGTTTTTCAATTCGGATTTCACAATGGTAAGAATATCCCTCAAAACCTGCGGATCATTATCTGTGTAATCCTTCAACTTCTCCGGATTATAATGGCCACCCCTAATTGGATCACTTTTATAATCATTTGGACTTAAATTAATAGAATTTGGATCAAGCCATTTATCAAATATCATCATTACTGTCTCTTCCAGCACCGGCTTTACCACAAAATCGTCCATTCCTATTGCCAGACATTTTTCCCGCTCTCCTTTCATATTTCCGGCTGTAACGGCAACGATCGGCACATGGGCTCCTTTCTCCAAAAGCCGAATTTTTTTTGTGGATTCATACCCGTTCATTATAGGCATTTGAATATCCATCAGAATAATATCAGGCAACTGTTTTTGGCAATATTCCAGTGCCTCAAGACCATTTTTTGCTTCTACTATTGTTGCATTGGGAGCTATTCTTCTAACAAGTGTCCTTGCCAACAGCATATTCACCAGATTGTCTTCAGCTATTAATACTGTAAAACTTCTAGCTGAATGATCCCCCTTCTTCGAGAAATGACCATCCTCCTTCAACAATTTAATCTCTTTTAAATCTTGGACTTTGAATAGTCTTGACAATACATGATAAAAATCCTGAATTTTAACCGGCTTGACCAACCGGTGGTTTACGCGAAGCTCCTTACAGGTTTCTATGATCTTATGATCATCTGAAGAACTATGAAGCAACATAATAGGTTCTTCCCCACTCCAAGAGGTGAATGTCTCTCTGATCTTTCGGATAGTCTCAAGTCCGTCCATAAGTGGCATATGATAATCTATCAGAATCACATCAAACCGGTTTCCTTCCTCAAGCAGCTGCAATGCTTCAAATCCACTAGAAGCTTCTATAGACTGAATATTCTTCAGAAGCAGCATCTGTTTTACTATTAGCCTATTGTTATCGTTATCATCAACTATAAGCACATTATTGATTCTGTCCACACCAGACCATTCTATGGGCTCTCCTACTTCTGTTTTTAGCTTGATGTCAAAATAAAAAGTACTTCCTTTGTCAGGTTCACTGATGAGATGAAGTTTACTGTCCATCAGTCTCAGTAGGCTGTTGGAAATCGTCAATCCTAAACCCGTACCACCGTATTTTTTTGTGGTTGAACTGTCCTCTTGGGAAAAAGCCTCAAAGATTTTTCTCTGCTTCTCAGGTTTTATTCCTATTCCTGTGTCTCTTACCGCAAATCGGATTAAATGAAAATCACCATCATTTTCCAGTGCCTCTATCTTCAGTTCTATCTCCCCGCTTTCTGTAAACTTGGAAGCATTTCCCAGAAGGTTTAACAATATCTGTTTTAGACGTACGGAATCAGTGTAAACAAACCTAGGTAAATCCATAGAAATATTCAGCAACATTTCCAGTCCCTTATTTTGGATTTGATAGGTAATAATATCCGTGGCCTGGGCACTCATTTCGTACAGATCACATTTATCTATATCCAGTTCTAGCCGCCCGGCTTCTATTTTAGAGAAATCCAGAATATCATTTATTATCCCCAAAAGAGTATTTCCGGACTGGTTAACAATGGATAGGTACTGATGCTGAGTCTCATTCAGAGAGGTCTTCAGTACGAGATCTGTAAAACCTATTACGCCGTTAAGTGGAGTCCGGATTTCATGGCTCATATTTGCAAGGAATTCTGACTTGGCCACACTTGCTTCCTCTGCTTGAAGTTTGGCTTTCTTTAATTCCTCCCGCTGCTTTACCATTCCTGTGATATTTTGGGTAAAAACCATGATCCCTCCTACCTCTCCGGTGTATAAGTACCAAGGTCGTAATTCCCAGGAGACGAAGCGATCTTCTGTATCACCATGCATCCTAAATCTCTCCTCTTCGTTTCTCTCCACTGCTCCATCCATTACCCGCTGATGTCTTTCCCTTCCTACTTGGTCTATCAGGGGAAACAAATCATAATGAGATTTTCCTATAATATCCTGATCTTGAATACCATAGTCTTTTTTCCATTGATTGCTCGCTGCTACGTAAAACATTTCATTATCCAGCATTGCCACTGCCGCGGGAGTATGCATCACAAAGGCATTCAGTCTACTTTTTTCAGTGATGAGATCCTTTTCTATTTCAGTCCTTTCGGTGATATCTATAGCTATACCCAGATAGCCGATTGTATTATCCTCAAAGTCCCGCATAGGGGAAATAACCAGCGAAACTGCTTTCTCTTCCCCTTTTTTGGTCATGAATGTCCAGTTACGTTGTTCTACTCCATTTCGATCTGCCTTGAGGGTAAAAATCTCAGACAAATCAATTTTTTTTCCAAATTCACGCTCTAGAACTAGTTGAGATTCCCTTATTTCCTCAGGTTTAATCAGTATATCCGGTTTATGTTTTCCTACAAGCTCATCAGAAGTATAGCCGAGCATTTTCTCCGCTCCTACGTTGAACAGGGTGATAATCCCTTCCATGTCAGTAGAAATAACACACACCTCTGAAGAAGCATTAATCACGTTATTCAATACTTTCTGCGTCTGTTCCAACTCTATCTGAGCCTGTTTGGCGGAATCGATGTCTTGAATCGTCCCAAAGATCCTGATACATTTTCCGTCTTCAAACTCGGTCTTTCCTATTGCCCGAACCCATAATTCATTCCCTTTGTAAGTCACCATCTGTAACTCCAAATCCCAACTCTCGCCAGTGAGCATACTCTTTTCCACTGCCGAAGCAATTTTATTCTTACTTTCCCCTTCTTTGTAAAAACTAATTCCAATAGAAATATCCAACTCAAAGCCTTCAGGGACTTCATGAATCAGTTTAGCCATGGAAGTCCAAGTAAGCTTTTGGGATTTTAGATCAAAATTCCAGCCTCCTACTCTAGCCACTTTTTCTGTTTCTTCCAAGAGCACTTGTGCCTGTAACAATTCCTCCTGTAGCCTGATTCTTTGGGTGATGTCCAAAGCATTACCAATCACATAATCCCCATTTCCGTCAGGATCGCTTTCCAGAACATTATTGTACATCCATATCAGCAGTGAACCGTCTCTTTGAAAAGTGATCATCTGCCCGCTGGCTTTACGGTCAGTCTTAATTGTCAAAAGATATTCCTTTATCAAAGGGTGACGGGATTCAGGAACGATATCATAGAGACTTTTTCCTGTAATCTGTTCTGAGGTGTAGCCAAGTTTCTTGGCTCCTGCCTCGTTTACAGAAAGAAAGACTCCTTGCAGATCATGTGTACACATCAAACCTTGTGAATTTTCAAAAAAAGCCCTGAGTCTGCCTTCACTTTTTGCCAATAATTGTTCTTTAGCCTTAGCTTCTGTCGTGTCACGTGCTATGCTGTAGATGTTTCCTGTTTTAGTATCTTGTGTAGCTACCCAGTCCAGAATTTTATAGGAACCATCTTTACACAAGAATCGGTGGGATAATTCTACCGAATGTCCTCCTTTATTAAGCTTTTCCAATATGCGGCGGGACTTCTTAACATCATTAGGATGGGTTAATTCAAAAAATGAACGGGAAAGCAGTGCTTCATTATCCCAGCCTAGCAGGTTGGTAAATGATGGATTGATTTTTTTGAAATATCCATTTGTCCCCGCTATACAAATCAAGTCATTGGATAGGTTGAAAAACTTCTCCATATTGCTGAATTCGGCGATCAGTTTACGCTCTTGAATTATGATCAATGCCTCGCTGGCAAGTAATTCAAGAGCAGTTTTTGTCTTCTCATCAAGAGAAATAGAATTATCTCCCAGCGCTAGCAAGCAACCTACCCTATCCCCCTTTGCATCAAGCAAAGGCAACCCCACAAATGAACTGATATCATAATCGGAAAAAGCCTTGGAAATTTCTACCGTGGGCTGAAGACTTCCTACATCTGCACAGTTGATAAATGTATCAACCTTCACTGTCTGTTTCTTTAAAAAATCAGCCAGATCGTTATTGTCCAAATTAAATCCCGATGAAGCCTTAAACCCTAAGGCATTAGATTCCTCAAAGATCACCAAAGATTTCGGCGTAGCACATACAATCGAACTTAACTGGCAAATTCTATAGAGCGAAGCACCCTGAATAGCATCGAGGTTCTGATAATTATGAACAGGCAATTGATCTTGGTTGCTATTTTCTTTCAAGGGATCATTATTCATAACTACACTGGGATTTATAAGGCAGTAATCAATATTCCGAAGAAATTTGACTCCTTTTCTTCTTTAAATTATGACTCTTTGAGAAAAAGACAAAGATAGTAACAGAATAAAAGCCGGTGGAAACTTAAATTTTAATTAGTTTCAAAAGCATCTTCCCCGCGTACCTCTCTCGGATAGTCAATTTGTGTCATCACCAACTTTCAAGAAGTTAATACAAAAAACTCTTTCTTTGAACTTCAATCCATCAAAAGAGTTTTTTATCATGATTATTCGCATTGATGCACGTGCCTAGTTTCTTGACTTATAAAGCCGGTAAGAAGTCACCTAAGATAGAAATCATCAAATTCTTTGACGATTTAAAGCGAATATACATGTACATTATAATCAAACGACTCCTAGGCAGTGTATATGGGGAGTTGTTTACTCATAAACTCTTCTGCCAATTCCAGCTATCTCTCAAAGAATCTTCCAGCGAATAGCTTGGATGCCAATTGAGCACGGAATTGATTTTGGTTGTGTCTGCCCAGATTTTCACGATATCCCCAGCCCTTCGGCCTCCAATTTCATAATTGACTTTTACGCCGTTGACTTTTTCAAAAGTTGTAATTACTTCCAGTACAGTATTCCCATTTCCCGTCCCTACGTTGAACACGTCATAGAAATTATCCCGCTGCTCACCCAGATACGCCAAGGCCTTCACGTGGGCATCTGCCAGATCCATTACGTGAATGAAATCCCGAACACATGATCCATCCTCAGTATCATAATCATCACCAAAAACTGTAAGCTTCTCACGTATACCGGCAGCCGTTTGGGTCACAAAGGGAACCAGATTAGCAGGTGTACCAATAGGCAATTCACCAATTTTTCCGCTAGGGTGAGCTCCTACAGGATTGAAATAGCGTAAAGATATCACCCGAATTCCAGCCTGGCTTTTCACAAAATCCATCATAATATCCTCACAGATTTTCTTGGTGTTTCCGTAGGGGCTCTCTGCATCCTGACGGGGAGTCTCTTCCGTCACAGGTAAGATTTCGGGCTGCCCATATACAGTGCACGAGGAAGAGAAAACCAGATCTTTGATTTGCTTATCCCTCATGAAATCAAGTATGGTCAGCAGGGATCCCAGATTATTCCTGTAATATTTTAAAGGCTGAAATGTACTTTCTCCCACAGCCTTGAAAGCAGCAAAATGAATGACCCCGTCGATAACATGCTCGGAAGCAATCTGATCCAAAAGACTACGATCACCACAATCTCCTTTATAAAAAGTAAGACTTTTGCCAAGAATCTCTTTCAATCTATCCAAGACTCTTTCGTCTGAATTAGAAAGATCGTCTATGACAATCGGATTGTATCCCGCTTCTACCAGTTGCACTGCGGTGTGAGAACCTATGTATCCGGCTCCGCCTGTGATTAGAATGTTTTTCATTTGTTTATAATTTGTTTTAAGAGGTCAGACCTGCCGGCAGGTGGAATCTTTGACGATTAAAATAATCATTTCCCTGTGTGTTTTAATGATAATTTTAATCGTGTCGATATTACCTTATATAAAAGTTTGCCGGGACAAAACTATCCTTTTGAATGGATTATAGGATCGTTTTCGGAGAAGAGTTAATAAAAACCCACTACAATCCTCTATCTGATACCACTGAGGAGATATATGGATTCCAGATGATTTAGGGCACCTATCTGCTTTTCAAAACAAATTTGCATGGTTTTTCGTTTGCACTTAAAATTCATATTGGCAAAACTATCGTTTTTTATACCTCAAGGATAAGATAAAATCGAGCATATCGAAGACGACACACAACTTGTCCCGAACTTGCTTCGGGAGAGGGATGATTATAATGCATGCGAGATTCCGTAGCCTGCCCCGACGAATTCGGGGTGGCCATTGAAAAACAAATTATAAACAGATGAAATCGAGCATGTCGAAGACGACACACAGAGGGATGATTATCTACCATGCGAGATTCCATCTGACCATTAAAAATCAAAATATAAACAGATGAAAAAGCTGCTTCTATTTCTGCTATTCGCAAGTACTGCATGCATTCCTGTATTTTCGCAGGCCATCAGTTCAAAAAAATACGATTTCACCCTCACACCTCCGTCCTCTGAATACGGTCAAAATCTTTATGAAAGTAACCGGGAATTCACTCAAAATGGGCTCATCAATGACTCTATTCCATTTCCTTTCAAAAAATTTGATGGACTAGGACTGTCAAGTCCATCAATCGGAGATACAAATCTCCTATATCATAAAGATCAGAATCAACTTGTAGAAAATCCTGAAAAGCTATATTCACTGAGAATCTTCAAGCCTTCAGGTAATCACCCTATTCAGATTTACGAACCCGACTCTACCAAAAATTTCACACTTTTGATAAAAGAATACTGATGGTGCTGATCTTGGCGATAACTAATTTATCCTAAAAGTACGGATCAGTATATCTGAACAATTACTTAGCTGTAACTGATTTCTGAGACTGTCCACCGATCACTACCTCCTATCCCTTCCAGTTACGGTTCGCTTTCTTCTCGGACTGGTTCTTCTTCGCTTTAAGCCTTTTTTCTATCGCTCCTTTTTTGGGTTTTGTAGCCTTTCGAATTCTCTTCTTATGAAAAGCTTTGCGGAGCAAATCCTCAAACTTCCTGATGACCAGCTCCTTGTTTTGGATCTGTGAACGCTTTTCCTGAGACTGCAGCTGCACTATACCTGCTTGATCTGCCTTGGTCCGTAGCTTCTCCAATAGCAGAACCTTTTCCTCTTCGCTCAACTGCCGGGAATTGGGGATATCAAATTTCAGCTGAACTTTGGTTTCCACCTTATTCACGTTTTGACCTCCGGCACCCCCGCTTCTTGAGGTGATAAACTGGAGTTCACCCAGAAAGTCCCCTCTGGCAATTCTTCCGTTTATATTTTTCTCATCGTGATCCATTTCGTCATTAATTTAACAGGCAGTAGTTCTTTAAACTAAGTAGTCAGCCAACCAGCCCAGAAAACGAAATTATGGGTAAACTTCTCACCAAAAAAGAAAAAGTAAATACTAATTTGAAGTCAATCACAAGACTGAGCATACAAAATCAGAAGAGCTTTCCTTATAAAATCGGCTCTTGGAGCGGAAGATTAACTTTGTCTCCCTCTGGGCTACATGGAGCCCCTGCGATCATCACATCGCTCAATAAACCAAACTCGGGTAAATGGTAAAAGGGAATTTGCCGTGGGACAACAGTGAGACTTCGATCCCGGAACTATTGAATTTGACATCGAAAAATAAGCCTAAGTTCCCAGATACCATAGAGTTAGAACATAAAACACCGGACACATCAGTCACTGTAAAAGAAGTGCTGAAATGTCTTGAATTTTGAAAAAAAGTGTTAGCTTAGTAGAAGTATATTTATTAATCCATAAAAAACTTTTCCAATTACTTTTTGAAGCGGCAGCCAAAACTCTGCCGCTTTCTTCTTTTTACACGCGAAAACCGCAGCTTTCACTGCGGTTTTGTGGGTTAAGGTTTTTCCCGTGATTACTTTGAGAACATGGTAAACATCCACATTCTTTTTTCTATATCGCCGACGAACTTGGTTAGCATATCCGCAGTGGCAATATCATCCGCTTCTTCCGCAGCTTTAGCCACTTGTCGGTGAGATTGTGCCAGAATTCCCAAGCCATCGATGACGTGCTTCACGCATTCATCTCCATTGGACACATCCGTGATTTCTTTGTGAATTGTATTTTTTAAGTAATCAGAATAGGCATGTAAAGGCTTGAATCCTATGGTTACTATCCTTTCCGCCATTTCATCAATATTCTCATAGAGCTGGGAATATAGCTCTTCAAATTTTGCGTGAAGATCAAAGAAATTCTCTCCTTTCACATTCCAGTGAAACCCTCTTACATTTTGGTAGAAAATATGGTAATCAGAAAGCAGGTCATTTAGCTTATCTGATACATTTTTCATTGCCTTGGTATCAAGTTTCAAATGGTTAGCGAGTGTTGCTTTAGTGGTAGTCATATGATTTGAATTAATTAATTTAAAATGATGCAATCATAGGTTCAACTGGCATGCCATGATATACAAATCAAAAGGAATGAATGATTTTTAGGTGTTGAGAACAATACTCTTCTGCCGGCAGCTTACAGAAGAGAATAAAAAAAGGAATGAGTTCTTTATTCGTTTTGGAAGCATAAAAAGAGTGTGAAAAAAATTCCCCAATCCGATGAGAAATTGTATCCGGTTTATGCCTTAGTTTTCGTGATGAAAGTTTAATTCAGAGCTCGGTTGCCCCCATGAATTAGAGCTTCACAAGTTGGGACTGAACGTGATTAATCGGGTACAAAAGATCTGCTCATTTCTCTGCGTTAGCTTGTCTGACTACAGCCAGGTCAGCAAGCCCCAATTAGAGACGTTCATAAAAAAAGCCCGGAAAAAATTCCAGGCCAGGTGAGCAACTTTGCCTATAAATCGTACTGCTTCATTTTATTGAACAGCGTTTTTCGATCTATTCCCAATTGCTTTGCTGCTTGAGTCCTATTATATTTCACTTCCTCGAGCACCTTTTTCAGCACCTCTGCTTCGGCTTCTGCAGCGGCATCCTTAAGATTCAACGGCATTTTATTTCCTTTATTTTCAGTTCTATCCGTTCTATCCGCGTCTGAATCTATAAAATTAAATTTCTGGGAATATACGATTTCAGGAGGAAGGGCAGATACGGACATTTTCCCACCGTCTGTCAATAGCGTAGCTCTACGTATCACATTCAGCATTTCCCTTAAATTGCCCGGCCAAGGGTATTCTTTCAATACATCCATCACCTGTTCATCAAACCCAAAAACCTTCTTGTTCAATTCAGCATTGGAAAGCTCCAAGAAATGGTAGGCAAAAGGCTCAATATCTGCCTTTCTATTTCGCAATGGCGGCACTACAATACTAAATTCATTGAATCTGAAATATAAATCCTCTCTGAACTTACCTGCTAAGACTGCCTTCCTGAGGTCCTCATTGGAAGCCACCAATATCCGTACATCTATAGATTTATCCTTGGTACCCCCTATTCTCCTAAGCTTCCGCTCTTGAACCAATCTGAGCAGCCCCACTTGCGTTTCGTAAGAAAGGTTTGCTATCTCATCCAAAAAAATCGTGCCTCCGTCAGCCAATTCAAATTGTCCCGGTTTTTCGGTTAATGCACCGGTAAACGCCCCTTTTTCATGTCCCCACAGCTCACTCCCTGCAAGCTCTTTTGTGAGGGCTCCACAATCTACAGCGATAAAAGGCTTTCCTGCCCGTTCACTTTGATCATGAATGGTACGTGCAATATTTTCCTTGCCGGCACCACTTTCTCCGTATATCACTACACTGAGACTAGTGGGCGCTACTAAAGCTACTTCCTTGTATAATTTCTTGGACTCTGCCCCGGTTCCTTTCAAAAACTTCGAATCAGATTGCCGGGTTTTATCAGATTCTTTCTTTAACTCTGTTGCTTTGGTAAACGTTTGTGTATTTGACTTGCTAGCTTTGGAGGCAGCAAGAGCCCGCTCAATTAAATTGATAATTTCATCCGGAATCAATGGCTTGGTCACATAATCAAATGCACCATTCTTAATCACTTCCACAGCGATCTTCACATCCGCATATCCTGTAATGATAGCTACTTGGGTACCGGGGGAAACTTCCCTGACCTTCATCAAAACATCTCTCCCCTCCATATCACGCAATTTGAAATCACAGAAAATCAGATCGAAAAATGTTTTTTTGACCATATCCAGGCCATTTTTTCCTGAAATTGTAGTTTCAACATCGTAACCTTTCTTGGTGAGGAATCGCTCTAAAAGTTGACAGATATCTATATTATCATCAATTACGAGAATCTTAGCCATGTTTTTATTTAGAGTTATTGGTATTGATTAGTTGGCTCTGGACAACTTGGTCCAGTCGCGCAATATTGAATGGTTTACTGAGGAAGTCTAATGCTCCATACTGGATTGCTTCCAATTTCACTTCATTATGATCAAAAGCACTCATCATGATCACTTTAGATTGGAGTTTACCTGAATTAATATGCTTGAGCTCATTTAAGCCGTTTCCATCAGGAAGGTTTACGTCTAAAAAGACCAGCTCAGGTTTAGACTGCTCAAACAATTGTCTTCCCTCTTTAAGCGTGCCTGCAGCCAAAACAGAAAAGCCTCTTCTTTCCAGGAATCTGATTAAAAGAGTTCTAATTTCCGGCTCATCATCTATTACTAAGATTAGTTTATTATTCATTTCATCAGCATCTTAACTGTTTGCGCTGGGGCACATTCACTTAGCTAATTGGATAATTCTAAAAAGGTTAGTTAAAGAAAAGGTGCAGCTACAGGCTACACCTTTTCAAAATTCTAAACCTATTTCACTTCACTTTATCTACTTTGTCTTTTGCGGACTGCAAAGCCGTTTTGGTAGCCTCCAGTCCTTCTGACTTAGCTTCCAATAATTTAGTTTTTAAATCACCTACAAGTGCCTGAAAATCTCCTAACAGGCTATTCAACTTTTCTTTTTGAGGACCGAAATCATCCTTGTTTTTGTAAAGATATGCTCCTATCAGAGCACCTGTCACCAGTCCGCTAAGCCAGAGTGTTTTATTTATTGTTGATTTGTTCATTGTGTTTTATTTTAGTGATTGAACTTTGATTTAGATTTTCAGAATAATTCAGAATAATTTTATGCTATACATTGCGAATAAACGCCTATTTTAACCTTTGATCTTGCTGATTTTCATTCCCAGCCCTCCTGAAGCTCCTCTCCCTTGCCATTTATGAATCACAACTAGTCATCAAGAAAATTTCCGTCATTACTTTAATTCATCTTTCAAGGAGGTTCCCATTTCATTTGTCGTTGTTTCGTTGGAATTGGTTTAGAATTTGGGACTTATTTTTAAAAACATGAAATCAAGCTGGATGTATACTTACCCAGAACTATACGGATCTACCGGAAATCAGTCTGAATAATACAGCTATAATTGCTAAAACTAATAATACATGAATCAATCCCCCTACGCTGTAGGCGAATACTCCGATTAGCCAGCCGATCAGAAGAATTACTGCGATGAAATACAATAAAGAACTCATAGTTTTGGGGTTTAGGTTGTTTGATTATTATGTGTCAGTCAGTTCAACAGGTATGCCTGAAATCAGCCAACCTTCAAGAAGCGAGGCTGATTCGGCCATTTAGCCGTTTAAACATGGTTTGAGATTAATATAGCCTAAAGAAAATCCAAGCTTATTGAGTAATTAATTCCCCATAGTGAGAAAATCCTTGTAATGACAAAAGAACAAAACCCCTCTATTCGCCAAGTCAAAATTTATTCAATTGTGACCCTTATACTGATTATCGTCGGCAGCGGTGTTTCCTATTGGACTGCCGGCAGAATAGACTTCTACACCCATGCGGTAATGCATACTACAGAAGTTCTTCAGCGTACAGATCAATTATATTCAAGTATTCTGGAAAGGGAAACTAATATCAGAGGCTACGCCCTGACCGGAAACAGGGATTTTTTAACATTCTATAATCAATCCAATATAGATGCAGAGTTGCTGCTTACGCAGCTACAGGCATTGACACTGGATAATACAACACAGCAAAATAATATTGAGGAACTTCGTGGACTCATCAATTCGAGAGTTGTGATTTTTGAAGCCACTATAGCTTATATGGAAGAGAACGGTAACTTAGACGGCTTCCTAAATCCCTATAAAGTCAACGACGCCTTAAGTGGCTACAAGTCGATTAAAGAGATCGTATTGAGAATCAATGAAGTAGAAAACACACTTTTTCGGGAAAGCAATCAAGTCCTTATCAATAATATTAACGCTTTGCCTTTTATCGTAGGACTGATTTCGATTTTTTCTATTACCATTGGATTGGTGACCTTCTTCTCTATCTACCAATACAATAAAGCACAGCTGGCTGCAAATAAGGAGATTACACTATTTCAGGAAAAACTCAGGGATCAGATCAAGCTTTTGGATGGCTCAAATAAAGAATTGGAGCAATTTGCTTACGTAGCCTCCCATGATTTGCAAGAACCCTTACGGAAAATCACTGCATTTTCTGATCTTCTAAACGAACAGTACAAAGACAAATTACAAGGAGACGGGGACTTATACCTAAGCAGGATCACTGCTGCTGCGGTAAGAATGAGACGGTTGATCACTGACCTTCTGGAATACAGCAGAGCAGGCAGAATTGACAATGAAAAAGTAAAATCGGTGAAGCTCTCCAAAGTAATCTCAGAGATGCTTGAAGACTTTGAAATTGCCATAAAAGACCAATCTGCCAACATCACCCTGGGAAAATTGCCCAAAGTCCATGGCTCTGATACGGAATACAGACAGGTCTTCCAAAATCTGATTTCGAACTCCCTGAAATTTGCAAAGTCAGATGTGAATCCCGAGATCACAATAACCGGTGAAAAGGCCAGTCCAATAATCGTCAGTAGATATCCCACACTGGATAGTAATAAAATCTATCACTTGATAAAAGTGAGTGACAACGGAATAGGGTTTGAGAAAGAACACGTGGATCGAATTTTTTCGATCTTCCAGAGGTTACATGGAAAGAAAGAATATGAAGGCACGGGAATAGGTCTTTCTATCACCCGAAAAATCATAGAAAAAAACGGTGGAGTTATATTTGCGGAGAGCCATCCAGGAAATGGATCTACTTTCAACATTCTTTTGCCGTCTATTGAAGACTAATCGCCGTTTGTCCCAAAAAAAACGGACAGTATTGAATTAGCAAAAAGGTGATTATCTTTTCAACAAAATTAACCCCTTGTTTTGACCAAGCCCCTATGCTCATGTCCTTCGAGAAACCTATCCATATCCTAGTCGCCGAAGATGATGAAGATGATAAGCTACTTATACTAAAAGCTTTCGAAAGAGTACTTCCAAAGGAGAAGGTAACCTGCGTGGAAGACGGTGAAGCTCTTATTAAGTACCTCAAGCGCGTCGCACCCTACGAAGATTTGGAAAAATACCCAAAGCCAGACATTATCCTTCTCGATCTCAATATGCCTCGCAAGGATGGTAGAGAGGCGCTTGCTGAAATAAAAGGCTGTGATGAGCTTAAATCCATTCCTGTAATAATATTTACCACATCAAGCAGCGACGACGATATCCGCGTTACTTACAAAATGGGCTCCAGTAGTTTTATCACCAAACCCGGATCCTTTGAAGAACTAGTGAAAATCACAGAAGAAATTGAGAATTACTGGTCTAAAATAGTCCTGCTGCCTGCATAGAGAAAAGATGAACAGTACTGAAAACATTAAAATACTTTACGTAGATGATGATCCCGACGATTTTTTTCTGGTATCTACTCTGCTCAAAAAAATCACTGATACCCCTTATGAAATAGAAGGAGCTACAAGTCTGGAAGAAGCCATTCCTAAGTTGGATAAAAGCTTTGATGTATTCTTGGTAGACTACAGGCTTGGAAAAGATACCGGCCTGGAACTGATTCGTGAAATAAAATCAGTGAGAAAACACGCTCCTGTAATCATGCTCACAGGCATGAGTACAGGACATATTGACAGGGAAGCCCTTACTCTGGGAGCCTCCGACTATTTGATAAAAGGGGAATTTGACGCGCATACACTTGACAGAACACTAAGGTATGCTATCAGGGATGCTCAATTGATGGAATCTCTGTCAAGCGCAGCCGTGAAATTCAAATCAATTTTCGAGCTGGCAAGTGATCCTTTTCTTTTAATAGACGATGCAGGTGAAATTATAGAAGCCAATCCCGCTTTTCTGAAAAAATTCGGAAAAAAAGCCTTCGATCCCAATTCCGAAGAGAGCTTCTTTTTCAAAAACCTGCTTCCTGAAGAATCCTCTCGTCAAGAATTGGATGATTTGTTTTTCAAGAGTCGGGAACTTTACGACATGGAAGCAATTATGGCAATTGATCATGGACATAGCATCAATTGCCTAATCAGCATAGTAAAACAGGACATAAGGATTTATCAGGTTTTAATCAAAGATTTAAGTGCGATCAAAGCCAAGGAAGAAGAAGAGCTCAACCTTAAAAAATTCTCTTCCACAGGCAGAATTGCCAGACTTTTGGCACATGAAGTAAAAAATCCCCTTACGACAATTCTACTTTCCGCAGATCAATTGCATATGGAGCTGCCTCAGAATGTGCTGGATGAAAGCGGAGATTTGATCGATGTAATCAGGAGAAATTGCGACAGGATCAATCATCTCGTCACCCAGCTGCTGGATAGCACCCGATTCACTGAGCTGGATTCAAAAACCCTCTCCATCAATAAACTTCTGGATGAAGCGCTCGAACATGTTCAGGATAGAATTGAACTCAAAGGAATCAGTACCCAAAAATATTATCAAACAGATATCTGTGATATCCATGTAGATGGGGAAAAAGTAAAAATAGCCTTAATCAATCTGATAGTAAATGCCATAGAAGCTATGGACGAAAACACCGGCAAGCTAATTCTGCGAACATCTGTAAAAAACAAGCAGTGTAGAATTGAGATACGGGATAATGGAGAAGGTATTCCCAAAGAAAATTTAGAACGTCTGTTTGAGCCATTCTTTACCAGTAAAGCAACGGGGTCAGGACTTGGACTTACCAACACCCAAAATATTATTCTAAGTCACGGAGGTTCTATTCGGGTTAAGAGTGAGGTAGGCAAAGGCACCTCATTTCTGATTTCCTTTAATATCCCGGACTAAGAGCTCCGGTCTGTGAATTTCAAATCCCTTCAATATGAGCAGTTGAAGGGATTTTTTATTTTAGCTAATAAAGAATTCGGCTGCACCCCTGCTTAAACTATTAAGAGATAAGAAGAACAGTTTTTATCACATAAAACTATAAATTCAGCTATGTATATCCGCATTTCTGAAAATAAGGCAGTAAATGCATATAGGATTCGGAAAAACACTGGCATTGAGCTTCTTCGGTCATTCAGCCATTAAACCAAAGAAGGCATGACTCATGGCATCATTGCGGATACTCTTACTAGAATTAAGATTACCATTTCATCCAAAACAACAAAAATGATAGAATTTCAAGGGAAACTGGAGGCATTTGAATTTAATCATTGGCAGTATCACATTCCTATTTCCGATGAGATATCCACCCAAATGATGGATGAGAAACATCGCAGGGTTTTGGTCTGGATAAAAGGGCAAGGCCCATTTCACATGGCACTGATGAAGTCCAAGGATTATTGGTATGTCTTAGTCAATCAAGAACTTCGAAATCGCTTTAACTTAAATGAAGGATCTTCCTTTACGGTCAACATAGCGAGAGATCTTAGTGAATACGGTCATGAAATGCCTGAAGAACTCCAAGTACTGATGGATCAGGATGAGGAAGGAACTCTCTATTTCAAAAGCCTTACTCCAGGCAAACAGCGAATGATGGTCTATACTGTCACCAAGGTCAAAAATCCGGAAAGCAGGATGAAGAAAGCGCTGGCGATCATTCACCACCTCAAACTGGCCAAAGGAAAACTGGACTACAAACAACTTAATGAGCTTATTAAATATTACAATAACTTATAGCAAATATTCGAAGCCTTAGCCGACATTTTGTAGATTAGGCTTTACTCAATTTTTGCCAGAACAATGAAGAAACTTCCGGAAATAAACTGTGATTTAGGGGAAGGTATGCCAAATGAGAAACAAATTTTTCCGCTCATCGATACAGCGAGCATTGCCTGTGGAGGACATTTCGGTGATAGAAACACAATTAGTCGAAGTATAGAACTAGCTCTGCTATACAAGAAAAAGGTTGGAGCTCATCCCTCCTATCCAGACCCGGCTAATTTTGGCAGAAAAACGATGAAAATCGCCCATAAAGACCTTATCAAGTCCATCTTAATCCAAATCCTAAAATTCGAGCAATTGGCTGAAGAATCCGGAGTGACTATGGATCACATTAAATTCCATGGAGCCCTGTATAATGATGCTGCTTCCAATGAAGAACTTGCAGACCTACTGACAGATTTTATAGCAAATCACTTTCACAATACACCTATTTTCACTCCTCCCCATTCCCGGCTGGAAAAGTATATCATCGAGAAGGGCTTGATCGGACGTACCGAGGTTTTTGGTGACCGGGGTTATCTGGACGATTACCAACTGATGCCGCGGTCTATCTTCGGATCACATCTCACTACAGAGCCGGAAATATCCGCGCACCTTCATACTATCTTGGACCATGGGTACCTGATCTCTAACCAAGGAAAAAAACTCAAAGTAAAGGCACAAACCATTTGTTTTCATGGAGACAACCCCGGCATCACGGGCTTTTTGCCCTTAATCCGACAAGAATTCTGGTCATGATACCCAAATTATCCCAAATCTCTCCTCTGCTCTATGAATTTGAATGGAATTCCGAAGTGTCAGACAAGCTACTTCAGCAGCAATTAAGTTTCAAAGCAAAGCTTCTACACGACTTCAATCCAAAGATCGTAGATATGAGAATTGGCTTTAAAACCCTTGCAATAATACTTTCACATCCTATAGAATTTACCGAAATAGATAATTGGTTGAAGTCCTTCGATTCGGAAGATTCGAGCTACCCCCTACCGGAAAAAATCCGGGAAATTCCCGTGTGCTATTCTTTAGAAACAGGACGTGATCTCGAAGTTTTGGCACAAAGCAAAAAAATCACTTCAGCAGAACTGATCTCAATACATTCAGCCCCTTTATACCGGCTACATTTTTATGGATTTCTACCGGGGTTTATGTATTTGAATGGTCTGAGAAAAGAATTGCATACAGACAGAAAAAGTGTGCCTGATCGCATTGTCCCGAGTGGTTCGGTTGCTATTGGAGGAACGCAAACAGGTATTTATCCATCCTCAAGTCCCGGCGGCTGGCACCTGATCGGCCAGACTCCTATTTCCCTTTTCGACCCGAAGCAACCCATCCCTGTTTTTGCGTCCGCAGGAGAGCGAATAGAATTTATTCCGATCACCGTTCAGGAATTTGATCAATTGAAAAGGCATCCCCAAAAACCAAAATTCAAATGATCAGGGATATTGGTTATTTGAATATTGTAAAAACCGGTCCGGGGACTTCTGTTCAGGATTCCGGCAGAATCGGATTTACCGGATTTGGAGTTCCTACTTCAGGAGCTTTGGATTCCCGTTCGTTTACTTGGGTAAACCACCTCCTGAAAAACAAAGATTCTGACGCAGCTCTGGAGATCTGTCAACCTGGCCTAAAAATCCAATTTGACTCACCCACACTGATTTGCTTAGCCGGAGCAAAAACGGATGTGAAATTGAATGGAAAAGCGATTGCCGACCATGGAATCCATGCAATCTACGAAAATGATGAATTGGAAATCGGCGCATTTATCAATGGTTCAGTTCTTTATCTAGGCATCAAGAATGGATTTCAAACTGAAAAAATTATGGATTCCAGAAGTTGGTACATAGGAATAAGTAGTAATGACTACGCTGAAAAAGGAGATCTAATCCCCTATTTCACAACTCAGGAACTTCCACGATTCACTGCTTCAAAAGTGAAATGGGATTTCAGTTGGGCTCTACAACCCATCATTAAAGTATATCCTGGGCCGGAATGGAAATTATTGGACGAAAAAACCCGAACCCTGATGGAAGAAATGGATTTTACCATCTCACACCTCAAAGATCGAATGGCTATTCAGTTGGAAGAAACCATCTCCCACAAACCTCATGAAATGGCGACTGCTCCGGTTTTTCCGGGTACTGTGCAGTTGACTTCAGGCGGCAGATTGATTGTCCTGATGAAGGATGCGCAGATCACCGGTGGCTACCCTCGAATTCTTCAGATAACTGATGCGGGACTTTCAGTCTTGGCACAAAAGCGGCCCAAGCAAAGAATAAGGTTTCAGTTGAAAAATGTTACCTAAAAGAGTAATTATGTATGGGAAAAGCAGATCCTGTATAAATTATTAATGAATTTAATTTTAGAAAAAATCCCACATTCAATTTGAGGATACTCACTAAGCCTATTAACTTACACCCTATATTTTTATCAGACACCTAATGGAAAATCACTTAACAGACCAAATTTTGGAACAGGGTATGAACCCTGAAACCGTAGCCCAACAGATTAAACATTTTGAAAATGGCTTCCCTTTTCTAAATATTACCGCTCCTGCCACTCCGGGAAATGGCATAAAAGTTTTGAGCGATAAAGAGTTGAAGCATTTCCTGATGACTTATCCCGAAAAGGCTTCTCAAGTGGAAGTATTGAAATTTGTACCGGCAAGTGGAGCGGCTTCGCGGATGTTCAAAGATCTTTTCTCCTTTCTGGAAGGCGATGGAGATATCAGTAAGTCGGCTTTTGTTCAGAAGTTCATGGACAATATCGAGAAATTCGCTTTCTATGAAGATCTTGATGAGGTATTGGAAAGTCAGGGAAGCAGCATCTATCAGGCACTCGATACCAAAGACTACAAAAGTATCTTGGCCGCCTTGCTATTGGACGAAGGCCTTGGCTATGGTAATTTGCCTAAAGGATTACTCAAGTTTCACCGCTATAAGGAAGGACGCAGAACTCCGGCTTACGAACACTTAATCGAGGGAGTGCAATATGCTATTGGAACCGGGTCAATGGTGAAAATTCATTTTACTGTATCTCCTGAGCACACGGAGAAATTCAAAAAGGAAATAGAAAAAATACTTCCCGGAATAGAGAAAGAATTCGGGGTTAACTTCGACATCAGCTACTCTCAGCAGAAGAAATCTACCGACACCATAGCTGTAAACACCGATAATACGCCATTTACCGAGGAAGATGGAAGTATCCTTTTCAGGCCTGCAGGCCATGGGGCATTGCTGGAAAATCTCAATGATGTATCTGCTGATCTCATTTTTATCAAAAACGTGGACAATGTAGTTCCGGACCGATTGAAAGAGGAAACTAAAAATTACAAAATGGCAATTGGAGGACTGCTGTTGGAGGTTCAGGAGAAAGTATTCAGCGCTTTGAAAAGCTTGGATGATGGTATTGAAGAGAAATCTTTAAGACATGCGGAAGAGGTTTTTACACATGAGATCGGCGGGAAATTGCCAGAGGATTTCCATACGAATTCCTTAGAGCATCAAGGTATTTTTCTCAGGGGCAAACTAAACAGACCGATTCGTGTATGTGGAATGGTGAAAAATACAGGCGAACCCGGAGGCGGGCCATTTTGGGTAAAAGAGACAGATGGCTCCCAATCTCTTCAAATCCTTGAAACTGCCCAGATCGATTTAAACGATCCTGAATCAAAAGTTCATTTTAATGCTGCTACCCATTTCAACCCCGTAGATTTGGTATGTGCTACAAGAAACTACAAGGGCGAACCATTTGATCTACTAAAGTATCGCGACATGATGACCGGATTTATCACCGAGAAATCAAAAAGCGGGAAAGATCTCAAAGCACTGGAATTACCGGGGCTTTGGAATGGAGCTATGGCAGGCTGGAACACGATTTTCGTAGAAGTGCCCCTTATCACCTTCAATCCTGTGAAGACAGTCAATGACCTGTTGAGAGACGAACATCAGTAAAATCTAATATTTCCCGCAGATTTATTCAAAAAATAGATCTGCGGATTTTATCTGCGCTCATCTGCAGGAAAACTTTTACTCGATTATCGTCGCTGATCTATTTTTATATCTGCGGGAATCTGCGAATCAATCTGCCTATATCTGCGGGAAAACTAAAAATCAATGCTCATCTATGGTCTTTATCCGTAAAACCTAAACTGAATCTGCACTTATCTGCGAGTATTATCAGCGAAAATCTGCGGGAAAACTTTACCTACTCTTCCTTCTTTCCCTCATATAAGTCATACTTCAACAAACGACAATCAATTGTTCCGTTCCAGAATTCAATTCTTCGGTTAGCCTTCAGTCCGATTTTTTTGGCCAATTCCAAATTACCCGTAAAAATATATCCTCTGTATCCGGCACACTTCTGCTTCAGAAAATCTCCCATGCGCTTATAGGTGACTTCCAGTTCATCGTTTTCCCCTAGCCTTTCACCATACTCCGGATTGAACATGATCACGCCACGCGGACGCTCAGGTATCTCCGTCTCCGCAAAGTCACATACCTGAAATTCGATCATATGGTCCACTCCTGCAGTAATAGCATTTTCTTGGGCAAAAGATATTGCCTGTAAAGAAATATCCGAAGCTATAATTTTCAGATCGGGAAGTTCCATGATTTTGCTTTCCAATTTTTTCTTTTTTGCCAAGTAAGCCTGCTCCTCGTAGCCTAAAATATGCTGGAAAGAATAATGGTCTCTATATAAACCCGGATAGCGTTTGGTCGCCAGCAGCGCAGCCTCTATAGCCAAGGTACCCGAACCGCACATGGGATTGATAAAAGGAACCCGCGTATTCCATTCGGTAGCGAATATAGTCGCTGCAGCCAGCGCCTCCATCATGGGAGCTTTACCGGGGATCTTACGGTAGCCATGTTTGGCAAGCGTATCACCGGAGGTATTGATGTAAACAGAGCATTGGGTGTCCTTCCAATAAACCTGAAAAACCAAGCCGTCGAAATCAGATCCCGAATCAGGTCTTCTCCCCTTCAATTCCCGAAAACGGTCTACAATGGCATCTTTGACTTTTACATTTACGATCAGCGGTGTGGTGATACTTTCATTTTCGGCTACAGAATTAACCGAAAAATAACCATCCACATCCAGGTAGTCTTCCCATGGAATAGCCTTGAATCTGCGGTAGATATCATCTGCATTTCTCAGGTAAAATGATTTGATTTCATAAAGAACCTGTGAAGCTGTGCGTAAATACAGGTTAAGATCCATGCATTCTTCCATGGTGGCTCTTAGTTCAATCCCTGTTCGGGTGACGGATTCAGGCACAAAACCCAGTTCACGGATCTCTTTTTCCAAGTAAGAAACCGAGCGATCCTTACAGGTGACAAAAACTTTTCCTTTGAGGTTAAAATCAAGCATGCGCAAAAGTAAGAAAGATCCCCGGATTCTTCTCCGCACTTCCACGCAGGGATTTGATTCACTTATTTCAATACAACTCGCAAACGATTGCGTAACTTAAAAGAATTCCCTTTGGAGCAATGCCCCTAAATCTTGAATTTTAGACTGGAAAACAATACCTCAATTTTATGAAATACACCCGAAACATACTAGCTGCCATTATTACTTCACTGGCGCTGGTAAGCTGTGCCGGAGAGCAAAAGACAGAAGATGGCTGGACAGATCTATTCAATGGCAAAGACCTTGAAGGCTGGAAATCTGTAGCAGGAACTGCCACATTTGAAGTGGTAGACGGAACTATAGAAGGAACAGCTGTGGCCGGATCTCCCAACACATTTCTGATCACTGAAGAAACTTACGGGGATTTTATCCTGGAACTGGATCTTAAGATCAGTCATCTATCCAGCAATTCCGGAGTAATGGCCAGAGGGCAATACGACCCGGCTGGCAGAGACGGTCAAGGTTTGGTTTTTGGTTATCAGATCGAAGCTGATCCTTCCGAAAGGGCGTGGTCAGGCGGAGTGTATGATGAAGCAAGAAGAGGCTGGCTATACCCACTTGACCTGAATCCCGAAGCCAAATCCGCTTTCAAAATGGATGAATTCAACCATTACAGAATAGAGGCTATAGGCAATGAAATAAAAACATGGATAAATGGTCAGGAAGTAGCTTATGTAGTCGATGATATGGACAAAACAGGCTTTATCGGCTTGCAGGTTCATAGCATTCAGAAGCCGGAAGACGCCGGAAGAAAGACTTCATTCAAAAACGTAAAAATCCAAACAGAAAACCTTAAACCTAAGGATTTCAACAAGGATATTTTTGTGGTAAACAATAGCTTGAACTCCCTCACAGATTACGAGAAAAACAAGGGATGGAGACTGCTTTTTAACGGTCAGAATTCTGATGGCTGGAAAGGTGCCTATAAGGAAACATTTCCGGAATCAGGCTGGTCTGTCAATGATGGTATTTTGACTATTGCTGCATCAGACGGTGGGGAATCTACCAATGCCGGAGATATAGTAACCAAGGAGAAATTTTCTGCTTTTGACTTGGCATTTGAGTTCAGGCTTACAGAAGGAGCCAATTCCGGTGTGAAATATTTTGTGACTCTTACCGAGGGCAATAAAGGCTCTGCGATAGGACTTGAATACCAGGTATTGGATGATGATAAGCATCCCGATGCAAAAATGGGAAGAGATGGCAATCGTACGATGGCATCTCTGTACGACCTAATCAAAGCTGATAAAAACGGTAGATTTATCAAACCTGTGGGAGAATGGAACAAAGGCCGCGTAGTGGTAACTCCTGACAATAAAGTGGCTCATTACCTCAACGGTGTGAAAGTAGTAGAATATGAAAGAGGTTCTAAGGAATACCGGGATTTGGTTGCGATCAGTAAATATGCCACTTGGGACAATTTTGGCGAAGCCGCTGAAGGACATATTCTTCTCCAGGATCATGGCGATGAAGTAAGCTTCAAAAACATAAAAATCAAGACACTAAAGTAGCTACCTCCATCTTCAGTTTGAACGACAAGCTATAAAACATGCCGGGAATCGAAGAAATGTAAGTAAAATCCAGTCCTATTGACAACACCTGTTTATTTATATTTAAGCAGGTGTTTTTTTTAGACTAAATGAAGTTTTTAGCCATCCTCAATTAAGTATGGCTATATACCATACTTTCATACTAAGCCAACTAGAAGTACCGTGCATTTTCTCTGCGCAACGCCAACGCAATCGATTGCGTAACTCTACCGCTTATCCTCTTGAAAATAGTGTTTAAACAAGCTAACTTGACTTCATCATAGCGTAGGAGCCTGCATTCTTATAGTAAGAAGTCTCGTTTTCCACTCGCTTTGAAAGCAATATTATTAACAACAAACCCATTTTACTATGCAATCAAAAATTTACACGCATCTGCGGGTAGTGCTATTTTTGCTGCTCAGCGTCACGTACAGCTGGGCACAGGAATCACAAGTGAGAGGTACAGTTTACGACGAAACTGGCCAGCCTTTACCCGGTGCCACCATCCTACTTAAAGGCTCTACAGTAGGAACCACCTCCGATTTGGACGGAAAATACAGTATCTCAAGTCCGGCTAACGGTACTCTTGTCATCTCCTTTATTGGTTATTCTCCAATCGAAATAGCGGTAGGAAACCAATCGGTTATCGATATCAATTTGGTTCCGGATTTGGATGATCTGGAGGAAGTAGTCGTAATAGGATATGGTACAGCCAAGAAGAGTCAGCTTACAGGGGCCATTTCATCTGTAGGATCAAAAGAAATCCAAGAATTGCCGATCACTGATGCAAGACAGGCACTGCAGGGTCGAGCTGCCGGTGTGGATGTAACTCAGCCGGGTTCCAAGCCGGGCTCAGCACCCCAAGTACGGATCAGAGGTAGAAGATCTTTTAATGCCTCCAACGAACCGCTTTATGTAATTGATGGAATTCCGATAACAGGAGGAATAAATGATATCAATCCGCAGGATATCACTTCCATGGAAGTACTGAAGGATGCATCAGCCACAGCTATCTATGGATCCAGAGGAGCAAATGGTGTAGTACTTATCACAACCAAAAGAGGAACCGTAGGCAAAACAGTCGTTTCCTTTGACTCCTATTATGGTATAAATAAAGAGTTGGGAAAAATTGATGTCATGAATGGTGCTGAGTTTGCTGAATATAAAAGAGAGTCTAGAAGAGCCAGTGGAGAGTATCCGGAAGGCCCGGCTACACAGGCTGCAGATGAATCAATCTTCGAGCCAATTGAATTAGACGGTATTGCTACCGGCAGAAGCACAGATTATGTAGGAGGATTATTGAGAGGCGGCGCTATCCAAAGTCATCAAATAGGTGTAAGTGGCGGCAGTGACAAAACTACCTTCTTTGTATCCGGCAACTTCTTCAAGGATAAAGGAGTGATTATCAATCAGGATTTTACGCGTTACACTTTCCGTGCAAATATTGATCACCAAATCAATAAGAAAATCAAATTTGGAACTTCTACTTTGGTTTCATTCAGCGAGCGTAACGGTGAAAACTTCAACCCGCTTGGCGGGGCACTGGCCGAAAATCCATTGGGCAAGCCTTACGATGAGGATGGCAACTTGATTTTCCTTCCTACTTCTGATGGACTGAGAACCAACCCGTATGCTGAAGTAGTACCCGGTGCCCAAGTAGACCTCACCAAAAACTACAGAATCTTCAACAGCATCTTTGCCAACTATGATATTATTCCTGGCTTGACCTATAGATTTGTTTTTGGCCCTGATATTACCATCAGTAAAAATGGAAGATTTACCGGTTCACAGACCAATGCCCGCCGTGGGGGTGACGCCACAGGAAGTATCGAAGATAGATTCACCTTTAATTATACGGTGGAAAACATCCTGAATTATACCAAGTCATTTAACCAAGTGCATAATCTGAATTTCACTGCACTGCAATCCATACAAAAAGACAGGTTTGAACAAGCGAGAATTAGTGTATTGGGGATTCCCGATGAAACCCAACTCTACCACAGATTAGGCGATGCTTCACAAATCACCCGTGCCGATACTGACATGATAGAGTGGGGTCTTATGTCTTTTATGGGAAGGTTAAACTATGACTACAAAAACAAATACTTATTTACCGCTACCATGAGAGCGGATGGAAGCTCAAAATTCGGTGCAAACAATCGCTTTGCATACTTCCCATCAGTAGCACTGGGCTGGAATATCCGCTCAGAGAACTTTATGCAGAATTCTTCAGCTATAGATCAGTTAAAAATGAGGGTGTCTTATGGGTCAATCGGTAACCAGGCTATCAACCCCTACCAGACACAAGCGCTCCTGGGCAGAACAAACTATGCGTATGATAACAGTGGTGCTTTTGGATATCGTCCAAGGTCTATCGGTAACCCTGACTTGAGATGGGAAACATCCACCTCCTTCAATGCAGGATTGGATTTCGCAATTTGGAATAGCCGGGTTTTCGGATCTTTTGAATACTATATCACCAATACCACGGATTTGCTAGCGCCACAGCCACTACCCGGTTCCACAGGGTTTCAAGGATATATCACCAATATTGGTGAGACACAAAATCGTGGTATAGAACTTAGTCTCTCCACGCTTAATATAGAAAAGGGAGATTTCACCTGGTCCACAGACTTGATATTCACCAAAAACACCGAGGAAATCATTTCCTTACCGAACGGAGATGATATAGGTGCGGGCAGATTTATAGGTCAGCCATTGTCAGTTTTCTTTGATCTAAAGAAAATAGGAATCTGGCAGCTGGACGAAATCGATGAAGCTGCCTCTTATGGAAGTGTCCCCGGTGAGATCAAAATTGAAGATTTCAATGGTGACGGAGTGATCAATTCTGAAGACAGACAATTTTTGGGATCTGCAGTAGCTGACTTCTCACTGGGTATAACCAATAGATTTAGCTACAAAGGTTTTGATTTCTCCTTCTTTATCTTCGGTAGGTTAGGATCCATGTTACGATCACAGTTTCATACAGGCAATAACTCCTTGGCAGGTAGATATAATAACTTAGATGTAAACTACTGGACACCGAACAACCCTTCGAACGACTATCCTAGACCAAATGTAAATCAGGAAAGTGCAAAATATGCCAGCTCTATGGAGTATTTTGATGCATCTTTTATTAAGGTGAGGAATATTAATTTCGGTTACAACTTCACTCCAGAAGCTGCAAAACGAATCGGTATGACTAGCTTGAGAGTATACAGCAGCATACAGCAACCATTTATCTTCGCCAAGTATCGTTCAAAGCATAAAGGTATTGATCCAGAGGTATTTCTGGATGGTGAGCAAGGGCTAGATCCAGGTGCGGTAGGTGCAAATGTCGCTCCTGCTGTCACTTCTTTTACATTTGGTATCAATGCAAAATTCTAATCGGCAATGAAAAAATTAGCTATATCTATAAATTATTGGGCAAAATCCACAGCCCTTATTCTGGGACTTTCGGCAATGGCCTCCTGTGATGGGTTTCTACAAGAAGACGTAGTCTCCCAAATCGGTAATGATTACCTCAATACGCCAAAAGGCCTTAACGATGGAATCAATGCTGCCTACAGCTCTATGAGAGCATGGTACGGATCCGAGCGAGGCAATAATCTTACTACTTTCGGAACTGATATCTTTACCAACGGTGCAGATGGCTCATGGAAATTTATGAATTTCTATACCAATCAATTTGATTCCCAAAATGGACATGTACGTGAAGTGTGGGATGAGTTCTACAGAGGAATAAACACCTGTAATGCTGTAATTGAGAGGGCTCCAAACGTTACCGGACTTTCGGAGGAAGTCGTCTTACAGAGAGTAGCAGAAGCGAAATTCATCAGAGCCCATCACTATTTCATTTTGGTCCAGCTTTTTGGAGCAGTGGATCTACAGCTTGAAGAGACTATTCTCCCTACCAAAGTAGTAACCCGTTCATCAGTCTCGGCTGTTTACGCGGCTATTATTCAGGATTTGGAAGAAGCTATTCCAAGTTTGGAAGCTAAGGCAAAATCAGATAATTATGGTAGGGCCACCCGAGCTGCGGCAGAGCATCTGCTGGGGAGAGTCTATATTACCAAAGCTACCTCAGAAGCCGGTGAAGCGACAGATTATGCCAAAGCAGAGCCATTGCTACAAAGCGTAATCAACAATTACGGAATTATTTTGTTGCCTGATTTCGGTGATGTACATGCTTTTGGAAATGAAATAAATGACGAGGTAATTTGGTCTGTGCAATATACCCGAGATCCCCTTAATAACCAGCAGCAAAATACAGAAGCCAATCCCGTCTTAAATGAAGGAAACAATGCCCATGTATTTTTCCTGATGGAATACGATGTACAGCCTGGAATGCAGCGGGATACGGAAAACGGACGTCCGTTCAAACGTTATAAATCTACGGATTATACGTTGAACACTATTTTTGCTGATAGAGTCAATGATTCAAGATATAAAAACACCTATGTGGATCACTTTTTATCCAATAGACCGGGCGAGTATAATACCACCTTTGATAAGTCTAAAGAAACCGTAACTTTTGCTCAGGGAGATACAACCATTTGGCTTCCGGGCTACAATATGTCTGTGGCAGAAAGAGCTAAATACCCCTATCAGGTACTTACTCCGGAGCTTTACACAGAAAGAGTTTTCCCCCCAATGAAAAAACATATGGATCCGGGGCGTGTAGACCGTACCCAATTTGAAGGAGGAAGGGATTATATCGCAATGAGATTGGCAGATACCTACCTCCTACTTGCTGAGGCTCAGTTTCGTCAGGGAAAAATCAGCGAAGCGACTGAAAATATCAACGTTGTAAGAAGAAGAGCCGCATTTCCGGGCAAGGAAGCAGAAATGGAAATCTCCAGTTCTGATTTGACCTTCGAGTTTATCACTGAAGAAAGAGCGAGAGAACTTATTGGAGAACAAACGAGATGGCTTGATCTGAAGCGTTGGGGAATATTGGTAGAGCGGGTTAAAGCCCACAACCCTCAGGGAGCTGCGGGTATTCAGGAATTCCATAACCTAAGGCCAATCCCTCAGAATCAGATAGACCGTGCGGAAGGCACCGCAAGTGCATTTCCTCAGAATCCGGGGTATTAAAATTCAATCTGTATAAAACTAAAAACTGCTCTGAGTATATCGGAGCAGTTTTTTTTCGTCATTGCAAGGAAAAACCAATGACCGAAGGGAGTTGGTTTTGACGCGGCAATCCTTTCTGATTTTGGATTTACGAAGTACGATTTACGGCATTAGTGAATCTTGGCACATTAATCTGATCCCTTGGTATTATCTAAATAACTAGTTGAGTTACCTTCTTAGAGTAAATCTTCACTTTCCGTTGATCCCGTAATCGTCATTCGTACTTCTCAAATACAATGAGATTGCTTTGTCCGTCATTGCGAGGAAAAACCAATGACCAAAGGGAATTGGTTTTGACGCGGCAATCTTTTCTGATTCTGGATTTACGAAGTACGATTTACGGCATTATTGAATCTAGGTACATTTAGCTGATCCTTCGGTTTTCACTAAATAACTGGTTGAGTCGACTTCTTAGGATAAATCTTCATTTTCCGTTGATCCCGTAAATCCTCATTCGCATTTCGTAAATACAATGAGATCGCTTCTCCGCCTCAGGCGGATCGCGATGACGGGTAACCGAAGATGCTAATTACAAAGAAACCGTCGATTCCCTGACCGTAATCTTAGACGGGATGGTGATGACCTGATCTATAAGCTCATAGTGCTTCGGCTTGGTCAATTTCCGGATAAGCAATTTTGCACATTCATTTCCAATAGTTACGGCAGGTTGAGTTATCGTAGTAAGGGATGGGTTCAGCAAACCTGCAATAGCGGAATTGGAAAAACTGATCAACTTCAAGTCTGAGGGTATTCTCAATTTTGTCGTTTTTACAGCCTGATATGTCGCAAACGCCAATTTCTCTACCGAGGTCAACACTCCGTCGGGACGATCAGGGGACAGAAGCAGCTCTTCGATCAATTTCACATTTTTCTCCTCATCATGAGTGCAATAAAGTGTCAAAGCAGGATCCGGCTCCCAGCCTTCGCTTAGAATAGCATCATTGTATCCCCGCTTTCTTTCTTGGCTGATGGACAAATCTTTGCACAATGTAAACAAGGCAATCTTTTTGCAGCCCTGCTGGATCAGATGTTTTGTGCCTTCGTAAGCACTTTCGTAGTCATTTGTGATAAATTTGGTGGTAGGGATTTCAGCTCTGATCCTGTCGAAGAATATAATAGGAAGACCACGGTCGTGCAGTTTTTGTAAATGCGATATATCGCTGGTCTGACTGGTCACCGACATCACTATGGCGTCGGCCCTTCCATTTAGAAGAAGATTCACAATTTTACGCTCCCGCTCCAGATCTTCATGAGTATTGTAAATGAGCAGATGATAACCTTGTTCCTGTGCAATTTCTTCAATCCCATCCATGACTTGAGCAAAAAAGTTATTGATCCGCTCAGGTATAATCACAGCAATGGTTTTACTCTTATTTTCGCGCAAACTGCGTGCAAATGGATTCGCATGGTAGTTCAGCTTCTCAGCCATGCTAATTACCTTTTTCTTAGTGGCTTCTGAGATTTCGTAACTATCGTTTAAAGCTCTTGAGACGGTAGAAGGCGCGAGTTTTAATTCTGCGGCCAATTCTTTCAAACTAATTCCTGAGGCCATGGTATGAAGGGTTAATCGGGTTATTTATCGTGCACAAATTACAAATCATTGAGCGTATTAATCCAATACCATCTACATAATTTCGAAATCGTTTCCGCATTTTATTACTTAAATACAGTTGATTCAGGGTATTTTTAGGTCAATAATAAGTTGTAGAAATTTAGCCTAAATAACCAATGCCCTACTCAACAACGAAGGCGTCATTCTTATCTGACGATTTTCTATTGCAAAGTGATTTTGCAAAAATTCTTTATCATCAGTATGCCAAGGACTTACCCATTATAGATTACCACAATCACCTCCCGCCTGCCGAGATAAATGCCAATAAAAAATTTGAAAACATTTCCAAAATCTGGCTTGCCGGTGACCACTACAAATGGAGGGCGATGCGGACCTATGGTATCGATGAAAAGTTCATTACAGGAAATGGCTCTGACGGGGATAAATTTAAAAATTGGGCGAAAACACTTCCCTATACACTTAGAAACCCGCTTTATCACTGGTCTCATCTGGAACTAAAACGATACTTTGGATTTGATGAGCTACTCTCAGAGACTAATGCCTCCGAGGTTTACAAACAGTTCAATACCATTCTGGAGCAAGATTGCTATTCTACTCAGGGGCTTTTAGCCAAAATGAAAGTGGAAGTAGTTTGCTCTACCGATGATCCCATAGATTCCTTGGATCAGCATGTATCCTTTCACAAAAAAGGCAAAGACTTAGGCATGTATCCGGCATTCCGTCCCGATAAATCCTACGCCGTAGAAAATCCTGCTGGCTACAACGCTTATATCTCAAGTTTGGGAGAAAGTGCCGGTTTTGAGATCACCTCATACGAGAAACTATTGGAGGCGATGGGCAAAAGAATAGATTACTTCCATGAGCGCGGCTGCAGACTTTCAGACCATGGGCTGGAGCAACTCTATTTCTTCAAGGAAAATGCATTTTCCATTGATGCCATTTTTGCACAAATCACTTCAGGAAAGGAACTCTCCCAAGAAGAGGTGAATTTCTTCAAGTACACTACCCTCCTAGCCTTAAGTAAAATGTATCATGCAAAAGGATGGGTACAACAATTTCATCTGGGTGCGCTCAGAAACACCAATGAGCGTTCTCTAAGAATACTAGGTCCGGACACCGGTTATGATTCCATCGGTGATTTTGATCAGGCAAAGGCTATGTCCGGTTTTTTCAACGCCCTCAATGCAGATGACCAGCTTGCTAAAACAGTGATATACAACCTAAATCCCCGCGACAATGAAGTTTTTGCAACGATGATCGGCAATTATAATGACGGATCGGTGAAAGGTAAGATCCAGTTTGGATCAGGCTGGTGGTATCTGGATCAGAAGGATGGAATGGAGAAGCAAATCAACACACTTTCGAATATGGGTCTTGTCAGTTGCTTTATAGGTATGCTTACCGATTCCCGAAGTTTTCTCTCTTTTCCGCGTCATGAGTATTTCCGCCGTGTACTTTGCAATCTTTTCGGACTGGATGTAGCCAATGGCGAACTCCCTTGGGACGAAAAATGGCTGGGAGGTATCATCTCTGATATCTGCTACAACAACGCAAAAGAGTATTTTGACTTCAATCCTAAAAATATTCAAGTTTGATCATGGGTAATTCACTATTCTCTCTCAAAGGAAAAAAAATAGCATTTTCAGGAGCCACCGGAGTTCTGGGCAAATCCTTGAGTTTATATCTGGCAAATGAAGGGGCGGAAGTCCTGATCTTGGGACGTACTCCGGACAAAGTGCAAGACTTGGTCAATACTATCACAGAGGCTGGCGGCAAAGCAGTCGGTTATATCTGTGATGTCACGGATGAAGCCAGCATTCAGGGAGTCTATACCGAACTGGAAAATGACCATGGCTACATTGATATTCTTATCAATGCTGCAGGGGGCAATATGCAGGGAGCTGTAATCACACCGGACAAAACATTGAAAGATTTGGAGCTGGATGCCTTACGAAAAGTGATGGATCTGAATTATCTGGGGACAGCTATTCCTTCCAAGATTCTTTTCCCCCTTATGCTGAAAAATGGCAAGGGAAATATCATCAACATCAGCTCCATGGCTGCTTCACGGCCGATGACCAGGGTGATGGGCTATGCTTCGGCCAAAGCTGCGATCGACAATCTCACCAAATTCCTATCAGTGGAACTCTGCGCCAAACACGGCCCTGAATATAGAGTAAATGCCATTGCGCCGGGGTTTTTCCTTACCGAGCAAAACAGAACGCTCCTGACAGAATCTGACGGAAGTCTTACCGGCAGGGGAAATCAGATAATCAACCATACGCCGATGCACAGATTTGGCAAACCGGAAGATTTAAACGGAGCACTACACTGGCTCTGCTCAGATGCATCTGAGTTTGTGACAGGAACTATTGTCGCGGTGGACGGTGGATTCGGAGCTTATTCAGGTGTGTAAAAAATTTAATAGTTGAAATCTCAAATTTCAAATTGGCTAATCTTAAACTCAAAATACTATGACCTATAAAATGGAGCAAACCATGCGTTGGTATGGACCAAATGACCCTGTTAGCTTAAGAGATATTCTCCAATCAGGGGCAACCGGCATCGTAACGGCTCTTCATCATATTCCCAACGGAGAAATATGGTCACGTGAGCAGATAAAGGAACGTAAAAACACTATCGAAGCCGCCGGTCTGACTTGGTCGGTAGTAGAGTCTGTTCCCGTACATGAAGTCATAAAAACCCGGTCTGGAAATTACCTTGAAGTAATTGAAAACTATAAAGAGACTATTCGAAATCTTGCTGCAGAAGGCATCTACACGGTATGTTATAATTTCATGCCTATCCTTGACTGGACTAGAACAGACTTGGAGTATGAGCTTCCAAACGGTGTAAAAGCATTGCTGTTTGAGAAAAAAGCTGTTCAGGCATTTGATCTTTTTATCCTAAAAAGACCGGGGTCTGAATCTGAATACTCCAAGGAGGAATACGAAGAAGTCAAAGCTTACTACGAAGCTCTCAGTCCCGCCAAGCATCAAATGATCATAGACAATATCCTAAAAGGGCTTCCCGGATCTGAGATAGGCTATACCATGGACGAATTTAAAGCCATGCTGGCAACCTATGACGGAATCGATGCAGGCAAGCTGGCTGAGCATTTGAGGTTATTTTTGGATGCGATCGTTCCGGTAGCAGAAGAAAACGGCGTTTGCGTAGCTATCCATCCGGATGATCCTCCTTTTTCCCTATTCGGGCTCCCGAGAATCATGAGCACGGCAGAAGATGCCAGAAGAATTCTGAGAGATCAGCCCAGTCCTTACAATGGACTTACCTTCTGCACCGGGTCTTTTGGGGTAAGAGCTGACAACGATCTTCCTGCTATGGTCAGAGAATTTGGTGATCACATTCATTTTATCCACTTAAGAAGTACCAAACGGGATGAAGCCGGAAATTTCTTTGAGGATAATCATCTGGAAGGAAATGTGCCAATGGTGGCAGTAATTGATGAAATCATACAAGTACAACAGAAGCGGGGCAAAAGCCTTCCTATGCGACCGGATCATGGGCACCTGATGCTAGACGATCTGAGTAAAAAAACGAACCCCGGATACTCCGCAATAGGCAGATTAAAAGGGTTGGCTGAAATCAGAGGTGTAGAAGAAGGATTACTTTACAGTCAAAAGAAAAAATGACCGAAAAAGAGAAAATGTTAGCAGGCGAACTCTACCAAGCCGGTGATCCGGAATTGGCAGCAGAGCGCTTAGAGACCAGGAAGCTATTGAAGACCATCAATGATTCAGATCCCGAGGATCCGGAATACAGGATTTCTCTGTTCAAAAAACTTTTCGGTAAAGCCGGGGAAAATCTATGGGTGGAACCCCCTTTTTATTGTGACTATGGGTCAAACATTGAAGTTGGGGACGATGTGTTCTTCAACTTCAACTGCGTAGTGCTGGATGTATGCAAAGTGACACTTGGTGACCGGGTATTTGTAGGTCCGAATGTGCAGTTCTATTCCGCCACCCACCCACTCGATCCTGTAAGTAGAGGTCAGCAGTGGGAATATGGGAAACCCATTACCATAGGTTCAGACGTGTGGATAGGAGGATCTGCGGTGCTTTGCCCGGGAGTAAGTATAGGAGAACGGACAGTGGTCGCAGCAGGTGCGGTAGTGACGAAAGATTTTCCTTCCGATGTAGTAATTGGAGGAAATCCCGCCAAGGTGATTAAGTACTTGGAGTAGGCGATCACTGTCCTCTAAAACCGCAAAACCCCACTTGAGGTAATACTAAAAAACGCGAAGTTGCGAATTGCGCTCAAATCGACCAAAGGGAGATTCATGAACGCCTTATTACACAAACCAACAAGTGAATAAATCAGTACTTTACTAACCGGAGTTCGATTTTATAAAACGGCTAATTGGTTTGTTAGGACCGGTTGGTACTTGATTGCGGGCTTTTTAGGGAAGAAGGAGTAAGCAATTAAACCTGCTATAAGGTTGGTTATAAAGTTCTCAAAAGATCTGTGTCTTGAATGCTCGACCTGGCAGATGTTTTTGAGTTCAATAAACATTGCAACAGTTTGAAGTGAAGTGCCTTGAATTCCTGCACTACGCATATTCGAGCCGTTACAGTCAATATTGGACGACCGAACAACCTTACGCCCACTGTAGCGATTTGACAAGACAGACACTTTTCAACAACGACAAACAACTATTGCTAATTTTGCGACAATGAAAGAATTGATTGAATATATTTTACAGTTTGGCAACTTGAATAAACAGCAAATAGACCTCATTGCAAGCAAAGCAACAGAATTAGAACTTCGGAAAAACGAGTACTTTTCGGAAGCTGGAAAAATCCCAACACAAGTTGGCTTTGTTGTTAAAGGCATTATTCGCATTTGCTGTTACGGCAACGAGGGCGAAGAAATCACTAAGTATTTTATTGACGAAAATCGGTTGGTTGTAGATTACGAAAATTTTGATGCCAACCTTGTGTCTTCCGATTATTTGCAGGCTGTTACCGACTGTAAACTTATTGTGTTTTCTAAACGGGATTGGGAAGAACTTTACAATGCAATTATTGGTTGGGACAAAATTGTAAGCAGAGCAGTTCAAAAAGCATTTCAGATACACTTAGAAAGAAGAACCGCATTAGTTTCGGAAGATGCTGTTACACGCTACTTGTCATTCATGGAAAAATTCCCAACACTAGTTAACCGTGTTCCACAAGCTTATATTGCTTCTTACTTAGGCATTACAAGATTTTCATTAAGTCGAATAAGAAAAAATATTCACTAGTGCTTTTTTTGCCAAATGGCAACTGCTATTGTTTTTAGACAGACAACCTTTGCAGTTCATTTTTAATACAAATATTATGAACATTTCATTAAAAGGACAGGTTGCCTTGGTAACAGGCGGAACAAAAGGCATTGGTAAAGCCATAGCAGATAAATTAAGTAATGCAGGTGCTCAGGTAGTTGTAACTGCACGCAACGAACCAAAAGACAAGGCAAGTGAACATTTTTTCATTAAAGCAGACCTTGTTCAACCCGAAAGTGCGGAAATCATTGCTAAACAAATTTTAGAAAAATATAACAGAATAGACATTGTCGTGAATAACGCGGGTGCTAATTTAAGTCCTGGAGGAGGCTTCAGCACTCTTTCGGATGAAAATTGGAATAACGATTGGCAAATGAATTTTTTGTCCGTCGTCCGTATCAACAAAGCATTATTGCCTTCAATGATTACACAAAAACACGGCACAATCATCAACATCTCGACAGGTGCTGCAAAACGACCTATTTGGGAAATGACAATGTCTTATTCATCGGCAAAAGCAGCATTGAATGTTTATAGCAAAGCATTGGCCAGCGAAGTTGGCTTAAAAGGAATACGTGTAAACGTAGTTTCACCAGGCGTGGTCAAGACACCGTTAATGTTGGAATTTATTGAGAATATAGCAAAGTCCTCAAATACCACGGTGGACGAAGCATTTAAAGCGGTAATGGACAAAGTTGGTGTTCCATTGGGCAGAATGGCTGAACCCGAAGAAATTGCTAACCTTGTAGCATTTCTTGTTTCTTCGGAAGCAAAATACATTACAGGTACTAATTATTCTGTAGACGGTGGTGCTTCACCTATTGTTTAAATGATTGACAAAACACTGCCTGTAACAACTAAGGTCTTGTTCGGTCCGCGGGGACTAGAATAAAACCTTAGTTGTTTCACAGCCTGTCTCGCACCTTAGCGAGAGAACCGGGCATCTTCAAGGTGATTTTGAGCTATGGGTAAAGCGTTAGGCAAGTTGTCTAAGTCAAAGACATATCTTTCACCATTTGCACCGCAGAAATCATTTAACTGAAACGGGAATAGCATAACTTATCAGATTGAAACGATTAGAAATAGTCAAGCACTCAATATCGGCTATAGAAAATGCGGGCTGACTGCTTAAAAATGAAGTTATTTCACGAACAAAACTGCAAGCAGAAAATATGGTTTTGAAAGCCAGCACAAAAAAATTTCAAACCATTGCCGTAAGACCACCATTGGTGTGGGGCAAAGGCGATCCGAATACATTGGTCGGTGTTATGGAAGCCACTAAAAAAGGAAGAATGCAGTTTATTGATGGAGGCAAACACCGATTAGTAACGTGCCACGTTGCCAACGTTTACTTTTGGCCATTGTATTCAAAAATGAAGGATAGGTACCTAGCAATAGTAAATGCTTTTAATGATACGATTTTATACTGCTCATATACGTGTATTTTAATACTAAAATGCTAAATAATAATTGAATGATATCAATTAAATACTTAACTATCATATTGATTCTTACTAGTCATTTTTGCTTTTCTCAAGCTAGTTTACCCATACCGACCAATTTTAAAGCAGCATATGAAGGGGACACAAGGGATAAGGTCGGCATTCCGGGTAAAAATTACTGGCAAAATGCAGCTGATTACCATCTTAAGATCAAATTCAATCCTGCCACCCGCTTACTTCAGGGCAGGGTTAACATAGACTACTCCAACAATAGCCCGGATACCCTGCATCAGGTTGTTTTTAAGTTATTTCCGAATTTATATCAGGCAGGTGCCGTCCGTAAAGTTCCTGTTTCGCCAGAAGATGTAAGCCAGGGTGTGAAAATCCAATCGATACAAATCAATAACCAGTCACCGGCTCCGGAAAATTTCAGGATTAGAGGTACCAATATGACGGTTAGGGATGCCTATATACTGCCGGGACAAAAAGCTCAGTTTGAAATCACCTATGCTTATGAGTTAA
This sequence comes from Algoriphagus sp. 4150, assembly GCF_031457395.1. Taxonomy (NCBI): domain Bacteria; kingdom Pseudomonadati; phylum Bacteroidota; class Cytophagia; order Cytophagales; family Cyclobacteriaceae; genus Algoriphagus; species Algoriphagus sp. 4150. The sequence goes on from NZ_JAVDWS010000011.1 coordinate 154,268, forward strand.
ACAAAAATTCTTTTATACGTACAGGGCAAGTGGATTCCGGAGCTTTTGTGATTGCTTACTTTTTCCCACGCATTGCTGTGTATGACGACATAGATGGCTGGGATGACTATCCGTATACCGGCAGAGAAGAATTTTATAATGACTATGGGGATTTCAGAGCGGAAATTACTGTTCCTGACGATTACCAAATTTGGGCCACAGGTGATTTGAAAAATCCTGATTCGGTGTACGAACCTGAATTTGTACAACGCATTCATAAAGCATCTGTAAATGATGAGATAACTGATATCATTACAACCCCAGACCTGCAGAAAGGAAATATAACGCAAAAACATGGATGGAACACCTGGATATTTGAGGCCGAAAATGTAAGTGATTTTGCATTTACTGCCAGCAATCATTATATATGGAAAGCCTCCAGTGTTGTGGTTGACACTGTTTCAAAAAGGCGCACTCGCGTAGATGCCGTTTTTAATCCCGATCATGTAGCATACTTGCCGGTGGTAAATTATGCACGTACATCTGTTTCGCTAATTTCCCATCAATTTCCGGGGGTACCTTTTCCATATGCTCACATAACTGTTTTTGAAGGATTGGATGCGATGGAATATCCTATGCTGGTGAATAATCTCCCGTTTGAAGAAAGTGATGCAGTCATGTTTACCATGCATGAAATTTTTCATTCTATTTTCCCTTTTTATGTAGGCAGCAATGAAACGAAATATTCTTTTATGGATGAAGGTTGGGCAACTTTAACAGAGTTTCTGCTTTATCCTTTTTTTGATGTCGCTTATCCTCTTGAATACGATATGAGCGATGTGAATAATACGGCAGGCATGGACCAGGATGTACCCATCATCACCCTTACCCCTCAATTATATGGCAAGGCCAGGTATGCCAATAAAGATCTTAAGCCTGCCCTAGGATTTCTTTATGTGAAAGAAATGCTTGGTGACAGCCTGTTTAATACTGCTTTGAAATTTTATATAGATCAATGGAAAGGAAAACACCCTACACCTTATGATTTTTTTAATTGTTTTAATAAAGGGGCTGGGGTAGACTTAAATTGGTTTTGGAAGAATTGGTTTTTTGAGAAGAATGTCCCTGATCTGGCTATCGGTGAAGTAAAACATAACCAGTTAAGTTATACAGTAGTCATTAACAAAATTGGAGATGCAATTGTACCTGTTCATCTAACTATTATCTATAAAGATGAAACGCAGGAAGTAATTCAAAAAGATATTAGCTGTTGGGCTAAAGGAAACACATCTATACATCTAGAATTCAATGCAAAAAAACCAGTGAAAAAATTGGTTTTGGGATTAGATTATGATGTAGATACTAACTTGGAAAACAATATGATCAGTTACTAGTCGTCGTGAAAAGAATAAGCACATCAAATAGGCCGGCCAGAGTCAAATGGCTCAGATTTAGGCTCTCTCACCACCGTACATACATGAGCTACGCTCGGTAATTTCAAACATTTGTTCATACCATATGCGGCGGTTAGTAAAGCATAGGAATGACGCTCTTTACGACGGTATGCCCCCTATCGGCGTAGTCAGCACCTCTTTTTGACTGGGTGGGATTTGTAATTCCACCCTAATATTCTTATCAATTTGCAATTGGCTTTCCTACCTCCTCCCGACCTTCCCGATACGCTTCGCATCAGGACAGGCTCTCCTTGAAGAGGAGGCGCTTGGCTCTGCTCCAGATGGAGATTAAGCGTAAGAAGTAGGTTGGTTGTTCCCGAATCGCTTCGCTTATCGGGATCTTCGATTTCAATAATCATATGGCTTAAGCAAGAAACGGAAAAAATGATACCATCCCAGCGCGCAAGCTGGCTACTTCTCTAAATCCTCCGCTACAGGCTGGCCCCTCGCTAGATTAATCCACTGGATTAATCCTTCACACTCAGTCCTACTGAAGAGATTTTTAACGCTCGTCCCTCCTATACAGGGTGTTTTTTTGGAAAAATCAGAAAGTTATCCACATTTTAGGGGTGAAAAGCGAGGAGATTGATGATTTGAGCTGTAAAACTGAAGTTAAAATCTGACACAGGATATCATACATCCTGCTTGACAATTTTCATTTAGGCCAAAAACAGCAGATCTTAGTGTGCAAATCAATTCCCTCACGGTATGTATAACTGGGCTGAAATCTGCAGTGAACTGAAGGATCTAGAGAAGCGGGTGGATGTGAAAATCAGTCGGATTTTTTCTGAAAACCCGACCCCATTTCCAGATGCAAGGATTAAAGCTCACGACGGCGCTGCAAATAATGAATTTTTTCAGAAGCTGTGTGAATTGCTTTCAAATCAGTACTTTACTAGTGAAATCACAGCTGATTATAGCTATGAAACATTGCGTAAGCGGTTGTGAATTGCTTTCAAATCAGTACTTTACTAGTGAAATCACAGCAAGGATATCGAGATCGTAGCCATCCCCAAGGTTGTGAATTGCTTTCAAATCAGTACTTTACTAGTGAAATCACAGCAGGAGGAAGATTGTGGAATATGCCCTATGGGTTGTGAATTGCTTTCAAATCAGTACTTTACTAGTGAAATCACAGCACAGGAGCTTGTACAGTTCGTTTCCGCTAAGTTGTGAATTGCTTTCAAATCAGTACTTTACTAGTGAAATCACAGCATTTTGGTGTAGACGGGATGAAGGTTGATTGTTGTGAATTGCTTTCAAATCAGTACTTTACTAGTGAAATCACAGCTGTGAGTGGCGGGGAGAACATAGAATACCGTTGTGAATTGCTTTCAAATCAGTACTTTACTAGTGAAATCACAGCCGGTGTCCATCGCAAAGCACACCACCCTATGTTGTGAATTGCTTTCAAATCAGTACTTTACTAGTGAAATCACAGCGCTCTACCCCACGATATGATTCAAATATAGGTTGTGAATTGCTTTCAAATCAGTACTTTACTAGTGAAATCACAGCTTACTAAAGGGATTTCAGAGGTTAAGGTTGTTGTGAATTGCTTTCAAATCAGTACTTTACTAGTGAAATCACAGCAGAGTTCGAGATATATCGCCAATTGGCTATGTTGTGAATTGCTTTCAAATCAGTACTTTACTAGTGAAATCACAGCGATTCACCCCCTTTATCGAAAGCTCTTTCGTTGTGAATTGCTTTCAAATCAGTACTTTACTAGTGAAATCACAGCAGCTAGAATGTATCAAGAAAGATTCCCAAAGTTGTGAATTGCTTTCAAATCAGTACTTTACTAGTGAAATCACAGCACCTTCAGCCGTGTTCGCGATGCCTTGTGCGTTGTGAATTGCTTTCAAATCAGTACTTTACTAGTGAAATCACAGCGGATCTGATGGATAGAGGAATAGGTCTTTGTTGTGAATTGCTTTCAAATCAGTACTTTACTAGTGAAATCACAGCTAGGGATGATCGTACGAGAGATGACCACTGGTTGTGAATTGCTTTCAAATCAGTACTTTACTAGTGAAATCACAGCAAGTTTGAAGTGCTGGCAAGGCATATACAGTTGTGAATTGCTTTCAAATCAGTACTTTACTAGTGAAATCACAGCTACTGTGTATGGGACTTCCACCTCTGTTTAGTTGTGAATTGCTTTCAAATCAGTACTTTACTAGTGAAATCACAGCTTTATGAGGTAATGAAGATGTATGCTTTGGGTTGTGAATTGCTTTCAAATCAGTACTTTACTAGTGAAATCACAGCGCTGGGGCTATGAATCAGTTCCAGCTTCCAGTTGTGAATTGCTTTCAAATCAGTACTTTACTAGTGAAATCACAGCTTTTTTTACTGTAGATTGAAGGCGCTTAGGTTGTGAATTGCTTTCAAATCAGTACTTTACTAGTGAAATCACAGCTAAAAATGCGCAGACATATCCTTCTTCCAGGTTGTGAATTGCTTTCAAATCAGTACTTTACTAGTGAAATCACAGCAAAAACAAAAATCGCCCAATTTGTAAATTGGTTGTGAATTGCTTTCAAATCAGTACTTTACTAGTGAAATCACAGCCCAAGGACTATGGGATTAAGCAATGGAGGTGTTGTGAATTGCTTTCAAATCAGTACTTTACTAGTGAAATCACAGCATCCTCCGATACCTTCGAACCGATTGAAGCGTTGTGAATTGCTTTCAAATCAGTACTTTACTAGTGAAATCACAGCCGTCGCACATTGACCGTGCTAATGACATTGGTTGTGAATTGCTTTCAAATCAGTACTTTACTAGTGAAATCACAGCATACCCCACGTTAAGTGGCTGGTATGCTGTCTTTTATGTGAAAAATTAGAAAATAAAAAAATAGAGGATTTTAGGGGCAAAGGAAAGAGACCTGGAGGTTTTTACTAACCTGTTAGCTTTTCCAAAGTTTGAAACTTTGGAAAAGCTTTAATCATATTTTTTAAAACAATTCCAACTGCTGGGATGGAGGTTCGGTTTCTTGGGGCTTTGTACCATAAAATAGCTCCATCATCCCAAACTGCTTGTCGGTGATAGACATAATCCCTACTTTCCCTTTTGGTGGTAAATTTTTCTTGGTTCGTTTGATATGTACATCGGCATTTTCCCGACTGGCACAAAAACGCATGTAAATCGAAAACTGAAACATGGCAAACCCATCGTCCAGCAGTTTTTTCCGGAAAGAAGTTGCAATTTTTCTATCCTTGCGGGTTTCGGTGGGTAGGTCAAAGAAAACTAAGACCCACAAACTCCTATATTGGTTAAGACGTGAGAAATATTTTTCATCCATATTCCGGGTAAATGATTTTTCTACTGATCCCGGCAAAACATTCAAACAAAGAAGATGTCGTCCTGGATGCTGCTACCATCAGGGGACTCTTTTGACCATCAATCTTCACATCCAATGCGGGAATATTGAGTAACTCCTTTTTCAGATCAGTATTGAGCTCTGCATATTCATCTTGGTTTTCCACAATATAGGACACCACCAAATCCACATAGGGCCGATAGGGTTCCATTATATCATCCGCCAGACAATAGGCATTGTACTTGTTCCTATGCCAAATCCCCACTCCAGGCAACATCCCCGAAGAAACCAAACACCTTGCAATAACCGCCCTCAAGATGGCGTAACCGTAATTGAGCAGGTTATTGGGAGGAATACCTACATGTCCCCTATTGAAATCAGGTATATCAAACAAACTCTGCCAATAAATAGCAGCTGCCTGCGCTTCATGATTTCCTGTATCCCCCGAGCTTACATTTTTGTACAGGTATTCCATTCTTTTGGACTCCTTTCCCTTCTCCAGCAGCAGGGCATATTGGTTTTTGATTTTGGCGGAGACAGTCTGTTGCCAGAGATTTTTCTTAAGCGGTTGGGAAGCTTCCAGTTGATACCTCACCCGCTCGGTCTGCTCTGTATGACCCTGCATGGGAAGCAGCAAGCCTTCGGGAAGATGCTGGGCATTGCAACTGACAACTGCCACTTTTCGAACTGTCAACTTTGCAAGCAACCCATTGGTTAGGGTGATCTGTTGGTTTTCCAATACGATCATCCCCAGATCTTCTATGGGAACTGTCCGATCAGGTTTATCCGCTTCAGGAAAACTGATATGCAACTGTTCATTCTTTGTGCTTAAATAAGCCGGGTTGCCGAAGAAAAGGGTTCTTTTGATCATAACATTTCGTTTTGGAAGAGGGGAACTTTTCTAAAGTTTTAAAACTCTAGAAAAGTTTTCTTGTAAGTCATTCCATATCTTTATTCATCAACCATTCTTTTTTCATTTCCATCATACTTTGCACATGTTCCCAACCGTCAAAGAAGTTCAAATAGTAGCTTCTGTCTAAATTTGAAAGCTTCTTTGGACTCTGGTAAGCATGCCAGCTGGACCATTTCCAGTTTGTGTGGTCTTTGACAAAACCATGCTTGACCGGGTTGAGGTGTATATATAGAAATGTCTCCTGCCATTGGCGCTCAGTGAGAATGGGGGTTCTTTTAAATTTTTTATAAACAGGCTACCTTTTCTTTCGTAAACTTTGTTGAATGATTGAGTGTAGGAACTGAAGAAATTTGAGAATTGCTTGGAGACTAACTTTTCCAAAGTTTGAAACTTTGGAAAAGTTGACCTGAGCATTTCCTCCGACTTTACACTGACTAGCAAATGAAAATGATTAGGCATCAAACAGTACGCATAGGTATCCACAACTTCTCCTAAATACTTGGCATACTGTTGTAGAAAGAATCGATAATTCTCTTCCGCTCGGAATATATTCTCGGCTCCGTTGGCATGGTTGTAGATATGGTAGGATTGGGATTGTTCCATATATGTATCTATAAGTCTTTCATTTCAAAACTTGTATTTCACTTCTCCATCAAGGCTTAAATCAAAATCTTTACCTTCAATTATGAAATTATAATTGGATGGTGTCAATAATAATTTTGGTGCAATAAAATCTGGGCTAATAGACGAAAAACCATCTTTTCCTTTTGTACCAAATGAATCTTTTGGAAAATCAATTAATAACTGCTGATCATCCCTAGCTTCCAAATGATGTTGAAATTGAATCTTACTTTGATTGGCATCTGCAAGTTTTTTTAGAAAATAAAGTCTTTGGGAAATCTCAGGTTTACCTAAATTTTTCAATTCTAGTTTATCTGTAAAATAGATTAAGACCCTCTGCCCCACTTGAAAAACATGATAAAGATTTACCTCCTCTTGCTTTTTACCTGACCCTAAGACTAAAGTTTTTTCAAATAAATCTTCTAATTTATAGCTGCCATTCAGTTTCCCTACTTTTGATGCCTCCAATAAATTAATTGGAATTATTTTCCTTAATTCTCTCCCTTCGTAATATCCAAAAGCATAATTATCACCTGAATTTGTATAGTAATTGTTTTTGTATTCATACTTAGATTTATATGTCTGTTCTTTGAGTTCTGTTACTTTATCTGCATCTAAGAAACCTCTTCCAGCTTTGACCCTAACTCTGATTCTTCGAATTATCTTCCCGTTGAAATCCTTCAATTCGCTAAGAGAAACTCCATTTGACAATTGGTTTTGAAGGTGTTTCTCCAAATAAGGATCGATGATTAAATCATTTCCTATTTTCAAATCAGTAATTGACTTTCTTCCCACAATCCACATTTCATCTTTCCCATTTATTTTATTGTATAAAAATTTACCTTGATCATCTCTTTGTGGTGCTCCATTTTTATCTCTTTTTACAGCCTTGATTTTGCCATAGAAAGTATCTAGGTGCAATTGTCCCCTAACCGAATCTCCTTGCATAACCTTAGGAATCTTATTATTCTTTTTATCAAGAATTAAATTTCCTTCTTTATCCCTTAACCATACTACCCTACCTCTTTTCCTTACTAATTTCTTTCCTGGGGCAAAAGCCTGATCTTTATTAGGAATGTTATTAATAAGAATCATGTCCTTTAATTCTTCCAACATTTTATGATTAAATCCATCAAATGGAACAATTGGATAATCCTTCTTTTGATTACTTTCTAAATCCTCAAAGTATTTTTTCAATATTGCTTCCCGCTCTGCTGCTTTTGGAATCAGTGTCAATACAGCAGCATCAACTGCATGATGGTGGTGCTTTCCTCTATCTTTAATTTCATCCTTTGGTTGTATTCCATAGATCTTTCTGAATAGGGAAGTAACAGTACCCTTTTGCACATCTACCCTATTAAATACAGTCTTTAGGTAATGAAATGCATATTTTGAAATGATCTGGCTATCTATTAACTGACTATTTTTAAACCCAGTAGATATATCCGTTCTTGTGAACCTGTCCAACTTATTTTTCCAATAATCATACTCCATTTGAAGCATGTGTCTTTTGCGAATGGCATCATCCTTTTGAGTCTTATCCATAGCACCTTTAGACCTTGATTTTGCAGCCTCAATCAACTTATATATAGAATCAACTCTTTTCTCCCAGATTATCAACTGTGGTCTGATAGCATACCCTTCAGTTGTGTCACTTTCATAATTAGGTAATTCCACAGGTAGAAAGTTCTTCTTCACATTTCTGTTATAATGGGCATAACACACGGTCAAATTGGCAAGAGAATTATCAAAGGACTTGCTTCTTGGTATGGTATGCTCAAAATCAATTACATTTTCATCAAAAAGCGTTGTGAATGGAATCAATTTTCCAGTATATATGCATTTACAGTCTTGTTCCTTCCATAACCGATATTTTTTCACATCATCCTTGGTGGTAAATACTTCCTTCCAAAATTCATTAGGGTCAGCTGACTGCTCTGTCCACAACCTCAATTTATCCTTGTCTGTATGGTTATTTGGATCTACATTTCCTTTGAAATCAGGATCTTTCAATAATTGTGAAATAGCAAAGGCGATTTCTCGGTTTTCATTTTCTCTGTTTCTTTGGTATGTTTCAATAGCCCATCGTTTATTGGCATCATTAAGCTCTCTTGCAATCTCTACTACAATTCTTGTGTCTTCATCTATTTCACCCTTTTCTATCAAATGGTTCATTACACGCCTTAATTCAAAAAGTGTCTTATAGGCCATCGGATTCTTAAAGGCTCCTGTTTTTGGATTGGGTAAATAGATATTTTCATCCTTAGAGCGTTTTGCTGGTGGATAAATATCTATTTGAGAAGGATGATAAAGTTTGGTAACTTGTTTACTTTCAACATGAAATTCATCTAAAAGCACATCTTTTATTTGGTCAAGCAAATGCGGTAATCCAAAATGTTTCCTGTCTTTGGAATTGAAAAAGCTCTGATAATATTCTTTAACCTTGTCAAGGTAATAATCTTTTTCTAGTTCTTTTTTCCAAGCTTCTGTTCCAAAATGTCCCAAAATGGCTTTTTCAATATCTTTAATATCATCTTGGTCAATGGTATATGCAGGGTTTCGGTATCCCTGCTTATAATCAGATAAATGATAATCAGAAATAAGTTTATTGGTAATAGCTATAACTTTCTTTTCTTTCCTGTTTTCTTCTATTGCCGATTTGATCCTTTCCTTAATAAAAACTTGGTGCTGATCAAACATCTTTGTACCTATAACATCGGGGATTTTAGCAAGTAAAACAGCCTCTGTATAAATCAGTCCATCTCTCAAAAAAGGAAGAATGCTGTTGATGGCCTTCAAACTTAATGAAGCATAACCGACTGGAAAGGAGTTCCAAAGCTTTTTGAGTTCATCGACTTGACTTTCATTTAGATCGAAATTTGCAACAAAAAACTCTTCAAGAATCTCTTCATCTTCATAAGTAAATAGAATATGCCAAACATCTTCGATTGAATAAGTTATAACCTTTGGTTTACCGTATTTTATTATATTTTTTGAAACTGAAATGTTCATCCAATTTTCTCCAAATATAGACCTTAGTCTAGCTGAAACAGGACATGCAGGTACAGTAGCTTCATCCTTATAATTAAGCTTCCACTTTTTATTCGTTACTTTTTGTAGATGTTTGTTGATTTGGGAAAACTTGAAATCATTTTTCCCTTTTGGGAAAAACTTATCCTCAAAAAGTGTGAGTTTTAACTCCAAAGGCAAGCTTTCCATTTTTCCAGATTCAGCATCATAGTATTTAATATTATTTAAAAAACTCCATGCTCTAAACTCTTCAAATGCAGGGTGACTGATTGGACATCTCGACTTTTGTGGCTCCAAAGTACATTTGCCAACCAGTCCCTTTTGAGACCTTAGAGGCCTTTGAAAAAATATAGCTTTTTTAATTGATTCTTTGAATCCCTCTACATCCAAACCCTGAACCTGACATATCAAACCCACTTCTTTTTCATAGTCTGAACGCAATGTGTACCTGTTTCTAATCCTAATTCCTGAATCCTCAAGAAAAGCAAAAGCTGCTCCCAAAGAATTATGATCTATTATGAGTTGTTCATATTCATTTCTCCCAATAGTTTTAGTTTCTGTACTTCCATTAAAAATCGCAACTTTTTCGCTGGCACCACTTTTTCGACTACTCTTAAACCCTCTTCTTTGAGCAATATGGAACAAAGCTCTCCCAACCTTATATCGATTAACATTATGAGATAAATCCAGCTTTAAATTGATTAATTCCCTCCTCAATTGATAGGGACTAGAATAATCTGGCTCTCCATCCTGATCAAAATCCAGCTTAATCCAAGATTGAAATGATTCATCTTCAACAGGATATTTTCTTCCAACATCTTTAGAATAATGTTTCCATTTATTCAATTTATCTATACTAAGAGGACAGTAATGATTTTTGATTAAGAACTCCAAAGTAGCCCATTTTCTATACCTTCTTGCATTATACAATCTTCTTGAAGACCGATTTGAAGTTCTCTCAGCAGCAAATGAATACTCACCTGCCTTACCTTCTCCAACCCCTTTTTTAAAGGTATACACCCCATACCATGGAAACTCACTACCTTCTCTTAAGACAGTACCAATCGAATTCGTACCTAAATCAATTCCAAAAATTTTTTCCATATTAAATTATATTTATATATTTACGCTTGAAAGACAATTCACAACAAGGCTATAAGCCGAAGATATTCTTTGCCCTGCATACTTCTGTAGGGCTTTTTCTTTCCCCTACCTCCTATACCAATCTTCCACTTTATCCGCAGCAGTGTCACTGAGTTTCGCACCGTTGCAGGATCCCGAGGTGATCAGTTCTGCCCATATGCCTATTCCCACTTCCTGAAGTGAATGCTTAGCCGTAACCATCCCGCTCAGTCGGACTCCGGCATCCAGCAGATTGGCCAAAACAATATTTTCGTAAGCCGGCAAATAACCCAGAAAATGCCCCTGCCAGGTCACTCCCACTGCAAAGCGGTCATACTCATGGGCCGGAAATCTTGTGAAACTTACTCCATCACCTACGTTAAGTTCGTCTAGGTATTTTCCCAACTCGTAATACTGGACTCCACGTAGGTAGTTGTCATAGATCTTGATGGGTTGGGATATAATCCCGGATACCAATTCAGGCTTCGGCACCATCCCTGGTAGGATCAGCGATACTCCCCCGAGTCCCATGGCTTTCAAAAATTCTTTGCGTCCCAAAGGACCGGATGTAGCTGACTTCTTCATCGTGCAGACGGATTGGATTTATTGCCTTCCAGCACACCCGGTTGGAATATATCTAGCCCCAACTGGAGGTAACTATCTAGTTATTTGCAATATACCTGTCCCCGGAAACAAAAAAATACCCTGTACAGGGTATTTTTTCTCAATTTCACAGCTTTGACGGCATCTGTCAGCCTTTCATTTTCTCCAAATGCCCTTCCTTAATCTTTCTTCTCAGGATCTTGCCCACATTTGATTTCGGTAATTCATCGGTAAAATAAACCTCTTTGGGGCATTTATAATTGGTGAGAGACTCATGACAATGTGCGATGATTTGATCCTTGGTGATAGCCTTGTCTTTAACCACCAAATAGGCCACAACCCGCTCAGTAGACTTGTCGTCCGGAATACCTATCACGCCTACTTCCAAAACTCCCGGATAAGAGGCAATCACATCCTCCACCTCATTGGGATAGACATTAAAGCCCGAAACAAGGATCATCTCTTTCTTTCTATCTACAATTTTGGTGAAACCGTCCTCGTCCATAACGCCAATATCACCTGTCTTAAACCATTCTCCCATCATTACCTCCGCTGTCTCCTTAGGTTTATGCCAGTAGCCTTTCATCACCTGAGGTCCCTTCACACATAATTCGCCCCGCTCACCTACCGGAAGTGTATTGCCCTCATCATCTATGACCATAAACTCAGTATTGGGAAGCGGAATACCTATGGTACCATTTCTTTCCGTACCATCAATAGGATTGCAGGAAGCTACAGGAGAGGTTTCAGTAAGCCCATAGCCTTCGGCCAATGGAGTTCCGGTCACAGCCATCCACTTCTCGGCAGTGGCTTTCTGCACCGCCATACCTCCACCCACAGCTATTTTTAAAGAACTAAAATCCAATGACTTAAATGATTCCTGATTAAGCAATCCATTAAAAAGTGTATTTACTCCTGTGAAAACAGTGAATTTCTTTTTGGATAATTCCTTACAAAAAGCAGGCATATCCCGTGGGTTGGTGATCAGGAGATTGTGCGCCCCGATTTTGAGCATGGCCAGACAATTTACCGTCAAGGCAAATATGTGGTACAGAGGTAAAGCAGTAATGACAACTTCCTCACTTTCTTTCAATTTTGGTTTCATCCATGCTGAGATTTGCTGCATGTTTGCCACAATATTTCCATGAGTCAATTCTGCCCCCTTCGATAAGCCCGTGGTGCCACCCGTATATTGAAGAAATGCCGTATCCTGCAAAGTGAGTGCTACCGGCTTGAATTTATGGTTAGCGCCTTGAGACAAGGCTGATTTAAAAGAAACTGTATTGGGAATAGAATAGGCAGGAACCATTTTCTTAACATACTTCACCACGAGATTTACCACGGCACCTTTTACTCCTCCGAGCAAATCCCCGAGTTCTGTTATTATTATATGTTTGGCAGGTATTTCATGCCGGATTTTTTCCAGATTTTTGGCAAAATTGGCTACAATAATGATCAACTCAGCCCCTGAGTCCTTGAATTGATGCTTCATTTCTGAAGGAGTGTACAGGGGGTTGGTATTCACCACGATCATTCCCGCCCTAAGTGCACCAAACATCGCCACCGGATACTGAAGTGTATTTGGCATCTGAATCGCCACCCGGGTACCTTTTTTCAACCGTAAAACCTGTGTCAGATAGGACGCAAAATCCTCACTTAACTTATCCAACTTATTAAATGACATCGTTTTCCCCATGCATTCATAAGCCACAGCATCACCGTATTTTTTTACACTTTCGTCAAAAAGCTCTGCCACACTAGCATAGGCGGTACAATCTACTTCCTTGGGCACTGAATCAGGATAATATTTAAACCAGGGGAAATCCTTCATGATATAGGTTATTATTGGGAAAATCTATTTTTGCTTAATTAATCAAAATATTGGTTTAGGTCAAAAGCTTTTTCTTCTATTTCAAGATTTTTCTTGCAATCAACTCTTTCATTATTTCATTGGTGCCCGCATAAATCCGCTGTACTCTGGCATCTGCATAAGCCCGTGCAACGCCATAATCCCACATGTACCCATATCCCCCATGTAATTGCACACATTCATCAGCCACTTTGCATTGCAGTTCGGTCATGTTGTACTTAGCGGCCGAAGCCATAGCAGAATCTAATTTGCCATCATTATGCAGCTGAACCAAATAATCACAATAAATTCTTCCTTGCTCCAGAGCCGCACACATCTCGGCCAATTTGAACCGGGTGTTCTGAAAATCTGCGATAGCCTGATTAAAAGCCTTTCGCTCTTTTACATACTTAATAGTCTCCTGAAGCATGTATTCGCCTAAAGCTACCGCAGCCAGCGCTACCACCAGCCGTTCTTGCGCCAACTCCGTCATCAAATAGTTGAAGCCTTCTCCTTCTTTGCCAAGCAGATTCTCCTTGGGAACTTTCACATCTTCAAAAAAGAGTTCGCAGGTATCTTGCGCATGCAGGCCTACTTTATCAAAAGGACGGCCTTTAGTATAGCCTTCCATCGTCTTGTCCAAAAGAAGTAGACTGATGCCTTTTGCTCCTCTCTTGGGATCCGTCTTCACTGCAACTACCACTACATCAGACAAATACCCATTAGTAATGAAAGTCTTGCTTCCATTTACTAGGTAATAATCTCCCTGATCGGCAGCACTCGTCCTAATACCCTGTAAATCACTTCCTGCCCCAGGCTCTGTCATCGCCACAGCTCCAATGTACTCCCCCGCAATCATCTTTGGAATGTACTTTTCCAAGGCTTTCTCTGTACCGTAATGCAAGATATAAGGCATCACTATATCATTGTGAAGTGGATATCCTATCGCCGGGGCAGAGCAGCCACTGAGTCCAAGTTCCTCTATAAAAATAGCGTTGTACCGAAAATCCTGAATATTCATTCCTCCCAAACGTTCAGGTGCCTGAATTCCCAAAAATCCGTTTTCCCCAAGTTTGAGCCAACTTTCCCTGGATACCATCTTATTTTTCTCCCACTGTGAGTTATATGGGGATATTTCTTTCGCAATAAAATCTCTTACACTAGCTCTGAAAAGGTCATGCTCTTCTGTAAAAAAAGTTCGGGGCAGTCCAAACATAGGGTTTATATTTTAGGGTTTAGTCCAAATCAAAAATAGGGATTTTAGTACCCACGTTCCCACTTTATCTCCAAAAGATCATAATCCTGATGATATTAAACTGTTGTCAAAGCTTTATTTTCTTTTAAAAACTAATATTGGTTGTACAATTAAAGAACTTTCCAAGGAGTATTTTGCCCATAGAAAAGGGTCACATTCATGGTGGCTTTGGAATTGCCGTTCAGGCAATGTAGTCACTATGCTGGACAGGATGAAGAATATACAATGAAGCTTTTCGGTCTGTTACACTTTACATTTTTCTTCTTTGGGCCTTTTATTTACTAATCAGTACACACAGGCACACTCATCATATCCACCCCTCCGGAGTGAATGTTGAAAACTGCTCTATTCTGCCACACGATATTCTTACAATCGTTTCCGGAAGAGCCTCCTTGAGTTGAAGAGCGATAGAGTTCAAGGTGAGTGAGAAAAATCGACCCCTCTGTGATATTATCTTCCTGAATTAGATACTTGGATCTGACATCAAGAAAGATTTTATCTGCAAATAAGTGCCCATCCCATGATATTTCCTGCGTGGTGGTAATTACACTTCCTGACATCTCCCCGTTATCCCGAATTGCAAACTCACCGCCTGCCAAACTTGCCTTCCATGCGCTACCAATCTGTATCCCAGGAATTCCGAGCGTGAACCCATCACCTGTAGTCAGTTCGACTACCAACGCCAATGTAACACTATCACCTGCTACCTCAGCTAAACTAAAACTCCCTTCTCCATCTACAGAAGGTAATTTTTCGTATCCGTGAAGAAAAAGTGTGGATTTTGCACTGCCCAGGTAAGCTTCGCCCTCCATTCGACTTGCAAAATCCTCTTGCAGAACCGGATCTTCCGCATCAGTATTCTCCGCACATGCCAGGAATAGGCAGGCAAGAATTAAATACAAAAATACTGTTGAATAGTTTTTCATAATGCTATTTATTCAGATTAACCCTTCCTATAGAATAGAATGACAGTTTGACGAACGAACATACAACATCGTGGAATCTCCTTCAATAACTGAAAACCAGTATTTTCCTGTGTCCATTTCATTACCATGACTACAAGGGATTTTTCCAGACACAATTCCCCTCCCAAGCAATAAAAGTCTTGTCCTTGAAAGGTGCAAGACCTACAAAAACACTCAATGGTCTTACTATCAGAATCATTACCCTACTAGTCTAGTAATGAGTCCAGAGACTATAATAGGAATCAACTCATGTGAATTAATCAATAACCATCTTTACGTGAGTGAGCTTATGCAGGCTGAGAAATTAATCTCACATCTAGTCAGATCAGTTCTATGCCCCCTATGTGACTATGTGGTAAAAAAATGATCAATTTTCAATTTTCAAATTCAATGGCCAAAGAAACGGCTGCTCTAACCTTTGTGCTCCTTGGTGGATTTTGTGGTTCACTAAAAACACCACCCAATTCAAGCCTCCTGACCTGCCTGGACCGGTAGGCAGGCTTGGACTTGTTGAAATACGGGCACCCCTATGTTTGCTATACTTCTATGTGGTTCAAAAAAATGATCAATTTCCAATTTTCAAATTCAATATTCAAGGGAAAGCAAACGCTAACCTTTGTGCTCCTTGGTGGACTTTGTGGTTCAAAAATAAACACCACCTAATTCAAGCCTCCTGACATGGACTTGTCGAAATACGGGTACCTCTATGTTTGCTATGCTATGTGGCAAAGCTATTCAAACCACATAGAAGCATAGGACTCATAGTTTTTTGAGAAGTATAGACTTGCTCTATTAGGTAGACCGGTCCGCTTTATGGACTTTCCGGTTATCATTACTCACCACAAAAGAAACAAAGTACATTAAAGTGTAAGACCAAAGACCCACTGTCTTTCAGACCTGATCATCGTCATGGCCGCTGTTCCCACCTGCCCTCCAGTAGGCGGGTCATACGATCGGCTCTTCAAGAACCATCTTTTCGTGAACGAGCTTATGCTGACTGAGAAATTAATCTCACATCTAGTCAGATCAGTTCTATGCTTTTCTATGTGGCTATGTGGTTTAAAAAAATGATCAATTTCCAATTTTCAAACCCAATGGTCAAGTAAAGGCAAACTCTAACCTTTGTGTTCCTTGGTGGACTTTGTGGTTAAAATAAAGAATCAAAAAAAGCCCGAGTTACCCCGGGCTTTCATAGTGTATCAGTTTCTTTTGTTGATTTCATCCCGGATGCGGGCAGCTCGCTCATAATCCTCATTGAGTATTGCCTTGTCAAGCATTTGATTGAGCTTGTCCAAACTGAAATCCTTCAAAGAAGGCTCTTTTTTAGCTGTGAATTTTTGTGTGGATGGCCTAGGTTCCGTTTTTTCATCCTTTTTCTCTACTTCGTAATGCTCCACCGCCCCCTCGGACATGGCTTTCTCCGTACAGAATACGGGACTTCCAAACCGTATCGCAATTGCTATCGCATCAGAAGGCCGTGCATCTACATCAGTTTCGATATGGTCGCCTTTACACTGAATTTTAGCATAATACACTCCTTCCTTCATATCTGTGATTACGATTCTATCGATATCAAAATTGAACCCGGAAGCAAATGACTTAAACAAATCATGTGTCATGGGACGGTTAGGAATAATCTTTTCGATTTCCAAAGCTATCGCCTGAGCTTCAAACATACCGATCACAATCGGCAGTCTTCTAGCTCCTCCTACCTCCCCTAGCACCAGGGTAAATGACCCTGACTGGGAATGGTTAGACGAAAGCCCCAAAATCTCAAGTTCTATGAGTTTTTCCACAAAAATTTATAATTCAGCTTTAAATGCTTCGTTTAGTTTTGGTACAACCTCAAAAGCATCTCCAACGATTCCGTAATCCGCAGCTTTGAAAAAAGGCGCATCCGGATCTTTATTGATTACTACAATGCACTTTGAGGAATTGACTCCTGCAAGATGTTGAATAGCTCCTGAAATTCCTATCGCTATGTACAAAGTTGGAGCTACTTTTATGCCTGTCTGCCCTACGTGCTCATGATGTGGCCTCCATCCAAGATCAGAAACAGGTTTAGAACAAGCAGTAGCTGCTCCCAACGTTTTCGCCATTTCCTCGACCATGCCCCAATTTTCGGGACCTTTCAATCCTCTGCCACCTGATACGACGATATCCGCTTCCGGAAGTAGAACGTCTCCTGTAGCACGCTCTGTAGCAGTGATCTTAGAAGCAAAATCCGAATCACTTATTGCTACATCGAAACTCTCCACTTGTGCTTCAGGGCCATCCTGCTTCAAATCAATTGCATTTTTTTTGATTGCCAGAATTTTATTGTCTGTAGTGACAGTTGTTTCAGCGAAAGCTTTTCCGGTATAAATACTTCTCTTCACCACATATCCTGCATCGGTTTTTGGCAATTCCACCACATTGGACACCAGACCAGCATTCAGTTTGATAGCCAATCTAGCTGCTACTGCATCACCCAAGGATGATTTTGCCAACACCAAAGTTTTAGCTCCAATAAGATTAAAAGCCTGAGCTACGGCTGAAGCATGTGCTTGGATCACACCAGCATCCAATTTGCTGTCTGCACCGTGAAGTACCTTCGCTGCGCCGGCTTTTCCTATTGCGGCTAATTCTCCTTGACTTACTGTCCCAAGAGCTACCGCCACCACATCTCCCTCACCGGTCTGTGCAGCTAAAGCATTTGCAAAAGAGACTGCCTCAAGGCTTGTCTTTTTCACATTCCCTTCAGCTTGTTCTATATAAACTAATATCGACATAATATCTTAATTTTTAATAAGTTAATTGGGTTATATTAAAGAACTTTTGCCTCGTTTTTCAACAGCTTTACAAGTTCTGCCACATTATCTTTATCAATTAATTTCACAGCACCTTTGGCCGGAGGAAGCTCGAACTTGCTTGCTTCTGCCTGAGTCTCCTGAGAGACAGGTTCTACTACATTCAGCGGTTTGGTTCTAGCAGACATGATTCCGCGCATATTCGGGATTTTCCATTCTGCGATAGGTTCCTGGCAACCGGCAATCAGCGGAAGACTAGCTTCCAGCGTTTCCTTACCGCCTTCGATTTCTCTGGACATTTTCACAGTAGATCCATCCACATCCAGTTTCATCACCGGCGAAAATGAAGGAATTCCCAGCAACTCTCCTACCATGCCATGAACCATTCCACCGTTGAAATCGATAGATTCTCTACCCATCAAAATCAAGTCATACCCTCCTTCTTTTGCATAATGTGCAATTTGCTTTGCTACAAAATAAGAATCCTTCGGAGCGGAATTTATACGGATCGCTTCATCAGCTCCTATTGCCAGCGCTTTTCTCAAGGTGGGATCGGAATCCGCTTCACCTACATTCAAAACAGTTAACTTTCCACTCGCCTGATCTCTGAGTTCAACAGCACGAGCCAAGGCATAATCATCGTATGGGCCAATAATATATTGAACTCCGGTAGAATCAAACTTGGTATTGTCGGCCGTAAACTGAATCTTGGAGGTAGTATCGGGGACGTGGGTGATACAAACAAGAATCTTCATTGGTTTAGAATTAGATTAGTTTAGATTTATTTCTCGTGAAAATAACAGTAAGCACTTAATTAAAAAAACTATTGATGACCAATCTGAACAGGATACAATTACTTAGGCAATTTACCGAAGAAGAACCGGAAAATCCCTTCAACTGGTATGCCTTGGCTTTAGAATATAGAGAAACGGATGAAGAAGAGGCCTTTACCCTTTTTGCAAAGGTACTAGCAGACCATCCGAGCTACCTTGCAGCGTATTTTCCTGCAGCTCATCTCTATGCGGAAATGGGTGAAATAGAACAAGCTAAAGCGATTTTTGAAAAGGGAATAGTACTGGCCCGGGAGCAAAAGAATATCAAAGCCCAACAAGAACTACAGAATGCATATCAAAATTTTCTCTTTGAGCATGATTTGGATTAAAACACCTTCTTATTAATTGACTTGATTTTTATTCCTTTTCTCAGAAAACAATTACCAATCAGGTATTCACATACTTCTAAGAAAGAGGGTAAAAAAATCTGCCGATATTAGCTTCTTTTCCTACGTAAATCTGCGGGAACCGCTTATCTTAAACTTTCCAATCTCCGCTTACTAAACTCCTTGCTTCAATGATCACCCAAAAAGAAATGCTAGCCTATTTTCTGCCAATTCTAGAAAAAAGCGGCAAGCGCTATAAAAAGAAAAGTATGGTTCGTGCCAAAAAAGCTCAAGCCGGATTAGTAGTGGTAACTAAGACATCGGGTAGTGATGAGACGAAAAGCACGGCAGAATCGGGAGATTGGTTGGTCGAAAATCAAACCAGTAGCAATGAGCATTACCTCGTAAAAGCGGAAACTTTTAAGAAGAAATATTCGCTGGTTCAATCGCTGGAAAAAGGCTGGGGATGCTATCAATCCAAAGGCGAGGCATCAGGACTGGTAGTGAGTGAATCGCACTTAGAAGCTCTGGGAAATCCAAAAACGCTGGAATTTCAGGCGCCTTGGAAGGACACGATGGTCGTAAAACCCGGTGACATGCTGGTCGTTCCACCTGAAAAAAATGAAATCTATCGAATAGCTAAGAAGGAATTCAGCGAAACTTACGTGGAAATCTAAGGTACCAACACGATTTTGCCCATCTGCTTGCCGTCACGCATTCTATCAAATGCTTTTTCGGCCTCCTCAAACTTAAAAACCCGGTCTATGATCGGATGGATTTCCTTTTCACAGACTAGGGAAATCATGTTTTTAAAATTCTGGTCTGACCCCATCGTGGTGCCCATTATCTGTAACTGATTCCAGAAAATTTTTCTTGCCTCCAGCTTGCCGGGGTTGCCTAGAGTTGCTCCGTAGAAGACTATCTTCCCTCCCGGTTTTGTGACTTGTATCAACTGATCCAGCGTATCTCCTACAGCTCCGTCAATTATCAAATCAAAACCTTTTACATCAGCTAGGGCCTGCGATATCCAGTTGCTATCCTGATAATTGAATACCCGTGTCACTCCCAATGCTTTAGCCTTTTCCAATTTTTCCTGACTGCTGCTGCTTGTAGAAACCTGGGCACCTAAGGCCAGCCCAAACTGCACTGCAAACTGGGCCACTCCGCCTCCAAATCCTGTGACCAGCAAATTTTCTCCCAGCTGAATATTCCCTTTAGAAGTAAGGGCTCTAAAAGCTGTCAAACCTGCAAGAGGCAATGCTCCAGCTTCTTCCCAAGTTAGATGGGAAGGCTTTGTATGGAGTCGGTCTGCAGGCACAATCACCGATTCAGCTAAGGTTCCATTTCTGGGCATTCCGAGAATTTCAAAAGAGGCACTTTGTACTTTTTGGTTTTCTCCCCAATTCATCGCAGGATTGATGATCACTTCTTTTTGCAACCACTCCTGATCCACTCCATCCCCCAGCTCAGTGACTATCCCGGCACCATCCGAACCGAGCACCACGCCATCCTTGATATTCGGATATAATCCTTGTCTACACCATTCATCCCGATGATTCAAAGCTGCTGCTTTGATGGAGACCCGAACTTCTCCCTCATTCAAGCCTCTTTCCTGAACCTCAGTCAAAAGCAATTTGGAGTCCTCCTTACTATCCAGTGTGATTGCCTTCATATCCAAAAATTAAAAAGCATCTTCAGAATTATTTCTATTCAATAAGTTATCTCCGTCGTCACTGTTAGCCTTACTTTGGAGTTTGATGGTATTTCCCGAATCAAACTCTGAAACTCCGCTCGACTGGGCTGCGAAAGTAGGTCTGTAAACAGCATTCCCTCCTTGGGGATCTTGCATGTTACCGAAGCCATCCAAATCCTGAAACTTAGTATATCTACCGATAAACCGAAGCCTTACCGTATCCAAAGAACCATTCCTGTGTTTTGCGATGATCACCTCTCCAACTCCTTGAGTAGAGTTATTATCCTCATCTTCCGTGATACCATAATATTCGGGACGGTAAAGGAACATTACCATATCGGCATCTTGCTCGATAGCTCCCGATTCCCTCAAATCCGAAAGTTGTGGCCGCTTATCTCCTCCCCTTGTTTCCACCGCTCTGGACAGCTGCGAAAGTGCGATTACGGGTACCTCCAGTTCTTTTGCGATTTTCTTCAAGGCTCGGGAAATACTCGCAATTTCCTGTTCACGGTTTCCTCCTCCTCCGCTTTTGGAGTCTCCCGACATCAGCTGTAAGTAATCGATTACGATCATCTGAATATCGTGCTGCGCCTTAAGCTTTCTACATTTTGCCCGCAGTTCAAGAATAGAAAGTGCAGGCGTATCATCTACGAAAAGTGGGGCTTTCGATAGCTTGGCGGTCTTATGTACCAATTGTGCCCATTCGTGCTCGGCGAGTGTTCCTTTTTTGATTTTCTCAGAATCAAGCTCAGCTTCGGAAGAAATCAAACGATTCACCAACTGAATGGAAGACATCTCCAATGAGAAAATAGCAACGGGGCGATTGTGATCCACAGCGGCATTTCTCAATACCGAAAGAACAAATGCCGTCTTTCCCATCGCGGGACGTGCAGCAATAATTACCAAATCTGATTTCTGCCAGCCTGAGGTCACCCGGTCCAATGCTGTCAGTCCGGAAGGAACTCCTGTCAGTCCATCTTTCTGGCCTTTTCTGGCTTCCAATTCAATAATAGCATCCCGCATAATGGACTTCATGTCGGAATAATTCTTTCGGATATTTTTTTCGGATATCTCAAAAAGATTCTGCTCCATCTTGTCCAACAACTCAAAAACATCCGTTGTCTCCTCGTATGCATCTTTTTGAATATCTGAAGCAATTCTGATCATCTCACGCTTGATGGATTGCTCGGTGATAATCCTTGCGTGATATTCGATATTAGCCGCAGAAGCTACTTTGGAAGTAAGCTCGGTTACATAAAAGGCACCACCTGCAATCTCCAGATTACCGCTTTTGCGGAGCTGGGAAGTCACGGTAAGCAAATCAATCGGCTGACTTTCGGTAAACAAATCAAGAATAGCCTGAAAAATCACCTGATGCGAATCCTTATAGAAACTCTCGACCTTAAGAATATCAATCACATTCGTAAGCGCCTCCTTTTCCAGCATCAAAGCACCAAGCACAGCTTCCTCAAGATCAATGGCTTGCGGAGGCATTTTACCCAGCATAGTAGAATTCTGATGGTTTGGCTTGTTACGGGTGATACGCGGATTGCTGTTTTTCTCGGTCATAGAACAAATGTATTGGGAAAAAGGCAAGAGTTTTAAACAACTTCTGCCAGAGTTATCAACACTCGAAGGCTCAATAATCAAGCCTCAAAGGAAAATTATTTGGAAAAAAACACGGTTACTTTTTACCTGAACCCGAAGCAAAACTGAGTAGAGAAAAGAACCATTGATACTCAAAAAGTTGAATATCCTGTGAATTGTACCACAAATCGGAATTAGCTTGTAAAGGCAATCAATACCGCTCAGAGAAAATGTTGTGAATAAGAAATGCCGGCCCCATCAGCAGCCGATAATTATTTTTAAGTTTGATCTGAAATTACCACACCTTATTTTCCCCCATGAATAACTATCACTTTATAGCCGTCGGTGGAGCCGTGATGCATAATTTGGCGCTGGCACTGGTAGAAAAAGGCTATCGGGTCACTGGTTCGGACGACGAAATCTACGAGCCATCCCGGACAAGATTAGAAAAAGCAGGAATTTTACCTGCGGAATACGGCTGGTTTCCTGAGAAAATCACTTCTGACTTAGAAGGAATTATTCTGGGAATGCATGCCAGAATAGATAATCCGGAACTACTTAGAGCACAGGAGCTGGGAGTCCCCGTTTATTCCTTTCCTGAGTTTATATACAACCAAAGTCAGCATAAAAAGCGGGTGATCGTGGCTGGCTCACATGGCAAAACATCTATCACTTCGGTGATTCTCCATGTGCTGAAAGAACAAAATATTGATTTCGACTACCTGGTCGGTGCTCAGATCGAGGGATTTGACCTGATGGTAAAACTGTCAGATGCCCCCGTGATCATCATAGAAGGCGATGAATACCTCACTTCTCCACTGGATGGAACACCGAAATTCTTCCATTATAAGCATGATATTGCCTTAGTCAGCGGAATCGCGTGGGACCATTACAATGTATTCCCCGATTTCGAAGATTACCGGCAGCAGTTTAGCAAGCTGATGGATTTGACTCCCGAGTCAGGACAATTAATTTATTGCGAAGCTGATCCTCTGGTAAAAGAAGCGGCAGAGAAAAGTTCGATTGATGCTAAGAAAACCGCCTATAAAGCCCATCCTGCAACAATCAAAGGAGGTAAGACTTATCTGGAAACCGAAAATGGGTTGATTCCTATTTACATTTTTGGAGAACACAACCTGCAAAACCTTCAAGGCGCAATGGATATCTGCTTAGCCTTGGGATTGTCTAAAGATCAGTTCTACGAAAGTATTCAGACCTTCAAAGGTGCAGCAAAACGGCAAGAACTTTTGGTACAGAATGAAAACTCAAGTCTTTTCAGGGACTTTGCCCATGCACCGTCCAAATTGAAAGCTACAGTCTCGGCCGTAAAAACCCAATTCCCGGACAGAAAGCTGATTGCCGTACAGGAACTTCATACGTATTCTTCCCTGAATAAGGAGTTTTTGCCTAATTATGCCAAATCAATGGAAGCTGCAGACGTAGCAATTGTGTATCTTGATCCCCATGCAGTAGCATTGAAAAAACTAGAACTGATGGATGAAGAAACATTGCGGGCTGGCTTTCAGAGACCTGACCTAAAATTATTTACCGATAGCAATAGCCTGAAAGAATATCTTCTGGCCCAAGACTACACTAATTCCAACCTACTGTTGATGAGCTCGGGATCCTACGACAAAATGGATCTGGAGCTGATTAAAGCTAAATTCAACTAACCATGAAGTTAAACTTAAGAAACCCCATAGCATTTTTTGATCTGGAAGGAACCGGAATCAATATCTCTACCGACCGAATCGTAGAAATCTCCATTGTAAAAGTAATGCCTGATGGCGGACAGGAGATCTACACCAAAAAAATCAATCCTACTATTCCTATTCCTCTGGAGTCTTCACTGATCCATGGCATCTACGATAAGGATGTAAAAAATGAAAAGACATTTAAAGAACTGGCAAAGGAAATATTCCAGTTTATCGGCCAATCGGATCTTGCAGGATTCAACATCTTGAAATATGACATCCCCTTGTTGGTAGAAGAATTTCTGAGGGCGGGAATTGAGTTTGATCTGGACAAGAGGAATTTACTGGATGCGCAGAAGATCTTTTTCATGATGGAAAAGCGCAACCTTACCGCCGCGTACAAATTCTATTGTGGACAAAATCTGGAAAATGCACATAGTGCCGAAGCTGACACCCTAGCTACGCTGGACGTGTTCAAAGCGCAGGTAGAACGGTATTTGGGTGAGGAAATGGAAGATTTGCAGGGCAATAAAGTGGGGATCTTCGAAAATGACATGAAGAAACTCCATGAGCTCCTCAATGAGAAAATGGTAGATCTGGCCGGAAGGTTTGTATTCAACAATGAAGGTGTGGAAGTCTTTAACTTCGGAAAGCAGAAAGGAACACCTGTCACTCAGGTACTAAAGGAAGAGCCCGGATACTACGACTGGATGATGCGGGGCGATTTCCCGCTTGACACCAAACGCAAACTTACCCAGATCAAGCTGAGAGGATTTAATCAATAATAAAGAGCCCGGAGTTAATAATACCCCGGGTTTTTTGTTGTTCCTGTTTTAGAATATATCTCTTCCACCACACTAATTTCCCCCATGTATTCATCTAGGGTTAGCGTATGATCAGGAATGCCCAGTACCCCTGCACAACTGTAATTGCAAGAAATTATGGAAGTATTGCCTTTCCCATCAACCCAGGTTTCCACTATAATCACAAAATATTGAGCTTTGAATTCTATTAACTTAGCACTGTAGGAAAAATCAGGATCTTTTGTTTCAACCGCAGATTCAATAGATGCTTGTAGCCAAGAAAAGTCTGAACTACTTTGAGAATCACATGCTTCTAAAACGGCATCAATTGAAAACCGGTCTTTCTCCACTTCCTCAATCAGCGGCTCCTGCTCAAATGGATTATCAGAATTACATGCCGATAAAATCATGGAATAGCTATCAGGGAGTTTATAAAAATTTTATTCATCACCATAAAGTTAGTTTCCTTACAATTATAGAACAAAAAGCTAAAAAAGTGGTAAGAATCCATTTTTTTCCTCTCAGTTACAATTGGAATTTGAAATCATATTCTAGGTAATTCTCAAATTGATAAAACCATAAAGACCTACTGTGTATAGCTATAACGTCACCTTTGAGCCCGTGCTATTCACAAACGTTACTAGTTTTTCTTTATCATTTTGATTGAAAACCAACCAAGCAATACAATAATTAACCCCATAATTGCCCATAGCCAAACTTTGTTTTTAAATAACGGCTCCGTTAAAGGCACCGGTTCTTTTTCGATTACCAGTTCCTCACCCAAACTTAGTGTTTTCATTGTCTCCGGAACCTTGTCGGCAAAGCGGTCTATATCATAATAGGGCATTCTCGCCATTTTATTTCCGTAGATCAAAAAATAAGTAGCCGATTCAGTAAAACGGGTTATTAATTCATGTTCGTAACCTCTCACATGAATCTTATCAATAGTCAAAGGCTGATTGGCCTGATTGTGAATAAGAATTTTTAGCTTCTGTACAGTTGTACTGCTAAATTTAAATTCATTGTTTTCCATCGAATTCAGTGTTCCTGAAGTCAAGGTACTGTAGTTGTACTTCCATCCTTGGGCTGTTCGGATGCTATCCGAAAGATAGTTTATTGTAACAGGCCGATAATAGTCAAACGTATTGGCAACATCTATCTTTAGATGGCTTACGGGAACAGGCAGTTGTAATTCTATATCGATTTCAGTCTCTCTGGTCTTTCTGTTTTCACTTACTTCAAATTTCTTGAGCGCATAATCTCTGAATACCCCTTCTGCAATTTCATACTGAGCAATACTTGCAACGCTTAGTTCGGGCTTTTCTTTACTGTTGACAAGCAGTCTGAAAAAGCGATACTTGGAACTGGGAAATACCAACTTGGTGAATTCAAAGTCGGTCATCTCGTTTTTTATAGATAAGATTCTATAATCCTCTACGATAGTAAACCAATCGTTTTGGTTGTGACTGCCTTCCAAACTAATCAGCCAGTCAAAATTACTCTGACGAAAGTCCAGATTGATTTGATTGATTGGTTCTGCTGTCGGTATTTCAAATGTGAAATAATATCCCCTGTCATTGTATGAAGTATTGAGCGTCTTATACGCAACCTCTTTGACTGATATTTTCTCCGTTGCCAGCCGAAGCAGATAAGGAGCCTCAATTGTATCACTAGTTGCAGTTATCCCGAAAATCCTTATATCTGACAAATCCTGAGAAACTTTTCCAAAAACTTCCTCAGGCAGACGTATTGAGTGCCACTGCTCAGTAATCCCGGTTAATTCCCGCTTGTAATTGTATTGCTCTACCTGTCCATAAGAGAGTGTGTATGCAAAGAGCAGGAGAATACACGATAGTTTAATTGTCAGCTTCATCCGAAATTATGTACTTGTATTTATTGTATAAAAATGAAATCAGTAAAAGCAAGATCCCCAAAGACACGAACACTACAGTCTTTGCAATGGTATCAAGATGTGAAATATCATAGAAAAACAGCTTAACGAGGGTAGCGCCAAACAATGCAATAGCTCCTATTCGCAATGGTTTATTTTTCTTCCATATTCCCAATGCAATTAGGAAAAGTGAATAGGATCCCCACAAAATGCTCAACCCAAGTTTATATGACTGCGTGGAGTCGGCAATATCCAGCCAGTGGATTAATTCACTACTGGCAATCCACAATACTGAGCTATGCAGCAGCAAGTCAAAGGCAATCTTGAAGTCCCGCTGCATGAAATCCCGGCGAGTGTACTTATAGCAAGCTACAAGTGCCAAAGCAACGAAAGCCAGCGAAACATACCTTATGATGCTAAAGTGACTTAGTTGATAGCTGTTCACTAAAGACTCTTCCAAGTAGCTCTCTCTTAGCTCACTAAGAACATAAAGACCCTGAATCAAAAATACAGCAAGGGTCAAGACAAGCAAACCAAGGTTGATCAACCCAAATTGCCGGTTCTTGAATTTCCCGAGATTTAAGAAAGCCAGTAGAGAAACAAAAAGCAAAGAATAATTAATTATCCAGATAGTTTTAAAGTCCATCAAATCCTGACTTTTGGTAAAAGTAGGAGCATCAAAACCAGTAATTATCGTGTCTAGGTAAAGTTGGTTCCAGTACGTAGCTATTTCCATCCGGAAGGCATAGTACGCTGAGATCAGCAGAATTGAGGGAATGAAAAAGTAAAACAATCTTGAAATACCTTTCAGCGAGTCATTTGAAGAAGCGTATTTTTTGTTATGGTTTAGAATATTTATAAACCCAAAAGCCGCAATAAACAACAGTGAGGTTAAAAAATTCACGTTGATTAGTGGGGTTATTCTGGATTGGGGATTTTCAGGAATGTAAGTATCATAAACATACATCCAATCGTGACATATACTTAAAAATGCCAGCACCATTACAGGGTAGGACAATTTTTCATACCCTGGAACATTTTTTGTTCTGCCGATCCAAAACAGCAATGCAGCTTCTCCCACCCAGAGCAATGTGACCCAATTTCCATCCAGTTGTACAGGAATAGCAATAGTAATAAAGACCAATACAAGACCTGAAACCAGATTGAGCAAGTTCCTGTCAGTGGTTTTCTGACGGTAAATCACTACACTTACTATGAAGTGTACTATGGCATTGCAAAGGGTAAATACTCCCAGCAATTGCTCCCCTACCGCATGGTTATCAAGAATGGAATAGCCTATTCCATAGAAAATCAGGGAATTCCCAAGCAGCAATAAAATATCGTCGAATTCAAACTTTTCTTTTTGAAATAATTTATAGGCAAGGAACGTCAGGTAGAATATGACAAAAAATACCGTAAGAAATGACAGGGCCAAAGTAAAATGCACACTTGCCTGATATGTAAAGAAATACCATACAAAATACATGAGCCAAGTGAGCCCGAAAGCTGAATAGTAAAGTGGTTTCCAGTACTTTTTAAACGCAATTACAAGTATTCCTATATTGATAATTGCCATGTAGGAAAAGAGAAATGCAACTTTCCCTGAGCCTTCGCTCAACAAAAACGGTACAGCATACGCACCCACCAGTCCTATATGTGCAATTAGTTGGTTTTTGTAAGATAAGGCAGCCAGCACGGTAAATGCGGTAAAAACCACCATCAGTGCGAAGGTGAAAACCTGGGGAAACAACCCATAGAAAGCATATGCAGAATAGGTAATAAAATACATTATTGCCATTGCCCCACTTACAAGGACGGCACTGTAATTTTCATACTTGCTCTTTAATTTGATACCAAATCCCATTAACCCCAAGCCGGATAAATAACCTAAAATGATTCTTGTCAGTGGGCTTATCAGTTCATTTTCTATGGAATATTTTGCACCTATGGCTACGCCAATTACAGTAATTACAATTCCGATTTTATTAATCAGGTTCTCGCCAATAAACTTCTCTAGATCTGATTTCGCTTTTGAAGGTTTAGGTACCAGGGTAGGCGCTGGGGCAAATCCCGGTGTTGGAGCCACCTGTTTTATCTGCTGTGGGTAAGGCTGATTGAGAGCCGTTACATTCTCTGTTTTAAGTTCCGTCTTTGAAGTGGGGCTATCCTGTGATAGCACCTCCTTTTCCACAATTCTCCCCTGCCCACCGGTTTTCAGTCTGTTTATTTCCAGCTTCAAATTTTCTATCTCCCTCTCAAAGTTGTCCTGCCTTTGGAGAATTACCTGCAGCTTGTCAAGGAGTAAGTTTATCGTATTGTTATTCTCTGCCATAGTTGACTTTCTAGGTATAGTGTACTGTCTTCTGACCTAACACTACAGGAAATTTAGCATTTTTTATTTCCACTATTGAGTAAGTCGATCATCATCGATGCTATTTTCTGCAGCCCACACGTCAGGTGAGCCAGTAAGTCGTATAGTACGGACTCTTTTGGAAAGCCCCGTAAGCATAGAACCTGTTATCAAGATGAACAAGCTTATATGGCTAAATTCCACCATGGCATCCGTGGCAGAACTTGCTGCTTTTATCATCGAAAATAGTGCTGGCCACTCCGGATCACCTCTCTTCTGAAACTGTTGAAGTGTGTAAGAAACAACTTCATCTTTATATAAAGTTAATTTAAGGAAACACTAGCCCGAAAGCTGACTATCGCAGTATAACTTATGAAACGGTCTAGTAAAAATAACACAGGAAAACCTAAGTAAAACTTTGAAACAATCTATTAAACAGATAATAATGAGCAACTTAAAAACAATAAAACAAGTAATTTTTATCACATTTTTCTCATTTCCTATCTGCTCATTTTCTCAGAGCTTACCCAAAAACCATCCCAATTCCCATCTCCTCCCAAGCGCCAAACCTGATAGAATTATACTGAATCTTTCAGCAGACCCATTGGAGGAAATCGGAATAAATTGGAGAACAGATACCTCTCAGCATATTTCAAATGCGGAATTTGCCATGGCTACACCCGGACCTGAATTCAGGCAGTCAGCGCAGGCTATTCAAGCCATCACTGAACTGCTGGTATCCCAGCAGGATGATGAACCGACAATCCATGCGAATTACCATCAGGTGAAATTGACCGGACTAAAAGCCGGACAACAGTACGTTTATAGGGTGGGCAATGAAGATAATTGGAGTGAATGGTTTCAATTCGCCATTCCAGACGACGATAAAGAGGTAAACTTCCTTTACTTCGGCGATGTCCAAAATGAAGTAGTATCCATGTTCAGCAGAGTTTTTCGCGAAGCGATAATCAACTTACCCAAAATGGACTTCACTGTCTATGCCGGGGATCTGATCAACCATGAGAGTGCTGACTTCGAATGGGGCGAATGGTTTGCATCCGGGCAGTGGATTCACGCCACTATTCCGTCCATGATGACACCAGGCAATCATGAATTCTCCAAAAATCCGGCTACACTTACCCCTCACTGGAATGCACAATTCAATCTCCCTAGCAACGGCCCAAAGGGCTTGGAAGAGACTACCTATGAGGTGAATTATCCAGAACTCAAAATCATCTCTTTGGATGGTGAGCAAATCGATGAGTCCCCCGCGTATAGGAAAGCGCAAATGGATTGGCTTAGAGATATTCTAACCAATAATCCTCGAAAATGGACTGTAATCACCTTCCACTATCCTGTATATGCTACGGCTCCTGATCGATATCATGACAAGATGATAGAATATATCCGGCCGATACTACAGGAATTCAAGGTTGACCTAGCTATACAGGGGCACGATCACGCCTATGCACGGGGAAGAGCATACGAAGCCGGGGGCAATATGATTATGAAAAAGGAACCGTATATGTGGTATCTATAGCCGGTCCCAAAATGTATGACTTAGAAGCCGATGACTGGATGGATCGAAAAGCCTACGGTACACAGACCTATCAGTGGGTCAACCTAAAAGAGGATGTGCTGAGCTTCAAAGCTTACACTGCTTTGGGAGAACTTTATGATGCCTTTGAAATTCACAAAGACTCCAATGGCATAAATACACTTATCAATCAAATTCCCAATACGCCTGAACGGCTTCAAGGAAATGAAAAATGAATTCCCCACTCATACTGCAAAAATCAGTTAACCTCCTTTCTTGAGCTGTACCCCCTCCAATTTTTCGCAGCTTAGTAAGCTTATAAAGTAAAAAGGCTGCCTTAAATTTGGGCAGCCTCTTTACTTTTGGAATTCCTGGTCAATTTTTACTTTTTATAGTATGCCATGGCTTCCGGCATAAGTTTATTCAGTTTGTCTATTCTGGTCTGGGAAGCCGGGTGTGTGGAAAGAAACTGCGGTGGTGCTGCACCATTTTCTTTCTCCAGCATTCTTTGCCAGAAAATCGGTGCCTCCTGAGGATCATATCCGGCAATAGCCATAAAAATCAATCCCATTTCATCTGCTTCCAACTCATGTTTTCTGGAAAATTTCAACATCCCAAGCTGACTTCCTATCCCTACAGACTGCAAGAAAAGAGATTGAGTCAAAGTCGGGTTTTGCCCCATGGCTGTAGACAATACACTTACTCCCATGTTGGTGACCATACCGTTTGACATACGTTCTGCCGAATGAGAGGCCACTGCGTGGGCTATTTCATGTCCCATCACCACAGCTATACCGGTTTCGGTCTGGGTAAGAGGCATTATACCTGTGTAAAATGCTACCTTCCCGCCCGGCATACACCAAGCATTCACCTGATCGCTTTCGAGCAGGTTAAACTCCCAATTAAATGAACCGGCCAATTCCTTATAGCCTTTTGATACCAAATAGTTTTCTACTGCGGTTGCCATGCGCTTACCCACTTTGAGTACTTTCTGTCCATCCGGTGTGTTGGTCAACACTTTGTCTTCTTTTAAGACTTGACCATACTGCTCATTCACCAAAGGCTGAATTTCCTCATTCGACACCAAGGACAGTTGGCTCCTTCCTGTCAAGGGTACTTTGGCGCAGGAATAAACCATTAGCCCGGCGCAAAATAAAATTGCTATCTTTTTCATGTTGTTAGTTTTTCATCATAGTCCCAAAGTCCCAAATTAAATACCATAAATCAATTTTCACTAGTTTAAGAGTTCAATTAGAGAATATATGAACACTAAAGAAACCCTAACCCCTTTAAATCCAGCATCTTTAGCTTATCAAAAAAAGATGAGCAATCCGTTCTATTTTTGGTTTGGCATGCTGGTCAAGCTCCCTTCTGCGGTATTCTGGAAATTCCGTATCAAGGAGCTGGGAGCTGAGAAATGCGAGGTAACCATCCCTTATTCCTGGAGGACTCAGAATCCATTCAAGTCTATTTATTTTGCAGCTATGGCAGGAGCAGCTGAGTTGAGTACAGGCGCACTGTGTCAACTGGCAATAAGTGGGTTGGGTAAATACTCGATGCTTGTGGTGGATTTTAGGGCGGAATATTATAAAAAAGCCAATCAAAAAATCACGTTTTCCTGCAATCAGGGGCAAGAGCTTCATGAGTTACTCTCATCTCTCAAGCCAAATGATACAGGAAAGTTGACGATGGTTTCAAGTGGGAAAAATCCGCAGAATGAAGAAGTGGCACGCTTCTATGTGACTTGGTCGTTCAAAAGGAAAGTCTAATCAATCCATTGACTCTCTCGATGGATAAACTCACTTAGAGTCTCATAAACCCGCTCTTTGCTCCAATCAAGAAATTCATGGTGGCTACTTCCTTCATTGAACCGGATAATTATTCTATCCCAATCTGAACGTTTTAGCTGATACTTCACCATAAAATTCTGACGTACTGAATCTGATTCAACCACTTCGTAATAACCCGCTCTCCTTCTCATCCATTCTTGCTTTTTTTGGTATTCCCGCTCTTGCTTGGCTCTTTTGGTCAGCGATGACAATACACCGGCTATGGCCACACCACCGTTTGGAGAATCCAGATAACCGGCACTGATTCCGCCTTTTTTGGAAGGGGATGTTTCTTCATCAGGATCTATCAACACCAGCTTCCCGTCTTTGAAGCGAAAAGTATATGGATCTGATTTCACTTCAAACGTAGGCAGTAACCTCGCTCTATCCTGAATCTGAAACGTAAGAAAAGTTTCTTCACCCAGCACCATCTTCTGCTCTATAAATCCCGGAAAAGATACACGTAGCGTATCTCCATGTTTTCCCTTGACCGAAAAGTAACCCCTGATATTGGTAGTTTGTAGCTGGTCAGTACCCACCACTTCTACCGAGACACCTTCCAGATATCGCTTATCAGTGGCATCCAACACGTTCCCCGAATATGATCTCTGAGCCAACAACGCCGGAAGAAATGCAAAGTATATAATGAGCAGTAACCTAACTTTCATAAAGTCCAAAAATAAGCAGGCTTTACTTAGGTATTAAATTTCAGAAAGTTAAAGAAGCTTAAGACCGAAAAGTAAAAACGAAACATGTATAACTGTAATGATGCCAG
Source organism: Algoriphagus sp. 4150 (assembly GCF_031457395.1). Classification (NCBI taxonomy): domain Bacteria; kingdom Pseudomonadati; phylum Bacteroidota; class Cytophagia; order Cytophagales; family Cyclobacteriaceae; genus Algoriphagus; species Algoriphagus sp. 4150. The sequence continues at coordinate 187,497 of NZ_JAVDWS010000011.1, forward strand.
TAGCCGTATTTTTCATGCTTTACTGGCAGGAAGACCGATACTTCGACTACGCTCAGCACGAGTGACGGAAGACCGAAGTAGACTTCCTTTAGTATTTTCTGAATATTATGACACCTTTCTTCCCTTGCTGGTAGAAAAGTGGATAATCATAAAACAAAAAATATGACTATACGCAATGATACCTGTCCCAAAACAATCCATGGTTCATCTGGACATGGTCTGACAAGCTCATCGCAGGATTGAAATTGGTGTTGTGGTAAAAGAAGATAATATGATCTGAAATGAAATTGTAACGTTTGCCAATTCATGATTTTTAATCATCCGAATCTAGTTAATTTCGCCGGATGGATTTCAAGCTTACACGATTTGCCCCTACCCCAAGTGGATTTTTGCATTTGGGAAACCTCTATTCTTTTTTGATCACTAAAATTCTTGCTGAAAATACCGGTGCCAAAATTCTTCTACGGATTGATGACCTAGACCGTGACCGCTACAGAACTGAATACGTACAGGATATTTTTGATACGCTGGACTTCATGGAAATCGGCTATGACCATGGGCCAAAAACCGTTGAGGAATTTAAAAAAGAATGGTCTCAGATTCATAGAATGAGTATTTATCTGGAAGCATTAGAGAAAATCAGAGAGAGAAAATTAGTCTTTGCCTGTGATTGCACTCGCAAGAAAATCCAACAAATGGATTCTTCCGGTTATTATTTGGGGCATTGCCAAGTCAGGAATATTCCACTGGAAAGAAATGAAACTTGCTGGCGTATGGATACTTTCGATACGGATTTCATCAAAGTCAAAACCTACTCAGAAGGAGTGAAATCCTATGTCCTGCCGGAAGATTCTGCCTTTTTTATAGTTAGAAAAAAAGATAAACTTCCAGCCTATCAGCTTACCTCTGTACTGGACGACATACACTATAGCGTGGACCTGATCGTGAGAGGAAATGACTTGTTGGGATCAACTTTAGACCAGCAAATAGTAGCCAAGGGACTTGATCTCGTATCCTTTCAAGAAGCGACATTTCACCACCACACCTTATTGAAAGGTCCGAAAAACAAAAAACTATCTAAATCCGAAGGGGCTACTTCTATTCAATTTCTTAGAAAAGAGGGCAAAAAGCCTGCTGATATTTACCGTATTTTAGGTGAAATGATCGGAGCAAAAGAGACGATTCAGGATTTCGATTCTTTCAAGGCAATTCTTGGAGCCTAAAAACAATACATTAATTGCTCAGTTAAGCCCACTACAAATCTGATTGAATCAGGCAACCCTCACTTATACCGATGACTAAACATGGCCCTTGTCTCTTGTTACTGTAAGGATTATAGATTAAGGGTTAAAGGTTAATAGGTTAAAATTGAGCACAGGATTAATACTGAATATACCAGTAATTTCAGATTATCATCGACTCAACTTTCTAGTCTCTTACTTCTTGCCTCTAGGATCTTGGTTCTTGATACTTATTGCTTTAATAAATGAGATTGCTTCTTCGTTCGTACCTCGCTTATCGCAATGACGAATAATGACTCTTGTTTCTTGATTCTTGTCCTACCAGCTACTTTGACTCGTCCTGAATTGAGTTTACACAAAGTAAACTACTATGAAACGACAAAAAGAAAAAAAAACAAGGGGCATAGGATCTCTGAGTTGGGCA